>DATGXQ010000085.1:0-23586 GCA_035298905.1 Nostocaceae cyanobacterium | reverse complement strand
GTGTACCCATTCGACGGGGAAGACGTGCGGACAGAAACGCTATTCAAACCGCTAGAGAATTATTTGCTAATGCTAAAATGCCCATAGCAATTGCACCAGAAGGGGGAACAAATGGACATAATGAGATAGTTAGTCCTTTAGAACCTGGTGTTTCACAATTGGGTTTTTGGTGTGTAGAAGATATAAAAAAAGCCAACCGTTCCGAGAAAGTTTATATTGTTCCTATAGGTATTAGATATAGTTACGTTAACCCACCTTGGCAAAAAATCGAATGGTTGATTAGTAAATTAGAAGCTGCTTGTGGTTTGGAAGTTTTAGAAATTGACCAAACAGGAAAAACACTACAAGAGACTTTATATCAACGACTTTTCCGTTTAGCTGAATATCTCATTTCCGAAATGGAAGAATTTTATCGTCGGTTCTATCATCAAAATTTACCAGAAATTACCCCAGAAGGTACACCCAACGAAGTATTAATTACCAGATTACACCGTTTAATGGACACAGGTTTAAAAATTTCTGAAAGCTATTTTGGTGTAGAAGCACAAGGTAATTATATTGATAGATGTCGGCGGTTAGAAGAAGCGGGATGGAATTACATTTATCGGGAAGATATACCAGATATTCAAAAATTATCACCCTTTCAACGGGGGTTAGCTGACTGGATAGCAGAGGAAGCCGATTTAAGAATGCAGCACATGAGAATAGTAGAAAGTTTTGTGGCTGTGACTGCTGATTATATCTTAGAAAAACCGACGGCAGAAAGATTTGCGGAAACAGCTTTATTAATGTATGATATGCTTTCGCGGATTAAAGATTCTACTTTACCCGGAAGACCGCGTTTAGGTTTGCGTCAGGTGAAAATAACAATAGGAGAACCTATTTATGTGACTGAAAGATGGGAAAAGTGTCAGGGAGATAGACAAGCTTTGAGACAGGGAACGAGTGAATTAACTAATGATATTTTTGTGGCTTTAGAGGGGTTAATTAAAGATTAGTTTTTGACAAAGAGGGTTTAAATTTTACCCTTCTCCTAACTCCTGAATTCTGATGTATCTATATTAATTTAAAGCCCTCCAGTTGTTGTCCGTAACTGGAGGGTTGGAAACTAAAAGTTTTCAGCTTTCAGCTTTGGTTCACGATTTCTGCCTAGTTAATTTCCGGTTTCTGTAAATTTAATCTTCAAGTCGTGGTGTTTTTCCGCTAAACTACCGAGGGAAGATGGAAGACCCTCGGACGAGATTTGAACCCGTGTACCGCGAACGTTAATTTACAGAGGTCGATGCAGAAGGTGAATGTTTACGTTAAGTCTGGAGCAATAATCTAAAGCTAAATCTTAATACTGATGGTTTCAGGAGTGCCTTTACCGTTTGGCTATCCCCTGTTAAAAAATTTCAGGGGAGTAGGAGTCGAACCTACAAATCTCTCCGTCTACCTAAAACTAAACTTGCGCTCCTTTTTTATTTTAGCGTAAATTTGTCGGTGCAAACAAGTAGCCGAAAATTGATCTGGCTACTTGGTTTTGTTGGGTGACTTCTAAACTGTTGGCTTGTTCTCTAGCAAAAATTACTTCTTGAGTTAATTTATCTACTCTTCTGAGTAATTCGTTTTGTCTGGCTTGAGAAATTGCACCAGAAAATTTGACTGTTCTCCAAGTTCCTTCGGGTACATCTTCAAATGATTCTTTTACCTGTGCTGGGTGTTCTTTGGTCGCTTCATATAAAACGACTGGCTTCATGATTTTTTTGGTTTTGGTGGTGAATTTGGGTTCTGTGGCAAAGCATTCTTGTTGTTGGTCAAAAACCCAAGATTCACTATTATCTAGAACAGGTAGGGAAGAAATAAAGGTTTTGATGTCGGTTAATTGCTTTTCTAGAAATAGTAAGTAAGATATAGGAACTTCTCTTAAAATGGTAGTTCCATCTACTACTATATCAGCTTTGGCTTGGGCGTTAGACCAGTCTTGAGTAGCAGATAAGTTAAATAGTTCTGTGCAAGCTTGCTCAAATTGGGTAAGCAATTCTTCTGCTCGCATTTGTAAGGCTTGGTTTTCTGGTGGATAGACAAAACCATCTTCATCAACTGGTTGGAAGGTGCGAGAAATTCCTTGAAATAGTGCAGTTTTTTGAATGAGATGATAGACTGCCGTTTTGGCTTTTGTGGAATTGGCTTTAACTGTTTGTAGAACAGCAATTACTTGATTTAGTTTCAATTTTATTCCCTCCTCATAAATAATATGTTAAGCCTATGTTACGCGATCGCTCTTTGACTTCCCTGTCTTACTTATTACTCTGTAATATTATTATATTATAGTATAATACACAAATGTCATTCTTGCACAGATGCTTTTTACCCTGCTTTATAGGCTAATCTAGGATGTAAGGTTGCTGGAGTGAGAGAAAATGAGTCAAGCAAAGATAGCTGTGGTGGTTGGTGTGGGGCCGGGTCTGGGTGCTGCTATTGCCCATCGCTTTGCTAGTGAGGGTTTTACGGTGGCTTTAATAGCTAGGAGTGCAGATAAACTTACTCAAATTCAAAACAAGATTTTAGCATCTGGGGGAGATGCCGTGGCTATTCCGGCGGATGTAACATCGGTTACATCTCTTCAGTTAGCTTTTACACAAATATTTTCACTTCTAGGTACGCCTGAAGTTTTAGTTTACAACGCTGGTGCGTTTCAAATGGCGGGAATTTTGGATTTGACACCAGAATCGTTTGAAAATTGTTGGAAAGTCAATTGTTTTGGTGCTTTTTTAGCTGCACAGATGGTTTTACCTAAAATGTTAGAACGAGGTCAGGGAACTATTTTGTTCACTGGTGCAACTGCTGCTTTGCGGGGTTCAGCACGTTTTGCGGCTTTGGCTGTGGGTAAGTTTGGTTTAAGAGCGTTAGCGCAATCTTTGGCACGAGAATTTGGTTCACAGGGAATCCACGTAGCGCATGTAGTAATTGATGGTATTATTAACACTCCCAAAATACAAACCAGAGGAATTGAAAGAGAGACTTACACCTTACTTTCACCAGAGGCGATCGCGCAAACTTATTGGTCATTATATCAGCAAGATTCTACAGCTTGGACTTTAGAAATTGATTTGCGTCCGGCAGTGGAAAAATTTTAAATAGCAAGGAGTGATACCAATTCAAAATTCAAAATTCAAAATTCAAAATAGCCTTCGGCAAGGCTTCGCCAACAAAATTCAAAATCGCGCCTTATATCTGTCTTTTGATGAATCGGTATGAGGAATCATGAGGTAGAATTATGATTCTTCTTGGTCTACCACTTCTACATTTATATCTAGAGAACTATTAACTACCACTAACTCAGTATGATGTTTTTGTTCCTTTCCCCATTGATCAAGTACATCTTTAATTAAAACTTCTTGCACCCAAATTTTAGCGACAACTGTTAAAGGAAGTGCCAAAAATAAACCTAAG
Organism: Nostocaceae cyanobacterium; assembly: GCA_035298905.1. Taxonomy (GTDB): domain Bacteria; phylum Cyanobacteriota; class Cyanobacteriia; order Cyanobacteriales; family Nostocaceae; genus DATGXB01. Next base: position 20,151 of record DATGXQ010000085.1, on the reverse strand, counting down.
AAGCCAAAGAAAGTGACGAAAAACAGTTGAGCGATTAATGTAACTGCTGGTAGTAATGAAACTTGCTGCGCCATAACTACAGGCGTGATAAAATTACTTTCAGCTTGTTGAATGAAAAAGTAGAGAATCAAAACAGCCACACATTTCCAGGGAGTATCCAGTAGCGCGATCGCTATGGCGGGAATCACGCTCATAGTCGGACCTAAATTGGGAATTAAATTCATAAATCCTGCTAACATTCCCAGTGCTAAAGCTGCTTTGATACGTAAAATTGACAAGCCTATAACGCTCATCAAACCTACTACAGAAACACCAATAAAAGCACCTCTTACCCATCCCTCTAATGAAACTTCACATTGATCTAAGATTCCATCAACACGCCGTCGGTAAAATGAGGGAAATAGCCGTACAAATACTTTTCGATAAGCGTGAGGTTCGACTAGAAACATTCCTGTTAAAACCAGAACTAATAAGATTTTTAGCACTACTTCTAAAGAACCGGAAACAAAGGCAAAGGAACTACCTACAGCACGGTTAATTAGAGGTTGTGCTTGTTCAATTAAACTATTAAGGTCAGGAATATATCCAATTAATTGAGGAGGAATGTGTGTTTTTTGTTCATCTATCCAACTATTAAAACGCTCAAATCCTTGGGGAACTTTATAAGTTAATTCCTGAAATTGTTGAGCGAATGGTGGCACAATTAACCAGAAAAAACCAATCACTCCAGCGATAAAAATTGTCACTGTCAAAAATACAGCAAAGCCACGTTTCATCCCTAAACTTTGAAAGCGTCGCGCCAACCGATTTAAGGTAGTTGCTAAGACAACAGCAGCAAATATTAGTAACAGGACTTCACGAATTTGCCACAAGATATATAACGATATGAGTAGGGCAATTAAACCAATCCATTGACCAAGATTCACAGACTGACTCCCAAAGTTTAGGTAGGTGAGATGTAGTTTTGTGGCGATGCAGCTAGGTTAGACGATTTTAGCAGTTCTGCCTAGAGACTTTAGGCTAACTTTGTTCCTGCTTTGGGAGTCTCCACAATAAGACTGCGATCATAACAAGCGTAGGTAATAGTACTATAAATGTGGCATTTGTGGCTGTGGCAGGAATAGTTAAAAATGCCCCGCTATATTTAATTAGTAGTGATAGCAAGGCAGAAAGTAACAGCAGCTTTAGTAAAAATCCTAGTTGATTTTCCATCACAGTACGGAAATACACATTTTTTTGTGGTGCATACACGAATTTAACCCTTTCCTACCACTATTTACAATAGATTCCAGATACCAAATTTCAGACTTTTATCAGCACTATTTAAGTAATTATTAAATTTCTTACTGGAAATTGCTGCTGTTAAATTCTCCAAAGACTAAACGTAATGCTAGTAGCTGTACTTTTGTAACTCACTTTCGTAATTTTGAATTACTGACTATTTTCTCCTCCCCATGATCTACTTACCAGTTTCATTACTGCTATTTCTAGTACTGTTACTGCTGCTACCATTTATCTGGTTTGCTCTGGCAGTAGATGTGGTGGAAGTGGCAGTAGCTAAGTTGGGATTTTCTCCACAAATTGCCCTGTTGTTATTTCTGTTAATAATTATCACCAGTACAATAAATATACCGTTATACCGGATAGAAACGCCTGTGCAGTTGGCAGATGAGTTCGCTGCATTATGGCTAAGGGAGTTTTGGGGGATTCCATTGCGGAGAATTGAGCGATCGACTGTAGTGGCAATGAATATAGGCGGTGGCTTAATTCCCGTGGCTTTGGCATTATACCAATTTTCCCAAACAAACGCTCTCTCTATTTTGCTAGTTACAGCGATCGTTACTCTGGTTAGCTACTATGCAGCGCGGGTAGTTCCGGGAATTGGTATTCAAATGAATCCTTTGTTAGCACCTTTAAGTGCGGCTTTATCTGCAATGTTAATTGCTTCGTCTCATGCTGCACCTGTGGCTTTTGCTGGTGGTGTTCTGGGGACTTTAATTGGTGCTGATTTATTACACCTCAAAGACATTCAAGGGATGAGTTCCGGTGTTTTAAGTATTGGTGGTGCTGGTGTGTTTGATGGGATTGCTTTGTGTGGTCTGTTTTCTTTGTTACTAAGTTAATTGTCAGTTGTCAAATTACTAAGTTCTATTTGAGGATCAGCCAAGATGCCTGTAGAGACTAATAATAAAAACCAGATGAAACCCCCAAGATTAAAGCAGTTTGGCGGTAGTTTCTTGATTTTGTTGACTTTGTTATTGCTGCTCAATCTGATTGTGCCAAGTTTCTTTGGTGCAAGATTGCCTCAAGTTCCTTACAGCGATTTTATCGCGCAGGTAGAAGCAGGTAAGGTAGATCGGGCAGTTGTGGGAGGCGATCGCATTGAGTATAGTGTCATCACTCAAACCCCTGATGGTAAAACAACTGAACAAGTTTTTGCCACTACTCCTGTAGCTATTGATTTGGATTTACCCAAGATTCTCCGCGAGAATAATGTTAAGTTTGCTGCACCTCCTCCAGACCAAAATGGCTGGATTGGCACTATATTAAGTTGGGTCGCACCACCATTAATTTTCTTTGGGATTTGGGCTTTTTTAATTAATCGTCAAGGTGGTGGCCCTGCGGCTTTAACTGTGGGTAAAAGCAAAGCCCGGATTTACTCGGAAGGTAGTACTGGAGTAAAATTCCCCGATGTGGCTGGTGTAGATGAAGCTAAGGCAGAATTAGAAGAAATCGTCGATTTTCTCAAAAATGCGACCAAATACACCAATTTAGGGGCAAAAATTCCTAAAGGTGTGTTGTTGGTAGGGCCTCCAGGTACAGGTAAAACCTTGCTGGCAAAAGCGATCGCTGGGGAAGCGGGTGTACCTTTCTTTAGTATTTCTGGTTCTGAATTTATCGAGTTGTTCGTGGGTGTAGGTGCTGCACGAGTCCGCGATTTATTTGAACAAGCCAAAAAGCAAGCACCCTGCATTGTGTTTATTGATGAGTTAGACGCGCTGGGTAAATCTCGCGGTGGTGCAGGTGGTTTTGTCGGTGGTAATGATGAACGGGAACAAACCCTCAACCAGTTACTCACAGAAATGGATGGTTTTGATGCCAATACAGGAGTAATTATCATCGCTGCTACTAACCGTCCCGAAGTGCTTGACCCTGCTTTACGTCGTCCGGGACGATTCGATCGCCAAGTGGTGGTAGACCGACCCGATCGCATTGGTCGGGAAGCAATTCTCAAAGTCCATGCCAGAAACGTCAAATTAGCTGATGATGTCAACTTAGATGCGATCGCTATCAGAACTCCTGGTTTTGCTGGTGCAGATTTAGCGAACTTAGTCAATGAAGCGGCCTTGTTAGCAGCCCGGAAAAATAGCCCCGCAGTAACTACAGCCGATTTTAACGAAGCGATCGAGCGTTTGGTGGCTGGTTTAGAAAAACGCTCCCGTGTGCTAAATGAAACTGAAAAGAAAACTGTCGCTTATCATGAGGTTGGTCACGCTATCATCGGTGCATTAATGCCTGGAGCGGGTAAGGTAGAAAAAATCTCCGTTGTTCCTCGTGGTGTCGGTGCATTAGGGTATACAATTCAAATGCCAGAGGAAGACCGCTTTTTGATGATTGAAGATGAAATCCGGGGACGTATTGCCACTTTATTAGGTGGACGTTCAGCAGAGGAAACAGTGTTTGGCAAAGTGTCTACAGGTGCTTCTGATGATATCCAAAAAGCTACTGATTTGGCGGAAAGATATGTTACTCTGTATGGCATGAGCGATCGCTTGGGTCCCGTTGCTTTTGAGAAAATTCAACAGCAGTTTTTAGAAGGTTATGGTAATCCTCGGCGTTCTATTAGTCCTCAAGTTGCAGAAGAGATCGATCGGGAAGTTAAGGAAATTGTGGATAATGCCCACCACATCGCTCTAAGTATTCTCAAACATAACCGCGACTTACTGGAAGAAACTGCCCAAGTATTGTTACAAAAGGAAATCTTGGAAGGTGAAGCATTGCGCGATCGTCTCAAACAAGCGCAAGCACCAGAAGAGTTAGCGGAATGGTTAAGAACTGGGAAATTATCAGCAGATAAACCTTTGCTGCAAACGTTACTTGTGTAAAGTTTTGTAAACGCAGAGGCACGCAGAGGTTAGCGCAGAGGAACGCAGAGGGATTTTTCCTTCTGCGTTTTAGTTGAAGTTTAACCAGCTAAAAATCTGTTCTGCTGTTAGTTGTAATTCAATGTCCGTGAGGATTGGTAAGGGTTTATTGCCTTCGTAAAGTTCTATTTTTTGACCTGGGAAAATTGCCATGATACTTTCTTCTTCGGGGTTAATTAAATAACCAATTTCTGTCCCATTGCGAGAACAATGTAATAAGTTAGCTAAAACTTTTTTCTGTTGTTGGTCTGGGGAAAGAATTTCAATTACCCAATCAGGATGTATTTCAAATCGGTTAGCAATTTTTCCCGATGGGGTTTTTGGTATTCTGTCCCAACGAAACACAGCCACATCAGGAACAATGGAAGCACCACCAAAGGTACAGCGTAGTTCTGGAAAAGCTAAAGCAATTTTCTGGCTTTTGGCTATTCCGTTTACCAGTTCACAAAAAGTAGTTTGAATTAGGCTGTGTTCTCCTTGGGGCATTGGTTTTTGTGTAATTTCCCTATCAATATATTCTGAAGCCGGCTTGGTTTCAGGTAATTTGAGAAATTCATCTAGAGTTAACTTACTTTTATTTGCTACTATCATCGATGAAATATGGGTAAGATAATTCTATTATGTACGCTCAATTATGGGTGACTAACAGAGAAGACCTCAGCACCATGCAACACTACTTTGACGGGTTTATTGCTTTGCCATGCTGCTGCTATATTTTCTGCTTGTTCCACAAAATCTTCTCGTTCTCGTGGTAGAGAATAAATAATGTTGGCTTGTCCAGAGAAGATTACTTCTAAACCAGTGTCCCCAGTAGAGAAACGAAGTATTTTCTCGTCATTAAACTCTTGTGTTACTAAATCATCCACAACATTACCTCCTTTTCATGTTCTACTTGCTACAAAGTTAAATGAAGAAATGGGTAAGACAGTTCTATTATCTGCGATATTCTCATCCTTTCCTCAGAGAATCATTGTTGAGTAACTGAGATGATTTCCGAACCAAGTACCACTAATTTGACCCGCTTCCTAGTTTTCCATGCTGCTGCTAAATTTTTTACTTGTTCTACAAAATCTTTTCGTTCACGTGGTATATAATAATAACTAGGTTGTCCAGTGAATGTCACTGACAGACCTATTTCATCAGTAAAGAAAAAAAATACTTGCTCGTCATCAAACACACTCATAAATTCTTCTTTTTCTAAATCATCCACAACATTATCTCCTTTAGCTTTTGCTGTTTTATGTGCATAAATAACTCCAATTAAAACGCTTACCATCCAGAAAATTTTTTTCAATAAGTATCTGCGATTAAATATTTTCCTCATCATCTTCTCCTTCTGCTTGCTTGAATAATGCTTCTATCTGTGCCATGTCTGCGGGTGCAATTCTCTTTTTTAGTTCCGCCAATAAGTTACGAAAGGAATTCTTAATAACACGAGTCTCGTAGGGTGAACAATTATTAATAGCAGTGACAATTCTCTCTGCATTTATCCTATTGCTCCGTAATTCTTGACGAATCATAGCGACAACTTCAAAAGATTTTTTTCGCCCAGCGAATCTTGAGATTTCATACATATCACGATTAAACTTAGTATTAGCTGTTGCTTCTGTGGGAGAATCTAAGTCACCGGATTTATAAGCATAGCGACTAGCAGTAAATAAGATTCTTTGGTTCTTGTCGTAACTTCCTTGATTTTTTTCTAGCTGTTGCTTAACTTGGTCTAAAGACAGGCACTGAAAATTTTCTGTACTTATCATCCCTGTCCATTGAAGAATAGTTACAGGTTCTTTTGTCAGAGATGGATCAATCACCATCTCAATAAGTTCATTGGTTTTAGTTCTCACCTTGATAACTGGTGCAACATGATACCACCATTTCACTACAGGATTATATTGCTGACGTTCAGGCATATCCTCAGCAAAATCTGTTTTCACCTCCAAAGGATGTTCATAGGTTGAAATCACAAATACTTTCTCAGAAGCATAACCTTTTTCAGTCAGTAGTTGTGCCATTAAATGAGCGCGAGCATAACAACCATTGGCAGGATAATGAAAGGGAATAGGATATCGTTTCCCAAGATCATCGACGTATGAAGCACCTGCCAATTCTGAGAATAACTCTTTTGCTTTTTCTATTGTTACTTCTGTAGTTTCTGGTCGGAGTTCCAGTTCTCCACTACTCTCTTGTACCCAGCCTTGTAAACCCATTTGGGGTCCAGTTGTGACTTCGATTTGTACCCAACCTAGATTATTATTTCCTTCTTTTGAGATAATTTTTAGCCGAGTGTTAGGTGGTAGATTGCCAATAATTGTAGTTTGAGCTTGTTGGGGGTTTCCAACTATCTGAACTACCCTATTAGTTTCCCAATGTTTCTGTGTTGGAACAGTTGAACCATCAGATAAGTTAGCCTGATTTTCTGAATTTTTGGAAATATTCTTATCGTTATCCCCCTGTTTACCAATATTCCGTTTCATCTGTACACGGGGCGGTGGTGCTGGGGCTGGACGATAGGTAAACATGGAAACATCCGGCCAGTTGCTTTCAGAGGTGTTGATTTTTTCTAATCCTTCCGAGGAAATCGGCTGATGCTGTTCTACTTGGGGTTGAACAAAAAATTTTGGTGGTGCAAAGCGACTTGTGGCTGGTTTATGGTCAAAACTAGATGAGTTATGGTTGATACTATTCTTTGTAGTGTACATTTACTTTGCTGACATTATATTTTAATATAAGTATTAACCCTATAATACAATAATGTCAGAGACTTAACAAAGTGTAATTACGTAAAACAACCTCAAAAAATTTAAAGTTTTGGAAAAACAAGTCTTTGATCTGAATTGAGTTTAAGCATTTTTATAAAACTTAATATATTTGGCTTTGGAGAAATTAAATAGCGATCGCCCCTTTCCAATCCTCATAGGCGATCGCTATTTCTCGATCTAAACTTCTGCCGTATTTAACTCTTGTTCTCTTTCTACAAACTTCTGCACACGGGTGCGATAGTTTCTCAAAGTATCATCTACCCAATCCCGATCGCTACTGTTAACATATAGATGCACTAATGGCTCACTGGCATCTGGTAAAACTAATAGCCAATTATCATCGTAGGGCTGACGAATTTTTACCCCATCAATTAACTCTAAATTTTGAGCGGGGTGAGTTTCTACCAAATACCGCATTAATGCACCCTTAGCAGTCCAAGGACAGCGCACGGTATGGGTTCTGTGGACAACACGTGGTAATTCTGATCTGACAGTTGCCAAGGAACGCTCTTGAATTGTTAACATTTCAATCAGCTTGGCTATGCAGAACATGGAATCAAAGCCGGGATGCAGCTGAGGGAAAATAAAGCCAATATCCCCACTTCCGCCTAACACCACATTAGGATTTTTCTGACAAGCTTCCATTAAAGCTGTTGGGTTGGCTTTGGTGCGAATCACTTTGCCATCGTGACGACGTGCGACCAATTCTACAGCACTAGAAGCATGAACCGGCACAACAACAGTACACCTGGGGTTAGAGGTTAGCATCAAATCTACCATTAAAGCTGTTAGTATTTCCCCGCGAATGGGTACACCAGACTCATCTACTAAAATTAGCTGTTCGCCATTAGCGGAAACTTGTACACCAAAATTAGCTTTGAGGGCTTCGACAACATGACCTAATTGTGTTAATAATGCTTCTCGGTCAGTGCTGGTAACGGCATTTTTATTTAAACTAGCATTTAGCACCACTGCATCAGCCCCAAATTTATCTAAGATTTGGGGTAAAACGGCCCCAGATACAGCATAAACGTAATCAATTACTACTTTGGCGCGACTGTTCCGCAGAGTATCGACATGTAATAATTTTTCAAATGCCGTACAATAGCGATCGCTAATTTGGCTAGGATAAGCGACATCACCAATTTCATGCAGTAAGGCGCGGCGCATATCTTCCTTAAAATAAGCCCCCTCAATTTTCTTTTCTAGGGCTTTAGTAATATTAATGCCCTTACTATCCATGAACTCAATCAGGATATAATCGGGGCGGTCTGGGTGTACCCGGACATGAATCCCCCCAGCTACACCCATAGTTGGAATGACAGTGCGAGTAATGGGAATAGCCGTAGCGTCAAAATTTTGGATATCTACCCCTACAGACATTAAACCAGCAATCAGCGATCGCGTCACCATCCGCGACACATTTCTTTGATCACGAGAAACCGTTACCTTAGAACCAGGTTTCAAAGTCGAACCATAGGCCGCCCCTAACTTGACTGCAAACTCTGGGGTAATATCAATATTAGCCAAACCTTGGACACCCCGTTGTCCAAACAAATTTCTTTGGGCAGTATTTCCCCAAATCAAATTAATATTTAAAATTGCCCCAGAATCAATCTTTTTACTTGGCCAAACTCGCACACCAGGGCTAATTTGTGCTTCTTCTCCTACCGTGGACAAAGAACCCACCACTGCTGCTTCTAACACATGGGATCTCCGGTCTACCCTAGCCCCACGAGAAATTACACAAGCTGATAAATGGGCTTCATCACCAATAATCGCCCCATTCCAAACAATTGGACGTTTTAAGTTAGCATCAGCACCAATAGTTACATTATCACCAATGACAGTCCCATTTTCAATTTGTACCCTCGCCCCAATCCGACAATTATTACCAATCACCACCGGAGTTTCAATATTTGCCGTTGGGTCGATATAAGTATTTTGCCCCACCCATAAACCAGTAGCTACTTCTTGATAAGCAAAATCCAGTTTCACCCTTTGGGCTAAAGCATCATACTGTGCCTCCCGATAAGCATCCAAATGGCCAACATCACACCAATAACCTTGGGCAATATAACCATACATTGGCTCATTTTTTGCCAGTAATAAAGGAAATAAATCTTTAGAAAAATCACATTCTGTATGCTCTGGTAAATATTCTAAAACTTCTGGTTCTAGAATATAAGTACCAGTATTTACTGTATCAGAAAAAATTTCACTTGTTGAAGGTTTTTCTAAAAATCTCCTGATTCTTCCTTCCTCATCGGTAATTACTACCCCAAATTCGATGGGATTAGGAACACGAGTTAAAATTAAAGTAGCTTTTGATTTTTTTTGTTTGTGAAATTCCCAAGCAGATGTCAAATCAAAATCGGTGATACTATCACCACTAATTACTAAAAAAGTTTCATCCAAAAGTTCAGCAATATTTTTCACACAGCCTGCTGTTCCTAAAGGCTGGTCTTCCTCAATAGCATAGGTCATTTGTACGCCAAAATCACTGCCATCTTGAAAATAATCTCGCAAGACATCAGGTAAATAATGCAGTGTGGCAATTACTTCTCTAATTTGATGACGCTTGAGGAGATTGATAATGTGTTCAGCAATTGGTCGATTTAGTATAGGCACCATGGGTTTTGGCAGATCGCAAGTTAGCGGGCGCAACCTTGTTCCCGAACCACCTGCCATTAATACTGCACGCATAAATCCTACTCCATAAAACTAAGACAAAACCAGTAATTACCGATTTTTGAAGTTTATTTGTTGCTATTTTGGGAGTCGTTGATAGTACACCCTCCACAGCCAGAAACGGTTAAATCAACAGTATTGTTGTATTGATTGTCGCATTCCCGTGAGGATCAATTGAGATACCATAATTTAAGTAGTTATTTGACTTAAATTAAAGCAGTATCATGTTGTCATAACTGCAACTAAAATACATTGGAGAACTGGAATAGAAACCATTGACTATCCCCAGTTGTGAACCATATCGTTCACACTTGTACTCTAGCTGATGGAAGAATTGATCAAAACCACCATCAGTCATGATATTGATATTATTAGCTAGTTGAGGTTGTCCTCCCATTGCAAAGAAACTTAAAGTTTGATGAAGTTGGTAAAATCTAGCTTTTTCCTGCAAAATTGGGAAATTTATATGTCAATAGTTGGTAATTTTAGAGGTGTCAGCATCAGCTAGATTACCAGCTTGTTTCTGTAGGGGTGCTAGTCTATAAATAGACTTAACTAGATGATTAAGACCTTTTGCTGGCAAATAGCCGCAAATTGCAGCTTTGATTGTTGGCTGGGTGCTATATCATCAGCTAGAAAATCAGGTTTGACTAGATTTGTACTGAGTGTTACTAATATATTGACTTTCAATTGTTCCTACGTGATAATGTAGTCTTGAAAGCTTTGTATGCCTTAGCTAATCAGCACTGTACACAATTATTCTATGGTAAATTGGTGTAGAATTTCACGCCAAGACCAGTGTAAAAGTAATAATTAGCTACTAATAGCCTAGTTTAGCTAGTGAAAGAAGTCAGTTGGCGCAAGCTTTGCCGTAGGCTAGTTGGAAGTCAGAAAGTATATTGCTCATTTTATCAGCCTTTTAGCCTTCTTTAACTGGACGGCTATTTTAGCCCAGATGCACTAAAAGTCATTGAACTATTGGGTAATGTTAATTGATTCCTAGCAGTGACATGGAGAAACAATTTAACTAAAATTATGTATATCCATTGCAATCAATTGAGTAATTTAGTCATCTGTGCGTTAGCAATACAATCAAGTTATCATGTGTTAGTTTTTAATTACTATGGGAGTTAATAAGCATGACTAAGCTAATTATTTTCGCCCTGCTAGTGGTTTATATTGGAGGCATCTGGAAGTTCTGGAATGGGTTTGAAAGAACTAACTTTGCCCGCAGTTTGCCTAATCGCATTATTTTATCCCTGTTATGGCCTGCTTTGCTAATTACTAATAAATCCTATCGTAGTAATTTCAGAAAGGCACTCAAGGGTTAAATATGGTGATTAGCATTCCCAGCTTGACAAAAAAAACTGCGGCTGGGAATGTTAATCTCACCGAAGGTAACAGTAATTTAAAAAACTTGAATCCATTCTTTAACTGAATATTCAGTCCAAATACCATTTTGCCAGTAAGGATCTGCTTCTATCAATTGCCGGACAATGCTTTCGTCTTCGGCTTCATAAATACCAAAAACTTTAGTGACATCCTTAGTTGGTCCGATGGTAATTAAAATTCCTGATTCTTTTTGTTTAGCTAGTCCCTCTAAATGCGCTTGGCGATAGGGTTCGCGTTTTTCTAAGACGTTATCGCAGTAAGTTCCCCACACTATATATTTAGCCATAATTCAATCTTTGGGTATTGGGTATTGGTGATTGGGGACTGGTGATTGGTGATTGGGAAGAAACTATTCATCCTCCCCATCTCCCCATCTCCCCATCTCCCCACCTCTTTTACTAGCTTCTCAGACTTACGCCGAATTTTTCCACTAAAGCTTCACGAACTTTGTTGTGTACTGGTTCAACTTCGGTATCAGTGAGAGTTCGATCGCTCACGCGGTAAACTAGACGAAAAGCTAAACTGCGCTGTCCTTGCGGTACATGTTCGCCTCGATACTCATCAAATAATTCTACAGAATCGAGTAAACCTTTACCAGCTTTAGTAATCACCTTTTCGATTTCTGCGACTGTCACCTTCACTGGTGCAAAGAAAGCAATATCCCGATCGCTCGCCGGATAGGTAGAATAGGATTTGAACTTAGGTACTATTAACTCCTCTTCATCTAAGGCAGCTAATAACACTTCCAAATTTAGCTGGAAAGCATAAACCTCATCTGGTAAGCCTTTTTCCCGCCGCAGTTGGGGGTGTATTTGTCCAAAAGTCCCCAGCCTATTACCTCGTATCCACAATGAAGCTGTACGTCCGGGATGTAAACGAGAGTCTCGATGATCTGGCTGATATTCTACCTGTAGTCCCAGTTGTTTGAAGACACTTTCTAAAATACCTTTAGCTTCAAACCAACTTAACGGCTTTTCCTTACCACCGGTTGACCATTTACCCAAGGTGATATCACCACCCATAATACCAGCGATCGCATCAGCTTCCTGTAAACCTTCTTCGCCGTCCCAGAAAATTCGCCCAATTTCAAAACCGTTTAACGCCCCATTTCCCTGTTCTATATTGTATTGAAAAGCATCAATTAAACCGGAAAGTAAATCTGTTCTCAGGGCTGAATATTCCGCAAACAGAGGATTTGATAACACAATTTGGCGGTCTTCCCCTGGTTTAACCAAAGAATAATGAATTAATTCTGTCAAACCTTCCGCCCGGAAATATGCCCTAATCCTGCGGGTATTTTCTTGGTCTAAAGGTAAATAGCCAGCTTCCGCCTTTTCTGGCAGCGTATCACAGAAACTATCATAACCATAAAGACGGGCGACTTCTTCAATTAAATCAATTTCCCGCTCTAAATCTCGATATCTGTAAGGTGGTACTGTCACAGTCCACACACCCTCATCAGTGGAAACTAACTCACATCCCAACAGCGTGAGGATTTCTTCTACATCTTCTGCTGTCAGTTCTCCAGTGTCTTCACCCAAATCAGTCGGACCCAAAACTTGATTTACTCTATCTAACCGCAGAGTAATAGAACGTGACCAAGTGGTAGGATCAGGACGAGTATCAGAAATTGCCTGTTGAACAATCACACCACCTGCTAACTCACAGATTAAAGCTAAAGCGCGGTTGCTGGCGATTTCTAACTCAGCCCGATTTACTCCCCGTTCATATCTCCCAGAAGCCTCAGTTCTCAAACCCGCGCTGCGACTAGACCGGCGAATGGCTACAGAATCAAACAAAGCGGCTTCTAAAACCAAGCTTTGCGTACCATCATGCACTTCCGTCTCTTCACCACCCATCACCCCAGCTAAAGCCACAGGCTGATCATTAGCAGTAATTAATAAATTTTGGGTAGAGAAAGTGCGGGTTTGTCCGTCTAAAGTTTTTAGGCTTTCTCCAGCATTAGCAAAGCGGACACCAATAGTTAAATTATCGCTTCCCCCTACAGCCTTTAACTTATCCTGGTCAAAAGCGTGTAACGGCTGACCCCGTTCTAACAAAACGTAATTAGTGATATCTACCACATTATTAATTGTTCTGACTCCCGCAGACCTCAGTCTTTGTTGTAACCACTCAGGAGAGGGGGCGATTTTCACCTGTTCTACCACAGTCCCGATGTAAGCTGGACAAGCTTGAGTATCAGCGATTTTTAAACTTAAATTGTTTGTACTTCCTGTAATTACCACCTTATCAGGTACAGGAATAGATAAATCAGCACCAGTTAAAGCCGCAACTTCCCTGGCTATCCCCACCATACTCAAAGCATCAGCCCGGTTAGCCGTCGCTGTCACATCTAAAATCACATCATCCAAGCCCAACAACGGACGGACATCACTACCCAAAGTCAGATTTTCATCAGTAAAAATATGGATGCCATCTACATCAGTGGGTAAACCCAGTTCCTTTAAAGAACAAATCATCCCCGCAGAAGGCACACCCCGCAGTTTAGCAGGTTTAATTCTCAAGTCAATATTAGGTAAATAAGTCCCAACGGTAGCCACCGGGACAAAAATATCAGCCCGGACATTAGACGCACCGCAGACAATATTTAAAGGTTCTTCAGCACCAATATCAACCTGACAAACACTTAATTTATCAGCATTGGGGTGGGGTTGACGTTCCAGCACTCTTCCCACCACCACACCATTAGCCCACGTGCGGCGGTCTTCAATATCTTCCACCTCAAACCCTGCCATAGTCAAGGTTTCCGCCAACTCCTCTGGGCTTTGCTTAATCTCTACAAGTTCCCGCAGCCAGTTTAATGAAATACGCATGAAATGTGGTTGTTGAATTAGGAATCGTCTTTTCCTCTCATTTTAGGCTGTTTGATTGGCGATTCCAAATCCCTACTTCTAGCTTTTAGCTGGACTCTATATTTTGAGCAAATTTATGGGAATATACTGTTGAAAATTCTCAAAATCTTTATCTGTCGTTAGTATACTGAAATTTCTCCTTACAGCTACAGCACAAATCAAAAAATCTGTGTTTGCACCTTGGATGCCTTGACTACGGCAAATATTATAATATTCAGCAGCTAACTCGTAATCTTCACTATCTAACTCTAAATCAGCAAAGGCACGAAGATAACTCTTAAGTTTATTAAACTGGTCTTCATGACGAATACCTGACAGTATCTCTTGACGAATAGCACCTAACAACACAACCCTACCATCTGTAATTAAATCTCTCAATAATAAAATCTGTGGTGAGTTGTCAACCTTGGTACTGCGCCTAAAAGCCAAAGACCAAACAGAGGTATCAACTATGACTTTTTTATTTTTGTCTTTGTTGCTTGTAGTCATAATCATCACTGTATTCAATTGTACCAAATAACTCTAAAATTTTTAACTGCTTGCGGCGTTGTATATATTCTTGTAAAGCTTCATTAATCACAGCATTTTCATGGCGATGATTACCAAGTTTTAAGGCTTCTTGAATTAATTTTTCATCAATATCAAGGTTAATAAGCATAGTTTCTACCTCAAGTCAAGTGCAGACAAATTATTTCTATTTGTGCTGAAAATAGGTATTTATTAGACATTATACTACTTCTCAATTCTTTGATAAGTCTAAAACAATATTTAATTGTGTCGAATAAAGTTATTGTTCATTAACTACAGTATATCTTTTCGCTTGAGCGTGGTAGGCTTTTGTCTCATCAGCATTATGCTAACCGCTAGATTCTTAGTCAAAAGTGAGGCACTAATGTTGTAAACTATTTGCGAACTATCAACAGTTACATTCAGGATGAACCACGCTACCCACAACACCATAGTTAACTTTATTTGGAATATTGCTGATGACGTACTCAGAGATGTCTATGTCCGGGGGAAATATCGGGATGTGATTTTACCCATGACGGTTATCAGACGATTAGATTGTTTACTTGAACCAACGAAGAAAGAGGTAATTGACCATTATCTTAAATTAGTAGCGGGGAAGTTTGGCGAGGAAACTTTTGCACAACAATTACCAAAATTTTCTGGTTATCCTTTTTATAATACTTCTCGATTTACCCTCAAAGAATTATTAGATTATCCTACAGAAATTAAAGAGAATTTTGAAAATTATCTAGATGGCTTTAGCGAAAATGTTAAGGAAATTATTCGTAAATTTAAACTCAAAAATCAAATTGAAACTTTAGTTGAAAGCAATAGATTATATTCTTTAATTCAAAAGTTTGTCTCTGAACAAATTAACCTCAGCCCACCAAAATCAACAGCTATCCAAGAAGGTTTAACTAACTTGGGAATGGGTTATATATTTGAAGAGTTAATCCGCCGATTTAATGAAGAAAATAACGAAGAAGCCGGGGAACACTTCACACCCCGCGACATTATTCAATTAATGGTCAATCTGATATTTTTACCCATCAAAGACCAAATCGAAAGCGGCACATATTTAGTATATGATGACGCTTGCGGTTCTGGGGGAATGTTGACGGAAGCAGAAACTTTTATTAAGGAGTTGGGAGAGGGAGCGGGGAAGAAAATGACTGTAGAATTATACGGTCAGGAAGTCAACCCCGAAACTTATGCTATTTGTCAATCGGATATGTTAATTAAGGGGAAAAACCCAGAACAGATTTATTTTGGTTCGACTATTTCTGATGATAAATTTGCTGATTTAACTTTTGATTTTATGTTAGCCAATCCTCCCTATGGTAAATCATGGAGTACGGAGGAAGAGTTTATCACGGAAGGGAAAAAGAAGGAAATCAAAGACTCTCGCTTTGCAGTCGCACATCCCGGTTTACCAGCAGGAGAAAAATTAAAACTGTTACCCCGCACCAGTGACGGACAGTTATTATTTTTAGTCAATATGCTTTCTAAAATGAAGACTACTAATAAGTTAGGTAGTCGCATTGCTATTGTCCATAATGGTTCAGCTTTATTTACTGGAGATGCGGGAAGCGGGGAAAGTAATATCAGACGATGGATTTTAGAAAATGATTGGTTAGAATGTATCATTGGTTTGCCTTTGAATATGTTTTATAATACGGGTATTGCTACCTATATTTGGGTTCTTGCTAACCGCAAGTCAGAGAAACGTAAGGGGAAGGTGCAGTTAATTGACGCGACAGAATGGTATGGAAAACTGAGAAAGAATTTAGGAAGTAAAAATTGTGAGTTAACTGCGGCTGATATTCAGAAGATTACAGAAACATTTTTGGATTTTCAGGAAACGGAAAAATCAAAGATATTTGATCATGCAGATTTTGGTTATCATAAAATTACGGTGGAACGTCCGTTAAGGTTAACTTTGCAGGTGACACCGGAACGGGTAGCAAGGTTTGAAGCGACTGCTAACGGAAAGTTAAAACCAGTTTTGGGAATTTTAACTGATTTGTTTGGGAATGAACCGCACAAAGATTTTAATCGGGTGAAGTTGGATTTTGAAAAAGCGGTGAAAGGGGAAGGAATCAAGTTAGCGGCTAAGGATTTAAAATTGATTTATGATACTTTTACCGAGAAAGACGAAACTGCGGAAGCGGTGATTAAGAAAAAAACGAAGGAGGGGATAATATATGAGGCTGATGCTGAGTTGCGAGATACAGAAAATGTGCCGTTAAAGGAAGATATTCAAGAGTATTTTCGCAGGGAAGTTTTACCCCATGTTCCCGATGCGTGGATAGATGAAGAGAAGACGGTGCGGGGTTATGAGATATCATTTACTAAATATTTTTATCAGTTTAAGCCGTTGCGGAGTTTGGAGAAAATAGCGGCGGATATTTTAGCTTTGGAAGCGGAAACGGAGGGAGTTTTGCGTCAAATTGTGCAAATGTAAGATACAGCAGGGAACAGGGAACAGGGAACGGGGAACAGAGTAGAAAGTCTCTTAGTTTGTAGGTTGGGTTGAGGAACGAAACCCAACACCACCCCTGAACATCCTACAATTAATGTTGGGTTTCACTTTGTACCCTTCGGGAAGCAAGCTACAACCCAACCTACAATACTAGATTATTAATGATAATTGTTGTGTGATTTTCGGTTGGTGCAAAATGAAACGTTATCCAAAGTATAAGGATTCTGGTTTAGTTTGGTTGGGGGAAATTCCCGAACATTGGGAAGTTAAACGAGCAAAATACTTTTTTACTGAAATTGATGAACGTTCAGAAAAAGGAGAAGAAGAGTTACTTTCTGTTTCTCATATTACTGGTGTAACTCCCCGCAGCGAAAAAAATATTAATATGTTTATGGCTGAATCCTATGAAGGTTACAAAACTTGTATTCCTCATGATTTAGTCATTAATATTATGTGGGCTTGGATGGGAGCTTTAGGAATATCCAAGCATAAAGGTATTGTCAGTTCTGCATACGGTGTTTACAGACTAAAGCCTAACAATAAGTTTGATTATAACTATCTTGATTATCTTGTAAGAATACCAGAATACATTGCTGAATATATTTCCAGATCAAAGGGCATTCGCTCATCAAGATTACGTATGTATTCTGATGATTTTTTTCAAATTCCAATTATTTATCCTCCAGTTGAAGAACAAAAAAATATTGTTGATTTTTTAAATCGTAAACTAGAACAGATAGACCAATTTATCAATAATAAAAAACGGCTAATCGAATTACTCAAAGAACAGAAAACCGCCATCATTAACCGCGCTGTCACTAAAGGACTTAACCCCCATGTACCGATGAAACCTTCTGGTATTGAGTGGTTAGGTGATATTCCCTCTCATTGGGAAATGGTACGAAATATTAATATCTTTAAAGAGGTTGTAGAAACGGGTTATGAAAATTTAGAGCTTTTGTCTATTTTTTATGATCGGGGTGTAGTAAAACAAAATGAATCTGGACGAAAAAATAGATCATCAGTTGACAAAAGTAGTTACAAAAGAATACTCAAAGGCGATATTGGTTATAATTTGATGAATGCTTTTATAGGTTCTATTGGTGTTTCTAGCTATGATGGTATTATTAGTCCGGCTTACGCTGTATGTCGTCCTACAGTTGTGCTAGATTCTCATTACTTTCATTATTTATTTAGAACTCCGTTATACTTGGTTGAATTTGATAGACACTCATACGGAATTATGGATGAACGCAATAGACTATATTTTAATAATTTCAAAAAAATATATGTACCTTTTCCTCCTGTTAATGAACAAACAGAAATTGTTAAATATATTAATCAAAACTCTGCTACTATCGACCAAGCTATAGCCAAAGCTGAAAAAGAAATTGAACTAATACAAGAATACCGCACCACGTTAATATCAGATGCAGTCACCGGTAAAATAGATGTGCGTGAATAACAATCAGCAATAAGATCCCCGACTTCTTGGAGAAGTCGGGGATCTGGTTTTTGTCGCATCTGTTGAGGTTCGCTGGTGCTGTCCTAAACCTGAACTTTCGACCTTTGAGGGTACAACTTTCCACCTTTAAGGTACAACTTTCCACCTTTAAGGTACAACTTTCCACCTTTGAGGTACAACTTTCCACCTTTGAGGTACAACTTTCCACCTTTGAGGTACAACTTTCGACCTTTGAGGTACAACTTTCCACCTTTGAGGGTAGAACTTTCCACCTTTGAGGTACAACTTTCCACCTTTAAGGTACAACTTTCGACCTTTAGGGTACAACTTTCCACCTTTGAGGGTAGAACTTTCCACCTTTGAGGTAGAACTTTCGACCTTTAGGGTACAACTTTCCACCTTTGAGGTAAAACTTTCGACCTTTAGGGTACAACTTTCCACCTTTAGGGTACAACTTTCCACCTTTGAGGTAGAACTTTCGACCTTTGAGGTACAACTTTCGTGTTCTGAGCGCCAAAAACCCAGCAATAAGTAATGAGACATAATTAATTACACAACTGATTTTCTGTTCCCTGTTCCCTGTTCCCTGTTCCCTCTCTCACAGTAATGATGCCATCACACGGATAAGGTCATGGCAATGCCATGACCCTACATTAATATATAAGTAATTATGCAGAATAAATTACACAATTTTTTTCCCTGTTCCCCGTTCCCTGTTCCCTGTTCCCTGTTCCCTGTCTTCACGTAGGAATTTAATTTTGCACGACTGCTTATGTATCGTTGATAAAATATCACTTTCCCAATTTTGAATTTTGAATTTTGAATTTTAAAGTGCTGCTATATACTATATATATAGTTACACTGACAACACTATGTCCCCCACAGATACTACCGAAAAAGGACTAGAAGCATTAATCGAAAATAGCCTCATTACCAGCGCTGGCTATATTCAAGGTCAACCGGGGGACTATGACCGCACGTACTGTATAGATAAAACTCTATTATTACAATTTCTTCAGCAAACCCAACCCACCCAAGTTAGCAAATTAACTACTAGCTATGGTGACAACTGGGAAGAAAAACTCTATAAACGTATTTCCTCCCAAGTGAAAAGTAATGGTATTATTGAAGTCCTGCGAAATGGGATTAAAGCAGGTGAGGTAAGTTTAATTCTCTACTATAAACAACCTGCTTCCCAACTCAACCCGCAAGCTATCCAAAATTATCAACAAAATATCTTTTCTGTTACTCGTCAACTGCGGTTTAGTAATCATCATAAACGTCAAGCTTTAGATTTGGTGATTTTTATTAATGGTTTACCTGTTATCACTTTTGAACTGAAAAATAATCTGACTAAACAAAACGTCC
Organism: Nostocaceae cyanobacterium; assembly: GCA_035298905.1. GTDB lineage: Bacteria > Cyanobacteriota > Cyanobacteriia > Cyanobacteriales > Nostocaceae > DATGXB01. The sequence continues at coordinate 466 of DATGXQ010000085.1, read as the reverse complement.
AAGATGCTATTAAGCAATACCAACAAGACCGCGACCCCAAAGAACCTTTATTTAATTTTGGTCGCTGTTTTGTGCATTTTGCTGTTGATGACCAATTAGTTTATATGACTACGGAACTAAAAGGAAAAGATAGTGTTTTTCTTCCTTTTAATCAAGGTCAAAAGTCAAAACCTGATTTACCTTTCCCCGATAGTGCGGGAAACCCAGTCAACCCTAATGGGATCAAAACTGATTATTTATGGAAAGATATTCTCACTAAATCTAGTTTAAGTAATATTGTTGAAAGGTTCGCGCAAGTAACTGAGGAGAAAAAACCGGGAAAACCTAAAACTCGCAAGTTGATTTTTCCTCGCTATCACCAACTTGATTTAGTACGCAAACTATTAAATCATGGGAAAACTCACGGTGTCGGTCAACTTTTGAGTGTCAGCCCGCTGATCTTCCCCCGGGAATCAAGCGGCTATCA
>DATGXQ010000084.1:0-26808 GCA_035298905.1 Nostocaceae cyanobacterium | reverse complement strand
TCGCAAATCCAAAATTGAATATTCTCCCCTCTCCCCTCCCCGTGTCTCCCCTCTCCGTGTCTCCATAATGTCTCAGTTGATGGGAAAATGAAAACTGGAAATAACACTTACCTTTTGTTGCTTCCAGCCCAAAGGACTATTGACAAATGTGGAAAAAAATTACGTTAATCTTGCTTTTAGCCCTCAGTTTCAGTCTCATTCATCCCAGTGTAGCGGCTGCGGCTGGCTTTAAAAGCTTTGTAGATACTGCCAAAGGCTATCAATTTTCATATCCTAATGGCTGGGTGCAAGTTAAAGTTTCTAACGGCCCAGATGTAGTATTTCATGATTTGATTGAGATATCGGAAAATGTATCTGTGGTGATTAGTCCAGTTCCCGAAGGTAAAACTTTGTCAGAATTGGGAACACCTACAGAAGTTGGTTATAAACTAGGAAAAGCGGCACTTGCTCCCCCAGACTCAGGACGTACCGCCGAGCTAGTTAACGCTGCTCAAAAAGAAAAAGATGGTAAAGTATACTACTTTTTAGAATATTCAGTGAAACTGCCTAATCGAGAAAATCGCCATAATATCGCTAGCGTGGCTGTGAGTCGGGGTAAGCTTTTCACTTTTAATGCTTCAGTACCCGAAAGACGTTGGCGTAAACTGCAACGCTTGATAGATGAATCTGTAAGTTCTTTTACAGTTTATTAATGGGATTGGGTATTGGGGAAAGAAACACTCAAGAGGGGAAACACTTTGTTCGCGTAGCGTCTGTGCAAGGAGAGGGGAGAGGGGAGACAGAAAAATCTCTTTTTCTCCGTGTCAGAGCGTCCCCGTGTCAGAGCGTCTCCTCTGCCTCCTGCCCTTCCCTGCGGGACGCTACGCGTAGCTTGCTTCCCCGTAGGAGTACGGGTTCGTCAGTCGCTCATGGGGAGCCACTGCGTTGGGCGGCTCTGCCGACTTGTTCGCGCAGCGTTCCCGCAGGGTAGCAAGTGGCGTGGAAACCCCCTTGGCGTTAGCCTCTCCCTTTGGGAGAAGACCGCGCTGACTCACCTCCTGCTTCCTGCTCCCTTATACCAATTCACTAAAAGAGTGTAACAAATATAAATCGTCAAACCCTTATCAAATCCGGTATTCTCCATTTTGAATTTTGAATTTTGAATTTTGAATTGGTATTACCCCCCTACACCATGCTGTTGGGGTAAAGTTGGGCATTCAAACTTATAACCTACACCGCGCACAGTTTGAATTAAGGCTGGTTGACTAGCATCAACCTCAATTTTCTTACGAATTTGCCCAATATGGACATCTACCACCCTCTGATCACCCACATACTCATAGTCCCACACCTCTTGAATGAGTTCAGCACGCCGCCAAACTCTGCCAGGATGACTAGCCAAGAAATGCAATAAATCAAACTCCAGTGCTGTCAGGGGAATGGGTTGGTTGTTTAATGTCACCTCCCGACGTACGGGATCAATCATCAACTTTTCAAATATTAGGCGCTTTTGTTCTGCTGTAGTTACCACCCTTTGTCGTCTTAAGATGGCTGCTACTCTGACTTCTAGCTCTCCCAATCCAAATGGTTTGGTGAGATAGTCATCAGCACCTTTAGAAAAACCACGTATTTTATCGGTTTCGTCTGCACGGCTAGTCAGCATCAGTACAAATACACCATTTCGACTTTGCATCTCTTGACAGAGGTTAAAGCCGATGACATCTGGTAGATTGACATCTAGAATCACCAAGTCTGGGTTAAATTGCTCAAACAAGGCTAGAGCTGTCTTACCGTCTTCGGCAGCTTCTACTTGATAGTTCTGTTTGATTAGAAACCGTTGGATTAAGTTCCGAACGGCTGGGTCGTCATCAACTACAAGAATCTTGGCAGGAGCCATGACCATCACTTTGTACAAAAATTCATAGAATTAACACGAAATTGCGTAAAAACGCAGTATCCACTTTGGCAGTAATTAAGAATCTACAAGGGCCAAGTATGATTATCCTGATTATTCAAATAAGCTGTAACCATAATTCTGGACTATGAAAGTGCTTACTGTCTGGAAACCAGGTATGCACTTTTATCCTGTCCAGATTTAAGGATATTCCAGCCCTAACCCCAGCAGCTTTGTCAACTAGGATACTTAATTATCTTAGTAAGATAGCAATTTCAAACATTCCAATTCTAAATGGCTATGCTGTTTTATACCATAAACTAGGGTCATCCTGATTAAGTAAAATAACTTTAATGTATGACGATTAGTGAAATATGAAACAAAAAATTTAGTTTTTGCATCAGAAATGCACTTGATTGTCTTACCAGCGCAAATTTTAGAGTCAAAATCCCATAGGTAAGGATATAAAAGACATACACTGAGCCAGTTTTAGAGATTAGAGCAGACTGCTGTGGAAATTTCTGGGTCAATGAAACTAAGCCGTGCTACTATCCTGGTAGAAGATAAAATCGGTTGAAACAACTGTTTCAATCAGAAATAAAACTTAAAGGTTGTTTTTTCTTCAACAAAAGACTGCCGGTGACTGAAGCTGAAGTAATAAACTCCCATGAGCGATCAAAATCCCTACGAAAAACTTGGGGTATCAGAAGATGCTAGCTTCGATGAAATTCAGGAGGCTCGCAATCGCCTGTTGGAGCAACACAATGGGGATAGCAAGGTTCTAGAAACGATTGAGGCGGCTTATGATGCCATTCTAATGGAACGTCTGAGGATGCGCCAAGAGGGCAGGATTAAAGTGCCTGAGAGAATTCGCTTTCCAGAACTGCGCGTGCAATCTCCTCCACCAGCAAGTTCCCTACCGCGTGAGCAGTCACCTGCGTGGCTGCAACGAGTTTGGGATCAACCGACGATAGCAGATGTGTTGTTACCCGCAGCTTGGTATCTTGGTTTAAGTGCAATCAGTGTGTTTTACCCCTCCGGGGGCGATCAAGTTTTACAGCTGGCGTTGCTGGTTGGAGTAGCAATCAGTGTCTACTTCCTCAACCGTAAGGAAGGCAGATTTGGCCGGTCTGTGCTGTTTTCGCTAGTGACTTTAATTGTGGGTTTGGTGGTTGGCGCATTAGTGGCTAACTGGCTACCATTAGAGCCTTATTTGAGGGTAAATCAGTTTTCGACGGTGCTAACGTTTATTTTGATGTGGTTGGTGAGTAGCTTTTTACGTTAGCGTCGGTTTTTCTTGGGTAATGGGTAAGAGGTAATGGTCTGATTATCCATTACCAAAAATTACCCTAATTTTTGAGAATTATATCTACGGCTGCTCGGAGATTTTGCACAATTAGGTCTGGCTGGTAAAGTTCTAGTTGTTGGCGATCGCGTATTCCCGACTCCACAGCTATCATTTTAATACCATGCTTTTTAGCGGCGGTAATGTCGGCTTCTGTGTCTCCTACCATCCAGGTATCGGCGGCAGCTGGTAGTTCTGTCAGAGCTTTAGCCATTAATAAGGGCTTATCTTCAATATCACGGGTTTTAACATAGTCGTTACTGAGGCAATAACGATTCTGTTCTGGGAAAAATTGCCCTAGTTCATGCTGTTGAAAGGCATATTCTAGCTCACTGACTCGCCGCATGGTCATGACTACTAAGTCAACACCAGCCTGCTGAACTTGTTTTAGGGCTGCTATAGCCCCAGAGATAGGGGTATCGTACTGAAAATAAGGGTGTGCATGGACTGTTTTTTTGCGTAGTAGAGAGAATTTCTCCGCTTGTTCCGGGTCTAAGCCAGAAAGTAAGGCAATTTGTTTTTCGGGAGTTTGTTTGCGCTTCAGTTGCCAAAATTCTGTTTTGGTAAGTTCTTTGACTGGTTGGTCAGCATAACGGGTCTGTTCCAAGCAAAATTGATAAACACGATAATATCGCTCAGAAACATCCATGATTGGGCCGTCAAAGTCGGTAATTAGTCTTAGCATAGGACAGAAATGTTAAGTTTTATTAACATTATCTCAAGCGATCGGACTTTGAGGAATATTCCAGTTTCAATAAATGACCATTGCAGGGGGAGGGGAGACGCGGAGATGGGGAGATGGGGAGATGGGGAGATGGGGAGAAAATTATATATACTCCTGCCTCCTGCCTCCTGCCTCCTGCCCTATGCCTCCTGCCCTATGCCCCGTTTGATTTGCTCGGTTTCCATTGCGGTGAATAGGGCGCGGAAATTGCCTTCACCAAAACCGGTGGCTTGGGCGCGACGTTCGATAAACTCGAAGAAAAAGGTGGGTTGGCTAAAAATCGGCTGAGTAAAGATTTGTAATAATAAAGCACCTAAAGGTGCTTGGTCTTGCCAGTCTACTAGAATTTCTTGTTGAGCGATCGCTTCTAGTTCTGCAAGAGAAAGGGGTAAACCTGGACGCTGTTGTAATTGGGAGTAATAACTTGGGGGAGTAGAGAGAAAAGATAAACCAGCCGCACGCAAACGAGCGATCGCCTCCACAAGATTAGCAGTTTTTAAAGCAATATGTTGAATACCAGACCCCCGATTTACTTCTAAAAACTCTTGAATTTGAGAATTAGGAGAAGCAGGTTGATTAATAGGTAACTGCACATTACCATCACGAGAAATTAACACCTGACTAAACAAAGCCGAGCGATCAGTTTGAATATTAAAACTTTGTTGGGGTCGAAAATCAAAAATCTTTTCATACCAACTCACAGCCAGTTCTAAATCCCCAGCCCCTACATTTAAAACTACATGATCTATAGCAGTAAAGATCTGCCCATTGGTGGCTGATATTTCACTATCAATTACCATTCTTTCAATTAAAGTATGAGTTAATCCCCAAGCGGCAATTTGGCTGTATTTCAAATCAAAATTAGTTTGAACAGGTTGCAAAATATTTGCCCCATTCACCCTAGCTTTGATTGTCAACTCTTCCACATTAGCTGCCGCAAACGCCACATCAACTACACCAGGTGGATGCTGACGCAAGAACTCAGCCACGGGACTAGTAGGCAACAATGGTGAAGATAGTAAAAAGTAGATAGCACCACTTTTCACCACTTCGGTGCAAGTATGCAGCGCATTTTGATTGAGAAATAACTGGGGAAAAATCGCCCCAGTTACCACCTCAAACCCTAAACAATTAACAAACCAATCCCGCCACCTTTGGGCATCTTCTACATAGAAGTGAACGTGATCAATTTGAATCATAACTCATGAAAATCTAGCCTTACGATTCTATATTTATAAATCTTGCGTTAGGATTCAGAACTCAGAACCCAGAATTCAGAATTAAAGAGAATTTAAGAGTCAAACTGGATGATTTTCGCCAAATTTAACTACTATCTATTCCTTACAGCAGATTGGAAGTGAATGAGGTACAAACTGAAAATCAAAACTCAAGCAGCAAGAGGCTTTCACTTCTAACTCCTGACTAGCCTGCGGCAACGCTCCGCGAACTGAATTCTGAATTCTGCTGTATGTGATAAATATTCTGACCGGAGGCGGAGCATCTGGAGGCTCCGCTCCTGAAGTCTGAATTCTGAATTCGTAAAATCTTCCTTTTCTTTGCTAGATTTCCATTTTTTTCTTAAACGAATGTTTTCTTAAACGAAAATTTTCAACCTAGAAGAACAAATGACTATCAGGTTGAATATTAATTTCCATTGGTACAGCTTGAGGTTCCATAGATAAAGCATAGAAAATAGCATTCGCCGCAGTTTGGCAACTGAGCATTTTTTTCCTGTCTACTTTTAAACTGACGTTATCCCAAAAAGGAGAATCAACGCCACCAAAATAAAACAGAGTAAACTTAATCCCAAACCGCTTTAGTTCCTCCGCCATACACTTACTAAAACCTACCACCCCAAACTTAGCTGCTGAATAAGCAGCCGCCATCGGCATGGAATGTTTACCCAAAACTCCCACCACATTACAAATATGTCCAGATTTGCGCTTTTGCATCTCTTCTGCTGCTTTTTGACTGGTGTAAAAGCTGCCTTTTAAATTGAGGTCTAACATTTTCTCTAAATCTGCGGGTTCTATATTGTTGTAGGGTTTTAAGATCCCCGCACCAGCAGCATTGACTAAAACATCAATTTGTCCAAAGTTAGAGACTGCTTTTTCGATTAAAGCTTCTACCTGATCAGGTTGAGTAATATCTGTGGGAACTGTTAACACGTCTCCTGGTAACTCCCCCGCTAATGCAGCTAAATGTTCTCCATCTCTGGCTGCTAAAACTAACCGCGCCCCTGTGGTAGCAAGTTGACGGGTTAAAGCAGAACCAATACCACCAGTAGCACCAACTACAATAATGACTTTATCTTGCATCACTCTATTTACATTTCTTTACACACCTTATCTATAATATACGTAAACTCACCTCCCAGCCTTTGTTAGTTTGTTTTAAATCCAAAAAACTACAAGACTGCAAAAACTTGGTATATTTACCATTAATTTTTAATTCCTTAATTTGCTCAGTGATTGATTTACCATACTGTTGACGAAATTTACTTCCCAAAACACTAATATCTATATAACTATTAGGAGTTTCTGTAGTTAATTCTGTCATAATATCTTTGAGGATTCGCTCTAAATCTTCTTGAGAATTAATACTAACTAATAACTGATTTGGGGTAACTGTTGATTGCGAATTATGTTGTGTGGAATTGGGCTGCGATGAAGAACGATTAAATAAAGTTACATAAGATTTTGATTGCTCATTAATTTGATGTAGGACAAATTCAGCAGGATAGTTAATAAATATATCTCTATCTTTTCTTCCTGGAAAGTAGTGAGTAGCAACCTGATTGAGAGTTAGGTTATATTTTTTCTTCAGAGCTTGAGAAATAACGGATAGTTCAATCCAAGAGCTTCCTAACCGGGTTTGCTCGTCTTTAATTAAAGTTTTCAGTATAGGAATTAATTCTTCTAGTGAAGGGATTTCTGGCACGGGTTTAATGTTATAAATAGTATTTTCACCCGTGTTACTATTAAATACTTTAATATTATCTCCCTGCTGGCTAATTTGATAAACTATTAAGCCGTGTTGCTGTAAATTATTACATAAATTAGTCATCACTTTATCTGAGGAGCAAACCAAGACTTCTTGAGTATTTTGGTAACGCTCATGAATAGATGAACCAAAAGCAATCATTTTCCCATCAGCATTATCTTTACCAGCAGGAACATGAATTAAATCATAACCGCGTTCATGTAATTCTACATCTAGTTTGCCGCGATTGCTCCAATTAGCAAAAGCTATTTTGACTTGAATTGGACAGGTACAAATTGTAGTTAAGAACTTTTCTGTATTAACGTTTAGTTGTAAATTTTCTGCATCTAAGAGCAAAACTGCTATGCCTGGTGATGAAGAATAAGGAAGTAAATTATAAGGAGATAAGTAATTATTGGCTGATGTAAAAGATTGTATTTTTTGCATTTCAGCCATTAATTCTATGAGGATTGGAGAATCAAAAGCAGTAGGTATAAAAATAGTTTTGAGAAATAATTGCAGTTTTTGTAATAATTCCTGCCAACTGCGAGTTTGACTAAGAATTTGGGTAAACTTGGCAGTTAAAGCAGATTGATTACTATGATTTTGCCATTGAACTTTCCGATACTTTTCTACCAATAATTCCGGTTGCTGTTTTTGAATAGCAATAATAGCTTGACAGAGATGGAAAATAATTTTGTTTAATAGAGTAGAATTATAGGCAATTAGCAAATGCTCATGATTTAGCATAGCTGATATAGGGCGTTAGGGCATTCTCAGAGAAATTACCGTTCAAAAACAGCAACTTACTCATTTTATATCTGAGTAAGAAGCTACCTGAAAACCGTAAATTTTCTTATCCAGACTTGGGTAAAGGGGGAAGGGGAGAGCTACTCAGATAGTTAGTAGTGTACAAAATTGATGATAAATGCTTTTTGGCTGTTTTTTACTCTCTCGTGATTTTTCTCATGCTGAACGGGCAACTATTGGTAATCTCTAGCAAATATAATAGTATAATTTTTAACTTTAAACAATTTTTGAGCTAATTTTACTCAAAGGCTAATAATAGCCGCTACTGCTCAATATACACAAGCAAATCTAAAATCAAAGACTTGAGTTTTTTATGCATCAGCCGCAATCTACTGCAATTGAGGGTATCTATGAAGTTTGTATTGGTGTTCCAGAGCCAATTTCAATGATTCAATATTGGGAGCAATTTGGTTATCGCATTGGACAAGTAGGTCAGTTAAGTGCTGCTAGTGCCTATCAATTATATGGCGTAGATTCGTATTTACATGCAATACGTCTGTATCACCAAGGTGCAGATCATGGTTTAATTCGGTTAATGATTTGGCAAAATTCCACAAATCAGGGTTTGGGTCTTAGTTCCATGAAGGTTAAAGGGAATCGCTGGGCCACGACTTTAACTGCTGATTTGTTAGGAATTTTAAATCATGTAGAGGAAGCAAAGATGGCTGGTTGGCCGCTAAGATACACCAACCCCTACTGGGAAGTAATTTATGACAAGGAAAAGAAAAGTCGTCCTTTTATCGATCCAGTGGTTGGGGTCAGAGAAATGATGTTACTACAGCCCTATACTCGCCAAGTTTTGTTTCAACGCTTTGGTTATATGGTTCCCAAATATGGGCAAATTAATCATAATGCGGCTTTTAGAACCAGCCAATTTACTCACATGGGAATTATTGTTCAAGATGATAGTAAGGAAATTTTTAAGTTTTATGAAGATGTTTTAGGTTTATTACGTGTCCGCGATGATGTGGTAACTACTTATGAATCTTCGATCGCCGGACGGGATATTTTTGATTTACAACCAGGTGAGAAGTATATAGTTACAGCTTTTGATGATCCTCGTTCTTCTAAATCTGATTATCAACAAGCCCGGAGTGGTAGACTTTACATTATTCGCTTTCCAGAAGATCACCGCTTAGAGTCACGATTTGCAGCTGCTCAACCTGGTAGCTTGGGAATGTGTCTTTATACTTACCGTGTACGGGGAATAGAAAGTTATTTTGAGCGAATTTCTAATAGTGGTGTACCAAGTTTTACTAATATCATTAATAATGAATTTGGAGAGTTAAGTTTTTCTTTTGTCGCACCGGATGGTTATTTCTGGACTTTGGTAGAAAGTGAATAAGCAATTAAAAATCCAAAATCACAATTGGAATTTTCTATTACTTTAATTAGTGAGTATCAATGAATCAAAGTATTGGTATTGTTCCTGGTCAGGGGAAAAAAATTATAGACAATCAGGTTGTAACTGAACTACAACCGTCCATGAATCCTTTACTCATTTTGAGCGGTGAGTTTTTATTATCCTTTCCCATAGGATTAGCTTTAGCAGGTTTTGGTCTTGGTGGGATTGCTTGGATATTTGCGGGTATTGTGGCTGGAGTGTTAGTCTTACAGGCTTGTCGGATTTTTTACCAAGTCCAGTCTCATCCAAATCGTACTGCTCGCAAGGTGGGAATGGCTCTAGTAGGTTTGACTGTGGGGGTAGCGAATGCGCCGGATCATTTGGGAAATATGACAGGATATATACCGATATTAGCCTTAATGACTTGTTTTTTGTTACTCTGTAATGTAGGAGTTGGTTATCTATATTCACGCCTAACTAAAACCAATGTGATTACAGCCTTGCTGGCGACAGTTCCCGGTGGGGTGGGGGTGATGTCAGCGATCGCAGCCGATTATAATAAAAATGTAGCTTTAGTAGCATTAGTTCAGGCTCTTAGGGTAACTTCCGTAGTTTTCCTGATTCCTTTGATTGTCAAAACTTCAGTTGGTTACAGTTGGAATCAAGGATTACAGAATCTTGGGAGAAATTTAATTAGTTTTGAACCTGGACAATTAGGATCACTAACTTTAGTATTAATTGTTACGGTAATAGTAATATATTTAGTGAAGCGGTGGAAAATTCCTGCGGGTGAATTTGTGGTAACGCTGTTTTTAGGTATAGCTATTAATCCCTTATTGACAACTTTACCCTTTAGTCATAGTTGGCATTTTACCCCTCCTCTGCTGGTAAATGTGATAGGGCAATTATTATTAGGAATTACTATCGGGGAACATTGGGGAGATAAACCCAGTTTTGGTAAAAAGAGTTTGGCTTATGCGCTGCTACCTGTAGCTATGACTTTGGGTGTAGGAGCGATCGCTGCGACTTTAGCCATGAGTTTAACTGGTTGGGATTGGTTGACTTGCTTATTAGTTACAGCCCCAGGCGGATCAGCAGAAATGATTCTGGTTGCTCTGTCGTTAAATCATAATGTAGAAATTGTGACTACTGGGCATGTAATCAGATTATTAGCTATTAACAGTTCTATCCCTCTGTGGTTGTTTCTGTTTCGTCGTTTGGATGATCAATCTACGGACTCGGTGTTACAGCAGGGAACAGGGAACTCTTAACAGGGAACTCTTAACAGGGAACTCTTAACAGGGAACAGGGAACTCTTAACAGGGAACTCTTAACAGGGAACAGGGAACAGGGGTGAAAGTTTTTTAGCATAAAACTTTGTTCCAAAAATTTGTACCTCATTTACCTGAAATTTGCTGTATTACCTCCAATACCAGACCAATAGCAGTCGTGGTGCTTTTCGCAAAACCCACCTGTACGGGTTTAATCAACTAAATTTTTTGTCAGTCTGCGTAGGTGGACTTGTGCTGTGAAGTAATAGATAATATCGTACATTTTACAGATAAACAAGGAAAATAAAATGGTAGTCCAAACTCAAGAAGTTGATGCTCAACAATGGGTAAAAACCCGTTCCTCTCTTGATCCTCATGAATCTAGTTTCCTGACTTGGACAGGTAAAATTTATAGCTTTGTCCCAGGAGAAAAGCGACAATTGCTGTTTAAAATAGTCGGTGTGAGTGTCAGCCGATGTATTCCCAATGGTGAGGGAAGTTGGGATTTTACTTCTAGGGAATTGACTTATTATTTAAACCCGGAAACAGCAGAAATTTTGCATAAATGGGAAAATCCTTGGACACAGGAAATAGTGCCTGTAATCCATGTAGCTAATAATCCGGTGCAGGGGAAATTTAAGGGGAAATTCCCTGTACAGGTGGAAGAAGAAAATACTAATTTTGTCTTTGATTTATTTCCTTTTTATCCTCATCCTTTGGCAGAAGATCCTAAATATCGAGATTATTGCCCGTCTTCTATTTATCAAGCCACAGAATTATTTAAAATTACAGTTCCGACAGCAGAATTAACTAATTCTTCCTTAAAGTCAGTGACCAAACTCAAATTAACTTGGGATAGAGTGGGGCAATGGCTTCCTTGGATGAAAATGGGCGATCGCGCCGGGTATTTAATCTATAGTGCTATTGGTAGTAAAGTTGCTGGTTTGTCGGAATTACCACCTTTACTGCAAGAAGAGATTAACAACCGTGTACCTCTATATAAACAAGCACCAAAAGCCTATTCAGAAGGGGAAGATATGACCTCTTGGCTATATTTTCAAAAGCATTTTTCTGCTTATTTAGCTGGAGAGCAGTTTCCTATCCCTGCACCGGAAGAGTGAAGGAAGAAGAGGGGAGACCCTCTGAAGGGAGACGAAACTATCACTGATCATCGAACTAAAGCTGACTTTGATACTCTGTGTTGCCAAATTTGCCAGAATAGAGCTATAGGCTAGAGTAAGTGCCTTTTTGGGTAGACTCAGGAGGGTGCTGGTAGACCACAAGTAACAGGAAGGAAGTATGGACAGCAACAACTGGTTGCAACAGCTAATGATGCTGGGTATCGGGACAACATCTTTAGTCGCGGATAAGCTACGTCAAGCTAGTGAGGAGTTAGTCAAGGACGGTAAGCTCAATCCTGAGCAAGCTAAGGAAGTGATGGATGATATTGTACAGCAGTTAAAGTCTGAGCAGAGCAACTGGGACGCACAAATGCAACGCCAAATGCGAAATATGATGCAGGATTTGGGGGTAGCGCGTCAGTCAGAGGTAGATGAACTGCGGGGAAGAATCGATCGCTTAGAACGTCAAGTGCGGGATTTAGAAAACAAGCTTTGGCGTTAGTTGGCAAATTATGAATTAAACTGGTTTTTGTACTGTTGGTGATTTTTTCAAAACTAACAGCCAAAACAGCGATCGCGCGGAGGGCGAATTTTGAAAGCAATTTTCCTCAGTGTAGCTTTTATGCTGGTGTGTGTTGTAGTTTTATTTGTGGTGCAAACTGGCAATAAACAGGATGCTGCCGTCACCGCGAATGTCACTGCACAAACTCCAGCATCTACCGTGATTACAGAAAACAATACTCAAACAACGAGCAATACTATGTCTGATGCTAATGTGGTAACTACCCCCTCTGGATTACAATATCAGGAGCTACAAGAGGGTACAGGTGTTACTCCTCAACCTGGACAAACAGTTGTAGTTCACTACACTGGTACTCTGACAAATGGTAAGAAATTTGATAGTTCAGTCGATCGCGGTCAACCATTTAACTTTAAACTTGGCATCGGACAAGTAATTAAAGGTTGGGATGAAGGACTTAGCACTATGAAAGTTGGCGGTCGTCGTAAACTAATTATCCCGCCAGAATTAGGTTATGGTGCGCGTGGTGCTGGTGGTGTCATTCCCCCTAATGCTACCCTCGTTTTTGAAGTAGAATTACTAGACGTGAAATAAAAATCAGGGATGGGAAATGGGTAATAAATAATATTCAAAAATATTTAAAAATCACCCATTCCCTATGCCTAATTAGTAATTACCTTGTCTGGCTAAATTTTTAAACTTGGTAAATTGCGGGTCGAATAATAGTTTTACTACTCCTGTCGGTCCGTTTCTATGTTTAGCGATTATTACTTCTGAAATGCCTCTATCTGGCGTATCTGGTGAGTAGTATTCATCTCTATAAAGCATTAAAACTAAATCAGCGTCTTGCTCAATACTTCCACTTTCACGTAAATCTGATAACATCGGGCGTTTATTGGTGCGTGATTCTACACCCCGGCTTAACTGAGATAAAGCAATAACTGGAACTGATAACTCTCTGGCTAAACCTTTCAAAGAGCGAGTAATTCTCGATAATTCTTGCACACGATTATCACCCGCACCTTCCATTAATTGCAAGTAATCGATTAAAATTAATCCTAATTCTGTGTTTTTCTCTGCTTGCAACCGTCGCGCTTGACTCCGCATTTCTGTAACGGTAATATTCGGTGTATCATCAATAAAAATGGGTGCATCTGAAAGGATATCAATTGCACGGGTGAGATTTTCCCATTGATTTTGACTGATTCTACCACTACGTAAATAACTACTTTCAATTCCTGATTCACTAGCTAATAGTCTAAGTGCTAATTGTTCTTTAGACATTTCTAGACTAAAGATAGCTGTTGGTAATTTAAAAGCACTCGCTATATAGTGAGCAATATTCACAGAAAAGCTAGTATTGTGAACACAAATATCATTAGCGATAAAGTTATGAGTAGTGGGAATAGTTAAGTCATAAACTTGTTTAGAACCAACTGACTCAATTGAAACAATTTCATCCCAATATATATCACTATCTGCTAATTGCTGGAGAGGTAAACTATCCAAAGCAGTTGCTAATATCCAAAGTCTTTTTCTTGATAAAGCACGTTTCCCAACATGAATATTGCTATAGCTTTGAATACCAGCGCGACGGGCTAAAACTGCCCAAGGTTCATCTCCTTTTACTGCTGCTATTTTTTCCCAAATTTCTACAGGTATTAGGTCACGGTTAGTATGTGTTTTTGTTCTTTGACTGAGGGCTAATTCAACTTTTTTTAGAGCTTCTTCTTTCCCGAAAATGCCAATTTCTGAAATGAAATCTTTGATAGACTCAGTATGAGTAATGTCTAATTGCCAAGCTGATCTGCGCTCATTTTGATATTTAACTGTTCTCTTTTTCAAGGCAGCAATAATGCCAAAACGCAGTAGTAAGTGTTGTACCTGTCTGGCTAGTTTTTCGCTCACGGTACAATAACCTAATTGAGCTTGCCCAGTTTGTAAAACTGTTGCCCAGCCATCAGTTGCAAATAAGCGATTCAGAAATAGAGCAATTTGCGATCGCTCCAATCTAAAAATAATTTCTGGGATAGTTTTACTGTGGGCATTTTTACCCCAAAGCCCTATTTTTTGTAACCAAAGTGTTAGAGATTTTTGGCTAATTTCAACTCCGACGAAATTAGTCGCAGCATGAGCAAATTCTGCTTGTAGTAAAGGGTTACTATTAGTAAATTGGGGACTAACACCAGTTAAGCAGCCATCACCGATTAAATAGGCTAATAATTTAACTTCAGATTCAGATATCCTTTCTGTTCCAAATACTTCAAGTTTCCGAGGAACAGCAATTTTATCGCCTACTTGTAAATCAGAAAGTGGTAGCCAGCCATTAATAGTTAAATAAGGATGGGTTAGGGTTGTTTCTACATATCTTCCTAAACGAGTAGTGACGCGAAATACTGGTTTAATCCCATCATCTATATAAGCAGATGGCTGAGTTAGATGTAATTTCCAGTCATTTTCTAAGGTGAATAAATTGGCTTGACGATGGTTATATATTTCTTCAATTGTGGAGATTGAACCATCAGCTTGTAAAATTTCTGTGTCATAAGCCACACATTTACCCATTGCCGGCCTGCCAGCAACGATGATTAAATCAGAACGTTGAAAGCCGCCATTTAAAATAGCATCTAAATCATAAAAACCGGAAGAAATACCGGGTAAAGCAATACCTTGGTTACGTTCTTCAATATCTTGGAAATTACTAACTAAAGCATTACTAATATGTGTTAAACCTGATTGAGAACGTTCTTGTGTGACGTTGAAAACTTTTTGCTCGGCTTTATCTAATATAGATGGTAGTTCTGATTCTGTTTCGTAACCTAAATGTACAATTTCATTCCCAGCTTTGATTAAATTGCGGCGCAAATGTTTATCTATTACTAACGCGGCTAAAGCGTCAATATTGACTGCTGAAACTGTGCGATCGACTAATGTGGCTAGTTTATTTCTCCCACCAATTTTTGCTAACAGGTCATTGTCAGTTAGCCAGCTAGTAACTGAGAGTAAATCTGTGGGTTTACCTTGTTGATGGAGACGTAGCGCGGCTTGGTAGATTTCTCTGTGGGCGCTAATGTAAAATGCTTCAGGTTTTAAGCGATCGCTCACTCTGCCGATCGCTTCTGGATCTAGTAAAATACCCCCCAAAATTGCTTCTTCTGCTTCTATATTTTGGGGCGGTAAGAGATTGCTACCATCGCCTTGAAAATTTAGTTCTTCAGCCATAAAAACTTTTGGGTTAGCGATTTTGGATTGTGTTCAGGGCTTACTACCCTTGTAATCCAAAATCGAGAGCCTTGCAGGATCAACCAAAATCACCACAGATGATGATCTGTGGTCAAGCACTAATTAGCAATTAAGCAGCTACTACTTCTACATTGATTTGTGCGGTAACTTCCGAATGCAGTTTAACTTCTGCTTTGTAAGTACCGAGATGATTGATGTCAGGAATAGTGATCCCACGGCGATCGATTTCTTGGCTGATTGCTGCTTGAATGGCATCTGCTACATCTTGAGTTGTAACTGTACCGAAAATCGCTTCGTTTTCACCAACCTGCTTGGAAATTTTCAAGCTACCAACTTTTTCTAAAGTTGCTTTTAGCTGTTCTGCTTGTTGCTTAAGTTCTAATTGGCGTTGACGCTCTTGTTCACGACGGCGTTCTACTTGTTTGAGCAGACCAGGAGTAGCACGAGTTGCTAAACTCTTTGGTACTAGATAGTTACGGGCGTAGCCGGGAGCTACTTCTACTAAGTCGCCAACTCTACCCAGCTTGTAAACATCTTGAGTTAAAACTAATTGTACACGTTTAGCCATTGTTTTTGGTTTTCCCTATCACATCTAACTTATTTGGGTGTCTGACTTATTTGGGTGTCTGTAGGTGAGCTTACAAAAATTTAGCTTGCTGCCCAGCGACTGAAAAAAAATACCCCAAAGCCTACAGATCCTAGCGAAAGATTGGGGGCGATCGCAACTACAAAGTGCCAAAAATTTGGAAATGATGATTTGGGCAGTAGGCAGGGGGGCAGAAGAGACGCGGGGACGCGGTGATGCGGAGAAAAGTGACACGGGGACGCGGTGACACGGGGACGCGGTGACGAAAAAGTTCTTCTTTCTCCCCTCTCCCCTCTCCTTGAGGAGACGCTACGCGAACACCGTGTCTCCCCTCCCCGCGTCTCCCCTCCCCGTGTCTCCTCAAAACTGATCCTTCATGCCTCTAATTCTGGCAAAGGTTTGGACGGGATTACTACTTTTAGCTGTGGCTTGTAAAGCTGGTTCTTCCCAGCGCAGGAACGGATTAGTGCGCTTTTCTGTGCCGAGTAATGAGGGGACAGTAGCCTCTAGGCGATCGCGTTGGGCTTTTACTTCCTCAAATCGCTTGTGTAACTCCGCATTTTCACTGTCTACTGTCAGGGCAAACCGCAAATTATTTAAAGTGTATTCATGGGCGCACCAGACGCGGGTATTATCTGGTAAAGCACGGAGTTTAGAGAGGGAATTAACCATTTGAGCCGGTGTACCTTCAAACAACTTGCCACAGCCACCAGCAAATAGGGTATCACCACAAAATAATTCTCCTGGCTGATCTGCTTCTGTGGGTGGGAAATAATAGGCGATGTGAGCGCGGGTATGTCCGGGGACAAAGAAAACTTCCCCAATCCGAGAGGCAAACTCTACGCGATCGCCTTCTTGTAAAAATACCTGCTGTCCAGGTATTCTCCCCCGATCCTCCACTCCACCATAAACAGTGAGTTGAGGAAATTCTTGTATTAATCGCTGATTACCACCCACATGATCACCATGATGGTGAGTGTTAAAAATTGCGATCAACTCAGCTTTTAGTTGTGCAATTTGCTTTAAAACTGGTTCAGCCTCTGCTGGATCAACCACAGCAGCAATATTTTGCTTGGCATCATGCAGCAAAAACACATAGTTGTCTGAAAGTGCCGTCAGACGGATTACCTGCATTAGCTTTGCCTCTCTTTTGAGTAGATTTTTGCAGTAGATTTTTGGTATCAATTAGCAATATCCAGCTTTGGTGAGCAATTAAATCTACTACCGTAGCTAGATTCATTGCTTACACCTTGTTAATTATAGCTACTACTTCTGAGGATACATGATAATATAAAATCGTACTTTCTCAGGATGAAAACCACGGCTACTACAGAGAATTATTGCTGAAGTTATTAGTAATTATGAAGACTAGATTAAGAGTTGATGTAATTACTATTTAGTATTGTCACCAAAATGGTTAAATTTATTTATGACAACCGCCACTAAAGGATTAATTACAATTTCTACCAGTCTTGACTCTTTTGCAGATGGCATTCATTTTTTAGCGTCAGTGAGTAAATTTTATCAACTGCCGATTATGATCCTGATTGAGCTTTCAAAACTTTTGATCATTTGCTAACCGTAACTCCCGTGTAAGGTCTGAGTATAAGGTGTAGGAATGAAAATAAAATACAATTATTTGCTCAATTCTCCCCATACAGTTAAACTGACCAAGCTACTTAATTGATGTAGGTCGAAAACAAAAACTCGATGCTTGATTAAATACCCAAAATTAGATTTTGGATACTACCCTACTTCATCACCCACTCCCTTCTTCAAACCTATAAAAAATTTGTGGTGACAAAAAATTACAGGAGTAAATAACAAAATGAAAATTTCTATTATTGTCAGCGATATATCAAGCGCAGGAGCAGGAAGGTGGGGGGGTGGTGCTGTTCGCTCTTTTTTACTGGCTCAAGCACTACAAAAGCTACAACATGAAGTAGAAATATTGGGATTTATATTTGATGGACAACAAGGAGCGATCGTTCCGCAATCGTCAATTAAAGTTAAGCCTATAACTGGTTACAAATATCCTAAATTTCTGACATCTGCTGCTCATATTTTAAAAGAAATTGATGGCGATATTATTTATGCCATGCGACCAAAACCCACCACATTTGGTTTAGGATTGCTAAAAAGAATCTCAACTAAGCAGCCAATTATTTTAGATATAGACGACTGGGAACTAAGTTGGTATGGTGGTGAAGAATGGCAGTATCGCCCTTCATTAAAACAACTTTATCGAGATATTTTTAAGTCTGACGGAGCTTTAAGATATCCAGACCACCCGCTTTATATCAAAGCAACGGAAGGAATGACAAATAAAGCTAATGTGATTACAATTCATACTAAATTCTTACAACAGCGATTTGGTGGGATTTATCTCCCCAACGGCAAAGATGTAGAACTATTTAACCCCAAACATTATGAACCAGAACAAAGTAGGATTGACTATGGCTTGTCTGGATATCGAATTTTAATGTTCCCCGGCGCACCGAGACCATACAAAGGTGTTGAAGATGTATTAATGGCTCTTGATTTACTCAATGAGCAGGATTTAAGACTAGTGATTGTGGGTGGTAGTCCCTACGATGAATATGATAGTCAATTGATAGAAAAATGGGGACGTTGGATTATTAAACTACCCAAATCTCCAGTCACAGAAATGCCCAAAATTGTCTCAGCCGCACATGTTATTGTCGTTCCGCAAAGAAATACCCCAGCTGCTTTAGCTCAATTTCCCTTAAAATTAACCGATGGGATGGCCATGGCCAAACCAATATTAGCCACAAGAGTAGGAGATATTCCTGAAATTTTAGGAGAAACAGGTTATTTAGCCGATCCTAGTTCACCTGAGCAAATTGCGGAACAAATTAAATTGATATTCCAAGATTTAGATGCGGCTGAGGCGCGGGGTTTACAAGCTAGACAAAGATGTGTAGAAAAATATAGTCTAGAAGCCATGGCTAATGCTTTAAAATCAGTAATTGCTAGTTTGTAAATATAGGAGGGTGCTAAATTATGGTTGATGCAAATTAAGTAAAATATTGAAATCTGGGTTGATTCTTAAATTGACTGGCATAGGTAGGGAACTCTTAACAGCAGAAAAAGGGAGATAGAGGTGCTATAATTTTTCCTAATTAAATCAGAGTTCTATGGCAAAATTTTCCGATCCAAATAAATTTATTTTTAGTAGTAAACAATGGCTAATAAGGATGTAATACTGAAATTTGTTAAACCATATCCCAAGCTACTCATACTTACTATGATTCTGGGATTTTCGGGAGCTATATTTAATGGGGTAAGTATAGCCCTAATTGTACCTATAATTTTGAGAATTGTGGGACAAAACGTTGATTTAAGTGGTGCTCCTCCCATTCTCAAAGCTATGCTGTACCCATTTGATCAAGTGCCAGAAAATTATCGAATTTTGGTAATGTCAGGGGCAATTATATTTACCATAGCACTGAAAAATATAGCCACTTACGCCAGTTCTATTGCCTCAAGTAGCTTATCCCGCAAATTAACTGCCGATATGCGAGAAGCAGGGGTAAAGTTATTACTAGAAATTGACTTAGATTATTTTGCCAAAACCAAAGTTGGAGATTTAATTAATCGTCTTGGGGCAGAAATTGGTAGAGCAGCTACTGCTATAAATAATACTTTGAAAATTATCACTTTAGCTATTACAATTTTAGTATTTATAGGTCTTTTACTATCAATTTCTTGGGAATTAACAGTAGCTTCTACATTTTTACTCGGTTTGGTAACTTTAATTAATCAATCTGCGATCGCTCGTTCTAGAAGATTTGGTAAACAGCTAAGTGAGATGTCCAAAGGATACTCTGTTGCTGTACTAGAAGCTCTAAACGGTATTCGCTTAGTCAAAGCTACAGGTAATGAAACCAAAGAGTATGAGCGAATTTGTCACTTAATCCGCGCCCGTGAAAAAGCAGATTTTGAAGCTCAAATAAATGGTGAAGCTATTACTCCCTTAAGTGAAGTCATGGGAGTAGCAGCTTTGTTAATGATTGTATTTTTAAGTAAAACTTTCTTTGCTGAACAAGTTGCTGCTCTTTCTACTGTTTTGTTGTCTTACTTATTAGTGTTATTGCGGATCTTACCTTTACTGTCTCAATTAAATACCTTACGTAGTAACCTTTCTAGTACAAGAGCTAGTATAGATATCGTTACTGAATTTCTCAATTTAGATAATAAACCCTTAATGGGTAATGGGACATTAAAATATACAGAATTCAAGGAAGGAATACATTTTAACTCTATTTCTTTTGCTTATCCTGGTAGCGAAAAATTAGTAATTAAAGATGTTGATTTATATCTACCTCGTGGGACAACTTTAGCTTTAGTAGGTGGTTCAGGTGCAGGTAAATCTACTTTGGCTGATTTGCTACCGAGATTTTATGATCCTATCCAGGGCAAGATTACAATTGACGGTATAGATTTACGTGAGTTTGATTTAAAATCTATCCGCAAACAAATGGGAATAGTTAGTCAAGATACTTTCCTATTTAATGATTCAGTCCGAAATAATATTGCCTATAGCAAACCCGACGCAACTGAAGAAGAAGTTATTGCTGCCGCTAAACGTGCCAATGCTTACGAATTTATCATTAAATTACCACAGCAATTTGATACCCTGATTGGCGATCGCGGCGTAATGTTATCGGGAGGACAAAGACAAAGATTAGCGATCGCCCGTGCATTACTCCAAAATCCAGAAATCCTCATTTTAGACGAAGCTACCAGTGCCTTAGACACGGTTTCTGAACGCTTAGTCCAAGAGGCACTTGATGATTTAAGTAGCGATCGTACCACCTTAGTCATCGCTCACCGTCTATCCACAGTGCAAAAAGCTGATCAAATTGCCGTTTTAGATCAAGGGCGTGTAGTAGAAGTCGGTACTCATAACGAGCTGTTACAGAAAAATGGTTACTATGCCCGCCTCTATTCCATGCAATTTACTGATGGCGGTAGTGCGAAAAATACCTCTAAACAAGATTCCAGTTTAAACCGTATTTCTTACGAACTACGGACACGACTCAACTCCATGATTGGTTTTCTCTCGCTGTTAATTGATGATTTAGTAGATAATCCTGAAGAAAAACATGAATTAATTGCAGAAGCCTATCAATCAGCCTTAAGAATCCTCAACACAATTGATATTTTGGAAGATGTTGTCAACCTCAAAATAGAATGGGAAATCATACCAGACCCTCAACAAAATTCTCCTGAATCCGAGCAACAGACGAACTTAAAAGATATTTGTGACCAGTTTCGCACCTATATTAATACTCTCATCAGTTCTGTCAGACTACTATCTGATAACAATGATTTAAATCCCGAAGAGCAAAATAAATTAATGACAGAATCTTATCAATCTGTTATGGTTATTATGAGTACATTGGAGTTATTTGAAGGCAAAACCAAGTTAAATTAGTTGACAAAATCGTAAGAATTCAGGAGTCAAGAGCCAGAAGCCAGAATAGTTACCAAAAGAGGAATCGATAGTAGTGATATTTGGATAATCTCAGTCAGCTTGACTCTTAAAGTCTTTTTAATTCTGAATTCTGTATTCTGAATTCTGTATTCTGAATTCTGAATCCTTACAAAATTTAAACTTTAGTAAAAACTAATGATCAAAAAACATGGTTAAAAAAATATCTGCCAATCAATACATATTCTACACATCTCATCTTTCCTTTAAAGCTGACACTGCTCATGAAATTCATGATGTGCTTTGTGCGGACGGGGCAGCAAATTTAGGCTATTCATCAGTGTTAATTTATCCAGAGCAAAAAAATCCTGCTCCCAGTCTCTTATCCTTATTTTCTCCTTATCAACTAAAAGATCCTGATGCTGAATTTAGAGAATTTTATGATGCAAAAAGCCAGCTAAAAATAGCACCGTTACCCATACCTTGGCCAATCGATCGCATCAACAGCAAATTCACCAATTCCAGTACAGTTATCACCAAATATTATTTCCCCATCCACATATTACCCCATACAAAAATTGTTCATACTCGTGATTGGAATTTTGCTAAAGCCGCAGTGAAAAATCAAATTCCAGTCATCTATGAGCGCCACTACTTTCAAGACAAAAAATTTGAGCCAGAAATTGTTACAAATCCTTACTTTCAAATTGCCATCACTCAATCAGAACCCATTCGCCAAAGCTTAATTGAAAACGGAATGCCACCAGAAAAAGTTGTCTGGCTGCATAATGGTTTTAACCAATCTTTTTTAGTCAGGCAACCTGAAGCAGCAGAACAATGGCGACAAGAATTATTAGCCAATGGACGTAAGCATTTAGTTGTTTATTCCGGTGCTTTATACCCCTTCAAAGGCGTAGATATCTTAATTGACACCGCTAAAGAATTGGTAGATATTCAATTTATTATCACTGGAGGTACAGAATCACAAGTACAAGCTTATCAACAACAAGCGAAAGATAAACAGGTAGAAAACATCCGCTTTTTGGGCTGGATACTACCAAGAGAAAGATTAGTGAGTTTATTTCAAGCTGCCGATATTTTAGTTCATCCTCACTGTTCTGGGCAATCAGCAAATTTCACCAATCCTGTCAAATTTTTTCAATACATGGCTTCTGGTACACCCATTGTTGCTACAGAAATTCCACCTCTCATGGAGTTTAAAGAATCACCTTTAATTGCTGCTTGGTGTGAACCAGATAATCCTTACAAATTAGCTGATGCTATACAATTGGCCTTGGTAACATATCCCAGACAAATACAGGGATACAAGTCTAGTATTGATTTTGCTCAACAATTTTCTTGGGAAAATAGAATTACAAAAATTTTAAGCTTTGTCGCACCGGAAATGCGCCCAGAAATTGTTTTTTAACAAACAACTACAAAAAAACATCACAATCATACAATTGTCAAATGATTAAAACCATCGGCATGATTAGTAGTTATAAAAGTTTGGAAACCAGAGCAGATTGGCTTTGGCAACAAACACCTCATCCCTTTGGAGTTTGGGGAAATATGCAAATTAACGCCTTAGCAGAAAAACCGGATTTTCTGTTGATGTATCAATTTGACTTTCCCCAACCTACACCACCACCATCATTATTAGATAAACTACGAGGAAGAAATAAAAAACCAGAAATTAATATCAATTCTTTATTACGTGGTGTTAGCAAAGAACGAACTATTTATTTACTGAGAGAACCACCTTTAGCTGAAATTGTAGACATTAATAAACATAACTATCAGCAAGCTGAAAATTACTGTGGTTATATTTCTGGCCCAGATGATGATGCTCCCACACCCGACTATATGCCTGCTATTTGGTATCACTCCAATTCTTTTCGAGATTTGAATGAGATGCCATGTCCAGAAAAAATTTCTCCCTGTAGTTGGATTACTTCAGGAATTAGTCGTTCTGCCAACCATCGGCAAAGATTAGATTTTTTAAAATCTTTACAAACAAGTGGAGTTAAATTCGATTTATATGGCAGAAATTTACCCCAATGGGCTAAAAGTAGAGGAGAATTAGGTAATAAATGGTATGCAATGGCTCCATATTATTACAATTTAGCGATTGAAAACTATGCTAGTAATGATTGGTACGTGAGTGAGAAACTTTGGGATAGTTTACTAGCCTGGTGTTTACCGATTTATTACGGTGGCCCAGCCGCAGATAAATTATTACCTCCAGGTAGCTTTTTACGTTTACCAAGTTTAGATGAGAAAGGAATTTCTTACATCAAAGAGGTAACATCCAGCCTAGATGCTTGGTATGCGGCAAAAGATGCGATCGCTGAAGCCAGGCAAATTATATTACATAAATTAAATCTACTCAATTGGTTATCAGAATTTACCGCTAAATTCGCTTAAATTATGAATGGCATTTGTACACTAGCAAACGATTACGTTTTTGATCAATTAGTAGCCTTACTTAACAGTATTGATGTATTTTTAGGCTCAGAAATTCCAGTTTGTATCTATCCCTTTGACGAACAAACACAGCGTATTGCTCAAGAAATTTCTCGCCGTCCCAATGTATTTATCTACGATGATCAAGTATCTATTGACTATTGGGATCAATTCATGATCGAGGCTAGTCCAGCCAGCATGAACCGTGAGAAATATAGAATTTACGGTGGACATCGCCGCCTTTGCGCTTTTGATGGACCATTTGATCAGTTTGTTTATCTGGATGCCGATACCTTAGTGATGAACTCACTAGATTTAATCTTTGAAAAATTGACAGAATATGATTGTGTTGTCTACGACTTTCAATTTAAGCAACCAGATAAAGTTTATAATGTTAAATCTCCTAAATTATTAGGAGTATTTAGTGCCGAAAAACTAGAAAAAGAAATGTTTTGCTCTGGTTTTTATGCTTCTAAAAAAGGGATATTTAACAAAGATAAAATAGACCAGTTAATCTCCTATCTTCGTGCCGGCGAGCGAGAAATACTTTATCCCACAGGTGATCAACCAGTTCTTAATTATATGTTTATGAGGTCTGGTATACCCATCTGTAACTTATCTCATCATCTCCCACGAGAACGAGTTACCGGTAACGCTGTGACTTCTAAGCATTTTGAAGAAAAAGATCATATTCTCTATGACCACGGCAAGCGTTTAACATATCTACATTACATCGGTGTTCCACCTAATGTTACTCAAGCCGTATGTACAGGTGAAAATATTGATTTCCCCTATCGGGAATTATTTCTCTATTATCGCTATTTACACGAACCAGACAAGCACCCTGAATTTAAAAATCCTCCTCAGTGGTATGTTGCTCCACCACCCAGTTTATTAACCAGAGCTTTACGCAGACTCAAATTAATCAAAGGATAATATATGCAACGGGGAATTTATATTGTTGCTAATGACCGAGTGCTAGATAATGCCATCGCTTTATTAAATAGCATTCGTTTTTATGACCCAGACATAGACATTTATCTCATTCCTTTTAACGATGACTATCACCGAGTTGCTGACAAACTAGCCACTTTACACAACGTCAAACTTTTCCCAGATTTAGAATTAATTGAAAAGTTGACTGACAGCATCAGCGAAATCTTTGACCGAGATTTTCTCGCCTTACCAAATAAAATGCGAAAACTGGTAGTTTGGTTTGGCCCCTTAGATGAATTTATTTATATAGATACTGATATTGTCGTTTTTGAAAAAATCGCCGATAACTTAGATAAATTAGCAGAAGTTGACTTCTTTTGCTGTGATTATCATCATGCTAAGGATAAACTGAGAAATATATTCTCTCCCTTAGTCAAAGAACAGCAAATTTTTAGTGATGCTCAACTAGAAGATGTGTTTAATAGCGGTTTTTGGGCTTCTCGTAAAGGAATTATTACCGAAGAACAAATGAAAGCAACTTTACGCGAATGTGCAGCACATCGGGAATATTTTGATTTTAGCGAAGGTGTCACAGACCAACCAATTCTCAATTATTTGGTTTTAAAATTAATCAATAAACGTGGTAATCTCGTCAAAATTCCTGGTGGTGGCCCTGGAAGTTGGGGTGGTTCACGCAATTTTCAACAAAAAGATTATGTCCTGTATGACAAAGGCAAAAAATTAAAATACTTACATTGGGCAGGAATTAAAATTAAAGTCGGCTGTCCTTATTGGAAACTATGGGAACATTATCGTTATTTACATCAAGGTAAACTAGCTTTTGTTCCCAAACTAACCCGGCGTTTATTATCCTTCGTTTCCCCTCGTTAATAACTTAATCTTGGTTTAATTAATTTTGAATTTTGAATTTTGCATTTTGAATTTTCAATTATGGATGGTATTTACACTCTCGCTAATGATGTAGTTTATGACCAACTGATAGCTTTATTAAATAGTATTGAAGCTAATGCTGGTCGAGAAATTCCCGTTTGTGTGATTCCTTATAATGATAATATCACGAAAATCAAAGCAGAAATTGCTACCAGGAAAAATGTAACTTTATTTGCCGATACTGACTCAATTAAACGCTGGGAAGAATTTGGTACAAGGATTTGGAAATCACACACCAGAGCCATAAAACTTTGGCGACAATATGGCTTTCCAGAAGATTTTCGCATTGTCAGACATCGGAAACTTTGTTGTTTAGATGGCCCTTTTGATAAATTTATTTTCTTTGATGGTGACACACTCTTGATGAAACCTCTAGATGATGTTTATCAAAAATTAGATGAATATGATTGGTTAACAAATGACTTTCAACACAAATCAGCATTAACTTATATTTTTGAATGGCCAGAGGAAAAATTAAAAGAAACATTCCAAAGAGAAACCATCAGAAATGATATTTTTTGCTCTGGTTGGTTTGCATCTAGAAAAGGCATTTTTGCTCAACAGACAATTGATAACCTACTAGCTAAATTAGAAGCCGGGGAATCTGACTTACTTACTTGGGCAGATTCCGATCAAACGGTGCTAAATTATTTAGTATTCCGCAGTGGTATTTCTTACTATAACTATGCTTGGCATCCTCAAGCAACAGGTTGTCATTGGTCTTCTAAATATGATGTAGTCGATAATATTCTCTATGATAAAGGACGACCAATTACATATATTCACTACATGAGTGTTTCATCCTCAGATTTTACTCGGCTTTGTAGTGGTGAAGATGTAGACATTGCTTATCGGGACGTATTTTTACATTATCGTTATTTAAAATCACCACAAGATAGACCCCAAAGCTTTAAACGTCCAAATTTAATGCAGCGTAGTCAAAAAGCATTAACAGGTTTTGTCAAACAAAAGGTGAAAAATTTAAAGTTGAAGTATCGCCATTTTCAAGATAAAATGACTCAAAGGTAGTATTTGATTCAGAAGTCGCTAAGGTATGAGCAAAACAGAATTCAGGAGTCAGAAACCAGAATTCAGAATTGAATTTTGTACAACTGGCAGATGAATAAATGGGTTTAATGCCTTCATCACATCTATGACTTAGTGGTCTACCCTTCTG
>DATGXQ010000083.1:0-8672 GCA_035298905.1 Nostocaceae cyanobacterium | reverse complement strand
ACTTGGTACAAAGGGGCGATAACCTGGTACTGCTAGTATTTGAGCGGGCAAAAACCGGAGACATTATTCAAGGTTTGCCCCGGATTGAAGAATTGCTAGAAGCCCGGAAACCCAAAGAGGCTTGTATTTTGTGCCGTCGCTCTGGTGAAGTCAAGGTAGTATATGGCGATGGGGATGAAAACACCTCCATATCACGGGAAGCTTACGCCATCAAGGTTGTTGAGTCTAATGGTGTTGTCACCGACTACCCCCTTGGCCCTGGTCAAAACCTGATTGTCCCCGATGGCTCTCATGTTTCTGCTGGTCAACCCCTGACTGATGGCCCCTCTAACCCCCATGAAATTCTGGAAATCTTCTTTAGTTTGGGTTCAGAAGATGGGGTTTATGCTTGTGCTAGTCACGCTCTGCAAAAAGTCCAGACCTTCTTGGTGAACGAAGTGCAGATGGTGTATCAATCCCAAGGTATTGATATTGCCGACAAGCACATCGAGGTAATCGTCCGCCAGATGACCAACAAAGTGAGGATTGATGATGGTGGTGATACTACCATGTTACCTGGAGAGTTGGTAGAACTGCGGCAAGTTGAGCAGGTGAACGAAGCTATGGCCATTACTGGCGGTGCAAGGGCGCAATATACCCCTGTATTGCTGGGTATTACTAAGGCATCTTTGAACACCGACAGCTTTATCTCTGCTGCGTCCTTCCAAGAAACCACCAGGGTCTTAACTGAGGCAGCCATTGAAGGAAAATCCGACTGGTTGCGGGGTCTGAAGGAAAACGTGATTATCGGGCGCTTGATTCCTGCTGGTACAGGTTATAATACCTATGACGAACCAGGAGCGATCGAAGATTACACTACTGACCTGGGTAATAGCGTCCTAGATGAAGTTGATGATGCTTTAGATATCGTACTGGACGATCGCACTGCACGGGCTTATAACTTAGATACCCCTGGCTTGGGTGATGGTAGCTATGGTGGTGCTAGTCGTAGACCAGAAAAATCTATCCTCGATGATGATGAATTGATTGCTGATGAAATCATCAGTCATGACCTGCTAGAAGATGATGAATTCGAGGAAGATGACGAAGACGAAGACGAAGATGATGATGATGATTTTGATGATGATTAAAACCGCAAGGTGATATTCCCACAGGGAATAGGATAAACATCATTAGAGGATGAACAGGATGAGATTTTATCTTGTTCATCCTTTATAAGAAAATCGAGTGAGCCAAAACCACCGAGATAAAGTATCGGAACATGGTGGAGATACTTTATCGTACTTTAGGCGGTGGATGTAGGCGAACGGGTTGCCCATGCGTGGGGCAGTCATGATATATTGTCCTCAACAGGAACGGTAATCAACCTGTATAAAAACCTAACTGCCTAACGGCAATCTGTACCTTGACAACTAAATCTCTGGGGTTCTACTTCGTAGTTCTAGTATCACCTGGAAGTAGGTAAAAGATTTACAGCTACTAGACGACACAGAATTTAAACTCAAACAAAATTTGTAGCAATACAACTACCTCCGGGCAGGGGGAAAGTAACGCTTGGGGAGAGAACCACCTCTGGGTTAGACACCGCAAGGGATCTAGTCTAAGTGGACTCGCTGAACCAAGAATCCCCGCACCTTTAGGTCGGGGAGTGTCAATATTTGAATGATGAAAACTACTCATCTGCGTTCATATGCGTTATACTAAATCCTCATTTCAAACCCCTCTTTTGCCCTAACGACTGGAAGTCGCGGCACTTTCAGCTAGGTCCGCCTGCGCGGACTAATTTATAAGGGGGATAATAAAGCAGGATTTGGTATTAAATATTTATCTCACTTTTTTATTGGGTAATTAATTTTGATGAGGTACTTAATTTCTGTCTCCATTTCCCCATAGAGAATGTAGAGACATTGGAGACAACACCTCTACACAGACTTTTATTAATTAAAAAATTCACTAATTATTTTGTTCATTTAAAACTGAGTCACAGTCACACTTACACCAGATTCTAGACGGGGTGGTTTAAATTCCTCTGGTGGTTCATTTTTGATTGGTTTATCAGCTTCTGGACATTCTTGGAGTAAAGATTCTGGATTTTCAATATATTCTAAGATGCCTTTTTTTTCACAGGCTGGATTACGATTTAAAGAAATTGTCTCAGCTGGTGAGTTGGAATTATTTTGCTCAATTTTGCTATTCCAACTGTTATCAATAGTCGCTGATTGGGTGGTCAAAGTTGCAGCTTGATTGGTTTGGGTGGGGGTGGTTTTACCCCGTCCGAGTAATTGGGGTTTAGCTTCAGCATTCTGGGTGTAGGTGAAAAAGCCAAGAAAGACGGCTAAAACTAGAAGTGAATATTTCATAGGATTAACGCTAAGGGGAGAATACAAACCTAAATACAGGGCTATTGTGTTTTTAATATTAACTGACTAGAAATAGATTAGCTTTTGGTAACGCTACGTGAACCTGGCTAATGGTATAAGTCCATTTTAGGGAAATAAATTCACACAGCATTAGAATTTATGACTTTGTAATCATTGGAGATAGTTCCCACAGGAACAAAGTTAAACAGCGTGTGTAGTGTTTCCACCCATATAACGTTGATACAAAAATAGGCAACACTTGGGGATAAATTTATCCTAAAAGTGACTTTATCACTTTTAAAAAACTTTGTGGGCAAAATTTTAGAATATTAAATATTCATTTGTACTATTTTATCAAAAACTATTATTTTTTGGTGAGAGAATATTCAACTTAAAAAATAGAGTAAAAAGACGGTTTCTTTTGAGACTCTATTCTGTTTTGAGCAAAAGAATTAAGTAAAAAAACGGATCTTTTGATTTTTGTAACTGACAGTTAAACAAAAGATTACATATCGATAAATTTCTATGGATTTGCTTAGTTTTTCTTATCAAGAATTAGGCAAATAAACCATCGTTTTTCGATACCGAGAATAGAGAAATCAAAATATCATAAGGATATTCAGTGAATTTTAGGATGATAAAATATGAGTTCAGGTTTAAATGCTACTCAAGCTAAAACCCGTGTGCTGCTGGCTTTGTGGGAGTTGGGTGGAACAAATCAGGAAGTAAAAAAAGGTCTACTCACCAGACGCATAGTCTCAAAAGGACAGAAGTTAGCAGACTATCAAGGCATTTTAGAGGAATTGAAAGAAGTTGGTGCGATCGCTATTTCCAAAACTAGCTACAAACTCACATCTGACAAGGGTTTGCAGGTTTTGGGGGAAAGCTTGCGGAGTGGTGAGTTCAAGTTTGAGGGGACAATAGTCGGCACTTGGGCGGCTAATGCGCTGCTGAGTTGGATCGCTCAAACTCCCGCAGTCGTCCAACCGGCTGTATCAGATGGTGCGGTGAAAGTTGCGCTGATATCTTCCTATGAAGAGTTTAAATCTGTAGCTTTGGAAGTTTACGACAAGCTGAACAAGAACCACAACCTAGATGATTTAGTCCCAATTTATTGGATCAGGAGAGAAATAGGGGAGCGTGTCTCCCGTGAAAATTTCAACACCTGGCTTTTAGAAATGCAGAAGAATGATATTTTACAGCTTATGACAGGAGAAATACCAGAATTTACAGCAGATAAGCGTGAAGATTCAATTTCCATACCAGGAGCGCAATTACGCTCTTACGCTAAACGCTTGATTTAATGAGTTTTTTCTAAAAAGTTTTAGTTCCTCGCACCTTAGCACCATAAAGAGTCACTATGAGCAAGAATTCCGAATCTTCAATAGAAGCTGTTGATGCTGCCATTAAAAGTTATAACCCATTTACTAATGCTGGTATTGCTAAAGAACAAGATGTCTGGGGAAAGGGTTTTCCTGATGTGCCAGCTTTAAATTCTAAAGCTTCTGATACAGTTTTAGAGGCAATAGAACTTGTCAGTAACAGCACTTCTAGTCAAGAAAAAGTCACATCTATAGTTATCACTGCACCCCCTGGAGTTGGTAAAACCCATATATTAGGCCGCATCAGACACAAACTTCAGCAGGATGGTAAGGCTTTATTTATTTATGCTGGAGTGAATAACTATACAGACTTAAATTTAGTTAAGTATCAATTTCAGCAAACTTTAGCAGATAGTTTGAGCAAAACTGGTAGCCAAGGAGTAATGCAATGGCAAGAAGTCGCTGCGGCAATGGTAAATGAAAGTAGCAGTAATAATTCACTAACTCCAACAGAATTAGTTAATAAATTTGATCGAGCTTACATAAATTCTTTGGCTCAGAATAAGAACTTAATGAATTTTCTGCAAAAACAAGTTCTCAAAAATATGTCAAACGTAGATCCCTATATTTTGAGAGCAATTTTATGGACACTTTCGGAAACTCAATCACCATTTGCTATCAAATGGTTATCAGGTGAAGAATTAGCTCAGTCAAACGCTGATGAATTAAGCTTACCTAATCCTATTAAAACAAATCAAGATAGAGAGGCTGAAGCACTCAAGAATATTCAACAAATCCTGAATTTAGTTAGTCATTATAAACCAGTAGTTATTTGTTTTGATGAAATAGATGTTAAAAATAATTCTACTGATGACGGCTTACCAACCGAAAGTGTAATTGCCAATTTAGTAAAAATTCTCCATGACACGCTTGAAAACTCTGAAATAGGTAAAGGAGTCGTTATTATTACAGTAATGCTACCAGAAACATGGAGAGATAAAGTTAATTCTATGTCTGGTGGCACACCTGATAGAATTTCAAAATATACACAACGAAAGCCATTAAACTTAAAACAGATCAATGGGGATTCTATGCTTAAATTAGTAAAGATTTGGCTCAATGAATTTTACAGTGCTAAAAATTTAGTTCCTCCTCATCCACTTTATCCATTTGACGAAAATCAACTTAAAGAATATGGAAATTTAAGTAAACCAACTGTTAGAGAAGCATTACGATGGTGTGCGGACAATTTTAAGATTGATGATGAACCACTACCAGACGATCTGTTAGAAAGATTTGAACTTGCTTTCAATAAAGAGAATGAAGCTGATTTAGGAGATTATATAGAAGATAATGATTTAATTGCTGAAGCTCTTTATTTTGGTTTTACTACTCTCAAGGGTCAGATGTTAGAAAATGTTTTGATTGAAGAAGTTACCAATGATATTAAACCAAAGGCGTATAATAGAAATAGCATTAATTTCAAAATTTTAGGTAGTGAAAATGGCAAACAGACAAAAATAGGTGTATCTGTTATACAAACTTCTCAAATAACACTCACCGCAGGATTAAAACGACTACTCGATTACGAAAAATTTGACTTGACTCGTGGTTGTTTAGTACGTGAAAAATCTAAAGTTGAAAAAACGAAGAAAAATTCAGAAGCATATAAATTGATGGAACAGTTGATATCACAGGGTGGTGAAATTGTTGATTTAATAAAGGAGCAAATCCGCCCAATAATAGCTATTTTATATGTATACAAAAAAGGCAGCTATTACAAATTACCAGAAGAGAAGATTTTCGATTTTATATCTCAAAAGCAGATTACTTTTAATAATCCTTTGCTACGTGAAATTTTAAGTGATCCTTCTGGAAATATGCCCACTGTTGACGATGAAGATATAGATATAGGTGAACTTTTTAATTCTGTAAGTGGTAGCGAAACAGAAGAGGAAGATATTTTTAATAATCCCTTTGGTGAAGTATGAGCCAATCAGTTTTTATTTATAATGCCTTGTGTTTACCTACTCTAGATATTGAAGCCTTAACACAAGGACAAATAATTACAGCTATCCCCAAAAAGTTTATCAATTCTGGTGAAAAATTCGCTCTTTGCCCAATTAGTAATTCGATTAATTTGTCATTTAAGAAACAATATTATCAAGATGGTTTTTTACAAAAAACCCAGAATTTAATTACTCAAAAATATCACGAAACAACAATAATTAAAGCTTGGGCTAAATGTGAATTATGCCAAATGTTAAATGACAGGGAATCATTAGATGCTTTGTCTACTTTAACCATTTGGACTAAAGCAGCATTTGAGGAAATTCTCAATCAAAGACCTTACATTTTTCTCGCTTATTTACGAGTTTATCTTCTAGATGAACCTTTAGAAGTTGCGTTAGAATCTCAAGGTCGTCAGTTTGTACCCTTACCTAATTCTATTTCTGCTTCTGACGCAAGACCAATATTAGATGATGAAACTTTCGCTCAACGTAAAAAACAACTGGAAAATCTTGAAATACCTTTACAACTTGAGTCAAAAGAGTCAGATACGGAAGATGAAACAGATGCAGGAAAAACAGAATATTCCGTTGAAACTCTACTTTTTTCTAAGGATAAACAAACTACAAAACCACCAGATTATTCTGATTTAGCTTGGATTTCTAAAATAGCTGAAGTTGGTAACTCTAGTGATGGTCATGAATTTGAAAGATTAGTGCGTAAGAGTTTAATTAAAATCGGCTTTTCTTGTTCTAATAATAATCCTAAAGCAAATCTAGACCCCAATAAATTAGGGGGTGCTGGAGGTTTAGATTTTTATTGTGAATATCCTTATCAAGTTGTTGGAGAATGTAAAGCTACTAAAAGCGAAAAAGTTCCTAGTAAAACACCTGCACAATTAATACAACTTGGTCATAAACATTTGCCAGAAAAATACAATAATTGTCTAAAAATAATTTTTGCTGCTGGTGAATTAACTGATGATGCTTTATTAACTGCTCTTAATAATGAAATGAATGTAATTAGACCTGAGACTTTACAAAAGCTGGTTGAACTGCAAGCACATAACAAGAACTCTGTCAACCTGATGGAACTGAAAGAATGTTTACAGCAAAAACCCTATGGGTTAGCGGATGATAAGGTTAACGAATATATTAAGAAAGTTGAAGAGTCAATCGAGTTGCGATCGCACATTATCCAAATCGTCAAAAATTACTTAGAAAACTCAGAATATGAACGTGCTGGAGTTGAAGCTTTACACGCAATCTATACTGTTTCCAACCCTTCACAAAAGTTAAGTTCTCAAGAATTATATCATATTTTAATTGAACTTGCATCACCGCTAACGGGATATTTAGGCAGAATTAAAGGAGAAGACTGGAGACGCGATCGCTTTTACTATTTACGAGATTTAGATTAGCAAAAAATAAACAATATTACTACCCCAAAGTCAAAACCCCTTCTGGATAATTCACCACCAACGGCAAAATTTTCAACCATTGAGAACCTAACAAAATCTCTGTCAATTCATCCCCCGCATAAACAATAATTTCATACTCCTGTCCGTCTAATATTACTTTACCTAAATACCGTTGAAATGAGATTTCACCTTGAGCAGTTCGGAGAATTTATTTATCTAAATAATCCCACCCAAGAATATCTAAATCCTGTTGATTAATAGCCATAAAGCCTGTAAAGCCAGTATCAAACATTGCCTCCACAGGCAGATTTAAACCATCACTAGCAATTAATTCAACCTCAAAATATAGTTCTCCTTTATCCCCAAATCTCCCCTGAATCATATTGTACCGACTGCCCCAGTTTCATTCAAGCAGAAAACACAGTGATCAGCATGAGGATATTTTTCACGGGCTTTTTTATGCGCTATTTCTTTATCTTCATCAATTAGATAATCATCATGATCTGGCACAATGGCAATATACCAACCATAATGTTCTTGAATCAATTCAGGACGCACAAGCTCAAATATTACTTTACAACGCTGATCAAATACTTCGTTTTCAGCTTTACGTTTAGCTAATTCTTCAGGTGATAAAGTGCGTTCGGGAAAAATTCTACCCCGTCTTGCTGGTTGTTTTGGTGTTAACTGTGTCATTTGATTAAACCAAAATACTATCACTATTTTAAATCATTCTTTTATGTTTATTTTGGGTTTATAATTTAATTATACAATCTCTATTCCTACCCCAAAGCCAAAACCCCTTCTTGATAATTCACCACCAACGGCAAAATTTTC
Source organism: Nostocaceae cyanobacterium (assembly GCA_035298905.1). Classification (GTDB taxonomy): domain Bacteria; phylum Cyanobacteriota; class Cyanobacteriia; order Cyanobacteriales; family Nostocaceae; genus DATGXB01. Next base: position 723 of record DATGXQ010000083.1, on the reverse strand, counting down.
AACCATTGAGAACCTAACAAAATCTCTGTCAACTCATCTCCAGCATAAACAGGAATTTCGTACTCTTGTTCATCTAATCTTACTCTGCCTAAATACACATCAAAAACTCTTAATCCTTGTGCTGTTTGCATTTTTTGTTCACGGACGAACTGCCAATTCAAAGCGTCTAAATCTTGTTTATGAATAGCTAAAAAGCCTGTAAATCCAGTATCAAACAAAGTTTCTACAGGCAAATTTAAGCCATCATTAGTTATTAATTCAACTTCAAAAAATAGCTGTCCCTCACTACCAAAAACACCCTGGATCATATTCTCCCAGTTACTCCAGTTTCATTCAAGCAGAATAGAAAATGTATCACATTTGGGTGCTTATCCCTTGCTTTCTTACTAGCAACTTCCATATCTTGATCAATAAAGTAATCACCACTATCTGGTTCAATGGCAATATACCAACCATAGTGTTCTTGAATCAATTCAGGACGCACACGCTCAAATATTGCCCAACAACGCTGATAAAATAGTTCTTGTTCAGCTTTACGTTTAGCTAATTCTTCAGGTGATAAAGTGCGTTCTGGAAAAATTCTTCCCCGTCTCACTGGTTGTTTTGGTGTTAACTGTGTCATTTGATTAAACCTCAATACCAATTATTATTTTACTGCATTTTTATTTAGGGCTTGCTGAATAAGTTATTAGTGAGGGCAGGGAACAGGGAACAGGGAACAGG
>DATGXQ010000082.1:0-15793 GCA_035298905.1 Nostocaceae cyanobacterium | reverse complement strand
GTGCCATTGAATGGGGGGGATTAATATTAGAACCTTATGAAATGCCCCAACAGGAAGGGCAATTTGATTTAACTTTAGAATTAGCTGATACTGACAACTGTTTAGTAGGAGTTCTGAAATATAACGCTGACTTGTTGAATGAAGAAGCGATCGCCCGCATCGCAAATCATTTGCAAACACTTTTAACAGCAGTAGTAAAAAATCCAGAACTGCCTATTGGTCAGTTAGAAATGTTAACAGCATCAGAAAAATATCAATTACTAAAGGAATGGAATCAAACAAACGCAAATTATCCCCAGAATAAGTATATCCATCAGTTATTTGAAGAACAAGTTGAGCGCAATCCCCAAGCAGTGGCGGTAGTATATGAAAGTCAACAACTTACCTACCAACAGTTAAATGAAAAAGCTAATCAGTTAGCCCACTATTTGCAATCTTTGGGAGTAGGATCTGAAGTTTTAGTAGGGCTTTGTGTGGAACGTTCCCTAGAAATGATTGTTGGCATTTTAGGTATTATCAAAGCGGGTGCAGCTTATGTGCCAATAGATCCGGCTCATCCTCCTGAACGCTGGGATTATATGCTCAAAGATTCCCAAGTGTCTGTATTAGTGACACAGGAAAAATTAACAGCATTGATACCTGAAAATACAGCCACCATAGTTTGTTTAGATAGTGAATGGCAGATAATTTCTCAGCACAGTAGCAAAAATCCTCTGTGTACAGTCAAGCCAGATAATTTGATTTATATTATTTACACCTCTGGTTCTACAGGCGAACCCAAAGGAGTTTTAATCTCTCATAGAAATGTCCTGCGACTGTTTGCAGCCACACAAAATTGGTATCATTTTCACAATCATGATATCTGGACTTTCTTCCATTCCTATGCTTTTGATTTCTCTGTGTGGGAACTTTGGGGAGCATTGATTTATGGAGGAAAGATTGTAGTAGTACCTTATGAAATAAGTCGCTCACCATTAGAATTTTATAAGTTATTGTGTACAGAAAAAATTACAGTTCTCAATCAAACTCCTAGCGCTTTTCGTCAACTGATAGAGGCTGATGAATTATTAGCAAATGACTATCAACTCAGCCTACGCTATGTGATTTTTGGTGGGGAAGCTTTGGAAATGCAAAGTTTAAAACCTTGGTTTGCTAAACATGGCGATCGTACTCCCCAATTAGTTAATATGTATGGCATCACCGAAACTACGGTTCATGTCACTTATCACCCATTGACTATTGCTGATCTTGACAGTCATGCTAGTAATATTGGTTGTGCAATTCCTGACTTACAAATATATATCTTAGATCAATACAAACAACCCGTACCTGTTGGCGTAGCTGGGGAAATGTATATTGGTGGTGCAGGTTTAGCCAAAGGTTATCTTAACCGTCCAGAATTAACAGCACAAAGGTTTATTCCTCACCCATTTAGCACTGACAAACAAGCCAAACTTTACAAAACTGGTGATTTAGCCCGTTATTTGTCATCGGGAGAAATTGAGTATCTGGGACGCATTGATCACCAAGTAAAAATTCGCGGTTTCCGCATCGAACTGGGAGAAATTGAAGCCTTATTAGGCTCACATCCCAAAGTGCAACAAGTAGTAGTTTGTGCGAGAGAAGACCAACCAGGAAACAAACGTTTAGTAGCTTATATTGTCCCTGAATTTCCATCACCCACAACATCGGAAATATACAATTTCCTCAAACAAAAATTACCAGATTACATGATTCCCAGTGCCTTTGTGCTACTGGAAAAACTGCCATTAACTGCTAATGGTAAAGTTGACCGTAAAGCTTTACCTGTTCCTGAAGGATCAACAATTTCCGCTACAGAATTTGTTCCACCTCAAAACCTAACTCAAGAATTAATTGCTAATATCTTTACTACTGTTTTGGGTGTACCAGTGGGGATTCATGATAACTTCTTTGAACTGGGGGGACATTCCCTATTAGCTACGCAGATTATTACCAGACTGCGACTAGCTTTTGAAGTAGAAGTACCCTTGCGATCGCTCTTCCAATCTCCCACCGTATCACAACTTGAGCAAGTTATACATGAATTACGACAAATTGCATCTGGAACACAAAAACTAGACCCCACTTTACCGGAAATTGTCCCACATCCAGAACAACGCTATCAACCTTTTCCCCTCACAGATATTCAACAAGCTTACTGGTTAGGTCGTGATTCTACCTTTGATTTAGGTAATGTGGCCAGTCATGCTTATTTTGAACTTGATTGTGAAAACTTAAACCTAGAAAGGCTAAATCAAGCTTGGCAGCAATTAGTTAAACATCATGATATGCTGCGAGCAATATTTTTAACAAATGGTCAACAACAGATTTTAGAATCTGTTCCTCCCTATCAATTTGCAGTGGTAGATTTTAGTCAACAGTTACCCCAAACTGTTACCAAAGGATTAGAATCTATCCGTCAGGAAATGTCCCATCACATCTTACCGGCGGACAAATGGCCATTATTTGAAATTCGAGCAAGTATTTTAAATCAAAAGCTTACCCGTTTGCATTTAAGTATAGATGCTTTAATTGCCGATGCTTGGAGTTTAAATTTAATTGGTCAACAGTGGTGGCAACTTTACCAAAATATTGATAGTGAATTACCCAAAATAGAATTATCATTTTCAGATTATATTTTTGGGGCATTAGCTTTTAAAAATACACCACAATATCAACGCGATCGCCAATATTGGTTAAATCGTCTTGCTACTCTCCCACCAGCCCCAGAACTACCATTAATTAGAAATCTGGACAACACACAAATACCCAAATTCCAAAGACATAGATCCCAACTTAGTCCAGAACATTGGCAACAACTCAAAAACAAAGCTGTACAGGCTAATTTAACTCCTTCCATTGTCTTATTAGCAGCTTTTGGGGAAACTTTAACCTTGTGGGATAAGAGTCCAAAATTTACCCTAAATCTGACTTTATTTAATCGTTTACCTTTACACCCTCAAGTTAATGAATTAGTAGGAGATTTCACTTCTTTGAATTTATTAGAAGTGGATAATTCCCTGGCAGATTCATTTACAAATCGCGCTCAACGCCTACAACAACAACTTTGGCAAGATTTAGATCATCAATATTTTAGCGGTGTAGAAGTACAGCGAGAATTGCGTCGCCAACGTGGTAGTTATCAACCAATGGGGGTAGTATTTACCAGTATTTTGGGTCTTGATTCCTTAGCCAAAGAAGAATTTAGCCTGACACAATTGGGAGAATTAGTTTATGGTATTAGCCAAACTCCCCAAGTCTGGTTAGATCATCAAGTTTATGAAGAAGACGGAAAATTAATTTTCAACTGGGATGCCATAGAGGAATTATTTCCTGTTGGTATGCTAGATGATATGTTTGCAACTTATTGTCAACTTCTGCAAAATCTAGCAACTTCTGATAGTGCTTGGACGCAAATTAATCCAGAACTTTTACCATCATCTCAACTGCAATTAATAGCGGCGGTTAATCAAACCGCAACAGAAATTTCTCCTAAAACTTTACATGGTTTATTTTTAGAACAAGTTAAAGTTAATGGTGAAGCGATCGCCATTATCACTCCCCAACGCCATTTCACTTATCAGGAATTGTACAACCGTGCTAACAAAATCGCTCATCAACTGAGAGAATTAGGTGCTAAACCTAATCAACTGATAGCAGTAGCTATGCAGAAGGGATGGGAACAAATTGTTGCAGTTTTAGGTATTTTAATTTCTGGTGCAGCTTATTTACCAATTGATGTAGAATTACCAGGTGATCGCCGTTCATATCTGCTGGAACAAGGAGAAGTCAAAACAGTTTTAACTCAATCTTGGTTAAAAGAAGAGTTAGCTTTACCAACAGAAGTTAAATGTTTATTAGTTGACTTTGAAGAATTGGGAGAACTGGATTTTGAGGAATTACCATCAGAACAAAAAATAACTGATTTAGCCTATGTAATTTATACTTCTGGTTCTACAGGTGTACCCAAAGGAGTAATGATTGACCATCAAGGGGCAGTTAATACTATATTAGATATTAATCAACGTTGGGGAGTAAAAGAAACAGATAAGGTTTTAGCTTTATCAGCCTTAAACTTTGATTTGTCAGTATATGACATTTTTGGAGTTTTAGCCGCAGGGGGATCTATAGTTATTCCTGCACCAGAAAAAACCAAAGATCCTCACCACTGGTTAGAATTAATTATTACTCACAAAATTACTTTGTGGAATACCGTTCCAGCCTTAATGCAAATGTTGGTAGAGTACCTCACAGGTAGACCAGACACCATAAAACTATCGTTGCAATTAGTTTTATTAAGTGGAGATTGGATTCCCCTCAATTTACCAACACAAATTCAGGCGATCGCACCAAATGCTAAAATTATCAGTTTAGGAGGAGCAACAGAAGCTTCTATTTGGTCTATTTATTATCCTATTCAGGAAATACAACCAAATTGGAAAAGTATTCCCTATGGTAAACCTTTACAGAACCAACGCTTTTATGTCTTGAATGAATTAATGCAGCCTTGTCCAACGTGGGTATCAGGACAACTGTATATTGCTGGGGTTGGACTAGCGCAGGGATATTGGAAAAATCCCGAAAAGACAGCAGCAAGTTTTATTACTCACCCAGTTACTCAAGAAAGATTGTACAAAACTGGTGATTTAGGAAGATATTTACCAGATGGTAATATTGAGTTTCTGGGTAGAGAAGATTTCCAAGTCAAAATCAATGGCTACCGAGTGGAACTTGGGGAAATTGAGGTAGTATTAAGGCAGCACCCAGAAGTTAAAGAAGCTATTGTCACCACAGTAGGAGAATCAAGGGAAAACAAACGCTTGGTAGCCTACATTGTTCCTGACTCAAAATCTCAGATCCAACCAACTCAAAGCGAAGCCACAGATCCGCAACAACTAACAGGAGTAATAGTTGATCCTTTAGAACGGATTGAATTTAAACTCCAACAACCAGGAATAAGAAAACTACCAGCCTCACATCAGACAATTGAATTACCCAAAGTAGAATTTGATCAAGCCCTCAGTCAAGCTTACCTAGCGCGTCAAAGTTATCGACAATTTTTAAATCAAACTATTTCTTTAGCAGAATTTAGTCAATTTTTAAGTTGTCTTTTACCAATGCCATTGGCAAATTATCCTCTACCTAAATATCGCTATCCTTCCGCCGGTAGCCTTTATCCAGTACAGACTTATATCTTAATTAAACCTGATGCTGTACAAGGACTGGAAGCAGGTTTTTATTACTATGACACTTCTCAACATCGCATAGTTTTACTTTCGGACAATCCAGAAATTGAGCCGAATTTTTACGGTGGTAATCGAGAAATTTTTGAGCAGTCAGGTTTTGCCATATTCTTAATTGGGCAGTTAAGGGCAATTGCACCCATGTATGGAGAATTAGCTCAAAACTTCTGTTTCCTAGAAGCAGGTCATATTGGTCAATTGTTGATGAATCAAGCTCCAAATTATTCACTAGGTTTGTGTCCGATTGGTTATTTAGAGTTTCGTGAATTAAGGTCATTATTGGATTTAGAACCCAGTCATATCTTACTGTATAGTTTTGTGGGCGGCAAAATTGACTTAGCCCAAACTCAACAATGGTTTACTACCGATTCTGGACAAAAAGCAAATTCCCTTACTGACAGACTACGGAATTATTTACGTCAAAAGCTGCCAGAATACATGATACCTAAAACGTTCATGCAACTGGAAGCTTTACCTTTGAGTGCCAATGGCAAAATCAACTATAAAGGATTACCACAACCTGAGCTAGTTGAGTCACAGACAGAAAAAGTGTTTATTGCTCCCCGCAGTTCAGTTGAAGAACAGTTAGTGGAAATGTTAAAAGATTTGTTGAGTTTAGAGCAAATTAGCATTGACGATAATTTCTTTGATCTTGGTGGTGATTCTTTGTTAGCCACAAGGTTAATTTCTCGGATTCGGGAAGTTTTTAAAATTGAGATACCACTACGCCAATTTTTTGATGACCCCAGCATCGGTAATATAGCTGAATATATTGAAACGGTTAATTGGATGGGACAATCATTAGAAAATAACCAATTGGTAGCAACAGAGATAGAACAAGAGGAGGAAGAAATATGAGTAAAAATGTAGTTAAGTTTCTATCTCAACTGCGCCAATTAAATATTCAGGTTTTCGCCGATGGGGATAAATTACGTTATCGGGCGGATAAAGGGGTTGTGACACCAGAACTGCGTCAACAAATAGCCGAGTATAAAACAGAAATACTCGCGTTTCTGAATCAAGTTAATCAAGCTCAACCTTCTCATTCTTCCACAATTACAACTATTCCTAGAGGTGAAAACTTACCCCTTTCTTTTGGTCAAGAAAGATTATGGATTCTTGATCAACTGCAAGGTTCAACAGCGTATAATGAACATGGTGGCATCCGTATTACTGGACAACTTGATGTAGCGGCGATTAAATCTGCATTTGCTGAGGTTTTGCGTCGTCATGAAGTGCTACGAACCAATTTTCCTGTGGTTAATAATCAGCCAGTGCAAGCGATCGCCCCGCAGGCCAAAACAGAACTCAAGCAACTTGATTGGCGGGATATAACTGCAAGTATACAAGAAGATAAGCTGCGATATTATGCCCAAGAACACGCCCAGATGCAGTTTGATTTAGCCGCCGATTCCCTGGTAAATGCTACCTTAATTCAGCTAGGGCAGCAAGAATGGGTGCTGTTGATTGTGATGCACCATATCATCTGTGATTATTGGTCAGTAAATATCTTTATCCAAGAACTAGGGATTTTATACCAAAGCTTCAGCCAGGGTCAGCAATCTCCCTTACCAGAACTAGCTATCCAATATGTAGATTATGCTCATTGGCAACGTCAGCGCATAGATGGGGAGTTAGGAAAATTACAACTTGATTACTGGAAAAAACAATTAGCAGGTGCGCCTTCTGTACTACAACTGCCAAGCGATCGCCCCCGACCATCAGTGCAAAGTCATCGGGGAGAGGTGCAAATCTTTACTTTAGATTCAGTGTTAACCGCAAAGTTACAACAACTCAGCCAAAACCTTGGTGTCACCTTGTTCATGACTCTGCTGAGTGCATTTTCTACCCTGTTGTATCGCTACAGCAATCAAAATGATATTCTCATCGGTTCACCGATCGCTAACCGTAACCAAGCCGAAATTGAACCATTAATAGGCTTTATCGCTAATATTTTAGTCTTACGGGTGCAGTTTGGGGAAAATCTCACTTTTACCCAATTGTTAGAACAAGTGCGGGAAATGACCCTGCAAGGGTACGCTCATCAAGATGTACCATTTGAGCAAGTGGTAGAAGCTTTGCAACTAGAGCGTTCTTTAAGTTATTCACCGCTAGTTCAGGTCATGTTCGTATTTCAGAATGTGCCTAAAAAACCGCTAGTATTACCGGGGGTAACTCTTCAACCCTTTACTTCCGAAACACAAACAGCCAAGTTTGACTTGACATTGATGATAGACGAAAGCGAACAGGGTTTAGTGGGAATATGGAAGTATAACACAGATTTGTTTGACCCAGAAACTATTGCTCGCATGGCAGGTCATTTCCAAACATTATTGACAAATGTAGTCATAGATCCAGAACAGCCTATCAATCAATTACCTTTCTTAACAGAAGCAGAAAAATATCAAATATGCCAAGAATGGAATCATACTCAAGTAAAATATCCTCAAGATCAATGTATTCATCAACTGTTTGAACAGCAAGTTCAAAAAACTCCTGATGCCATAGCAGTTAGATGTGCAGATCAAATTTTGACTTATAGGGAGTTAAATCATCGTGCTAATCAACTAGCACATTATTTACAAGACTTGGGTGTGCAACCAGAAACCCTAGTGGGTATGTATCTAGAGCGCTCGGTGGAAATGATTGTAGGTTTATTGGGGATTCTCAAAGCAGGTGGCGCTTATGTACCACTAGACCCCAAATACCCCCAAGAGCGTCTACGATATATGTTAAATAATTCCCAAGTGTTGGTATTACTCACTCAGGAAAAATTGTTAGACTTTTTACCCTCATTTTCAGCAAATATTATTAGCTTAGATACAGATTGGCAAGCTGTGATTAGTGTCCAGAGTCAGGAAAATCCAGTTTGTCAAAATAATATCAATAACTTGGCTTATGTGATTTATACTTCTGGGTCTACGGGAGAACCCAAGGGTGTGGCGATCGAACATAAATCTATTTTAAATTATTACTATAGTATTACTGAACGCTTAGAATTTAAACCTCAAAGTAACTTTGCTTTAGTTTCTACCATTAGTGCAGATTTAGGTAACACTGTTATTTTCCCTAGTTTATGTACAGGTGGAACTCTTCATGTCCTGAGCGAGCAACTGGTTTTTGATGCTGATGGCTGTGCTGCATATTTTCAGCGCTATGCCATAGATTACCTAAAAATTGTTCCTTCCCATTTAGCCGCTTTACAAGCTTCCACAACTCAAAATACACTAACTCAAAATACAGTGCTACCCCGTCAAACACTGATTTTAGGTGGTGAAGCTGCTAGTACTGATTGGGTAGAAAGTATACAAGCTTTAGCTCCAAAATGTACAATTGTCAATCACTATGGACCAACGGAAGCTACAGTCGGAGTTTTAACATATCAACTGGAAAAAAACCCACAAAATATAAAATGTACAACCTTGCCTTTGGGTCGTCCCTTAGCCAACACCCAAATTTATATTTTAGACAGTTATATGCAACCTGTACCAATTGGTGTACCAGGAGAAATATATATTGGTGGTGCTGGTTTAGCTAGAGGTTATTGTCAACATCCAGAGTTAACAGCACAAAAATTTATTCCCAATCCTTTTGACGATCGCTTCTCTCCCCTTCTCTATAAAACTGGTGATTTAGCCCGTTATTTACCAGATGGTAATATTCAATTTTTAGGCCGCATTGATCAACAAGTGAAAATCCGGGGATTTCGGATTGAACTTGAGGAAATCGCCACAGTGCTGACCACCCACCCCCAAGTCAAAGAAGCTATAGTCATAGATAGAGAAGACACTCCTAATCACAAACGCTTAGTAGCTTATATAACTACAGATGCCGATGCTTTAGCTAGTAGCGAACTGTTTGCTTTCCTCAAACATCAGCTACCAGAATACATGATCCCCAGTAGTTTTGTGATTTTGCCCGCCCTACCATTGACCCCTAATGGTAAAGTTGATCGTAGAGCTTTGCCAGTACCGGAATTAGAAAAGGTGCGGGAAGATGAATTTGTAGCTCCCCAAACGCCTATTGAACAGAGTTTAGCGGCTATTTGGCAGGAAGTTCTCAATCTTCCACAAGTTAGTATTAATGATAATTTCTTTGCGATCGGCGGAGATTCAATTTTGAGTATCCAGGTGGTCTCTCGCGCTAAACAAGTCGGCATCCAAATCACTCCTAAACAGCTATTTCAATATCAAACCGTTGCCGAACTGGCGAGAGTAGCAAATACAGCCACCCCCTTGCTTGCCCAACAAGGGATAGTGACAGGAGAAGTTCCCCTGACTCCGATTCAGAAGTGGTTCTTTGAGCAAAATTGGTCTGAACCGCATCATTATAACCAATCCGTAATGCTCCAAGTCCCCAATACCTTTAATCCACAGTTCTTAGCCCAAGCAGTTAAGCATTTATTAAAACATCATGATGCTTTGCGTCTGCAATTTATTAACCATGCGGGAAAATGGCAGCAAATCAACCACGGACTAGAGGACACCGTACCATTTGAGCAAATAGATTTATCTCCAGTTCCCCAATCCCAACAACTCACAGCTTTAGAGGAAATAGCCGCAGCTCGACAAGCCAGCTTTAGCCTCTCAACAGCACCCTTGATGCGAGTTGTACTATTTAATTTAGGCAACGGCTGTGAGGGACGTTTATTAATCATTATTCATCACCTCGTCGTTGATGGTGTCTCCTGGCGAATACTCCTAGAAGACCTGTTGAGCATTTATCAGCAACTAAAACAGGGAGAAAGGATTCAACTACCACAGAAAACTACTGCTTTTCAAGATTGGGCAATGCATCTGAGTGATTATGCTCAATCAAATGATTTACAGCAGCAGTTAAATTACTGGCTCAATTTGCCCTGGTCAAAAGTAGCACCATTGCCAGTAGACCAGCCTGTGAACAAAGATGATAATACAGTGGCGAATGCCAATGAAATATCAGTGGAGTTAAATCAGCAACAAACTGATGCTCTTTTGAAGGAGGTATCTTCTGCCTACAACACCCAAATAAATGATGTGCTGTTGACCGCCTTAGCCCAAACTCTCAGGAAGTGGACTGGTAAAGCCAACTTGGTGATTGATTTGGAGGGACATGGAAGAGAAAACCTATTTGAAGAAGTAGACTTATCCCGAACAGTGGGCTGGTTTACAACTATTTTTCCCGTGCTGTTGCGTTTGGAAAATATAACTGACTCTGGGGAAACTCTCAAAGCTGTGAAAGAACAATTACGAGAAATTCCAGGACACGGAATTGGTTACGGTATTTTACGTTACTTAAATCCCGATAAGGAAATTTGTACCAAACTCCAGGCTTTACCTCAAGCAGATATTCGCTTTAACTACTTTGGCCAATTTACACAGGAAAGATTTATGGAGGTAAGTTGGCAATTTGATGCTAAGTCTAGGGATTTTGAGCGTAGTTCTCAGGGCGATCGTCCTTATTTGTTGGATGTTAACGCTATGGTGGTTGAAGGAAAGTTGCAAATTACCTGGACTTATTGTGATAAAATCCATCACAATGCTACAGTGTCACGTCTGGCACAAAAGTATATTGAAGAACTACAAAAACTGATTGACCATTGTTTGTCTCCTGATATTCAGGGATACACTCCCTCAGATTTTCCTGAAGCTGGGTTAAGCCAACAACAACTTGACAATCTACTGGCGGAGTTAGGAATATGAATCAAAACGCTGAAAAGAGAAAAAATATTGAATCAATTTATACTCTCTCGCCAATTCAGCAGGGAATGTTGTTTCATACTGTTTACGCTCCCAACTCAGGCGTTTATGTTGAACAGAAACTATTCACTATCTGCGGTCAGGTGAATGTAGTTAACTTCAAACAAGCGTGGCAAAAAGTCATAGAACGCCATTCAGTTTTGCGAACTTTATTTGTGTGGGAAAAGCAGGAAAAGCCTTTACAGGTGGTACTTAAACAAATAGATTTACCTTGGCATGATTGTGATTGGCAGAATATCCCAGCATCGGAACAACACCAACGTCTAGAGGAGTTGTTACAAAAAGACCGCTATCAAGGTTTTACACTTAACCAAGCCCCTTTAATGCGGTTTACCTTGATTAAACTGGGTGAGGATCGCTATCAATTCCTTTGGAGTCATCATCATATTTCAATGGATGGTTGGTGTTTACCGATTATTGTTAAAGAAGTTTTAACTTTTTATGAAGCTTATAATCTAGGTAAAACTCCATTCTTATCTAGTCCGCGTCCCTATCAAGATTATATTGCTTGGTTGCAAAGACAAGATATATCACAAGCGGAAGCCTTTTGGCAACGTAATTTACAAGGTTTGAAAACGCCTACGCCTTTGGTGGTAGATAAACTTGCTGTTCAAGATTCTCAAGAGTATCCTACATATCCCAAGTACGAACTAAGTTTATCCTCTAAAGTAACTCAAGCTTTACAAACCATAGCCAAACAACAATCTATTACTTTAGCGACTTTGGTACAAGCTGCTTGGGCTGTGTTACTCAGTCGCTACAGTGGAGAAAGGGAAGTTTTATTTGGGGTTACTGTCTCTGGTCGTTCTGGAGATTTAGCGGGTATTGAAGAAATGGTGGGTTTGTTTATCAATACCTTGCCTTTGCGGGTGGAAGTAACTAGAGATAAGTCTGTATTAGAATTTTTACAAACAGTACAAAAAAAATCAGTAGAATTACAAGAGTATACTTACATTTCTCTGGCAGAAGTTCAACGCCTGAGCGACGTTCCAGCCACTATACCTTTATTTGAAAGTATTGTGGTGTTTGAAAACTATCCAGTGGATAAGTCTTTACAAGAGTCTAAATACTCTTTTGATGTGACTGGGGTGGAGGCTTTTGAACAAACAAATTATCCTTTGGCGGTATTGGTTTTTGCGAAAGAAGAGTTATCTATTAAAATTAGTTATGATGCTAGTCGGTTTGCAGAAGCAACGATCGCTCGTTTGGCTGGTCATTTCCAAACTTTGTTAGAGGCGATCGCCACTAATCCTGATCAAACTGTGGCTGAGTTACCATTGTTGACGCAGGTTGAACGACATCAATTATTAGTAGAGTGGAATCAGACAACTAGAGATTATCCCCCAGATAAATGTCTGCATCAGTTGTTTGAGGAACAGGTAGAAAAAACTCCTGATGCGATCGCTGTGGAGTTTGACAACCAGCAATTAACCTATCATAAGTTAAATGAGCGAGCCAATCAGTTAGCCCATTATCTGCAATCTTTAGGAGTAGAACCAGAAGTTTTAGTTGGTGTGGCGATCGAACGTTCTCTAGAAATGGCGATCGCGGTGTTAGCTATCCTCAAAGCGGGTGGAGCTTATGTTCCCATCGATCCAGCTTATCCCCAAGAACGACGGGATTTTATGCTGGCTGATACTAACTGCCGTGTATTAATATCTCAATCTAGTTTGCGATCGTTATTCCCTAAAGTAGATCATCTTGTCTTACTAGATGAACAATGGGAAATTATTGCCCAACAACCAATCACTAACCCTAGCAGTCCCGTTCAACCAAATAACCTGCTCTACGTCATCTATACCAGTGGTTCTACAGGCCGACCCAAAGGGATTACCCTATCTCACCAAGCCTTGGGTAACTTGATTTACTGGCATTTAGAAACCATGAATCAAGGCGTGGGAGTTCTCCAATTTGCCTCACTGAGTTTTGATGCTAGTTTCCACGAAATGTTTGCTGCTTGGTGTTCTGGTGGGACATTATACATGATTCCCGAAAGCCTACGGTTAGATGTGGAAAAACTCGTCTATTTCTTGACTGAAAAACCGATTCAAAAAGTGATTTTGCCTGTAGCCCTGTGGCAGCAGATAGCTCAAATCTATGGGCAGCAAGCTGAGTTATTCCATCATCTCACAGAGGTGGTAACTACGGGTGAACAGTTGCAGATTACTCAGCCGATCATTGATTTACATAAACAGTTAAACCACTGCCGCCTACATAATCATTATGGGCCTTCAGAAACTCACGTAGTAACTTACTATATATTTAACGACTTACCAGACATTTGGCCCGTTTATCCGCCAATTGGTAAACCAATAGCCAACACGCAAATATATATTTTAGACCAGTATGGGCAACCTGTGCCGATCGGTGTTCCAGGGTTTCTATTGATTGGGGGAGCAAATCTAGCTAGAGGTTATCTCCATCGTCCAGATTTAACAGCCCAGAAGTTTGTTAATAATCCCTTTGGTCAAGGACTGCTTTACCAAACTGGCGACCAGGCACGTTATTTACCAGATGGTAACATTGAGTTTATTGGACGGGTAGACGACCAGGTGAAGCTGCGTGGCTTCCGTGTAGAATTGGGGGAAGTAGAAGCGGTGTTAAACAAACACCCAAAAATCAGCCAAGCGGTGGTAACAGTACAGGGAACCGCAGCTGATGAAAAGCGACTGGTGGGTTATGTGGTGACAAAACAATCAGAGACGATAACGACTGAGGATTTACGGCATTTTTTGTTACAGATGTTACCGGAATATATGATTCCATCAGTGTTTGTGACCCTAGAATCTCTGCCGTTAACTCCTAATCAAAAGGTCGATCGTCGGGCTTTACCTCTACCAGACTTGCAGCTCAATCAAAATGATTACGTTGCTCCGCGCCATCCTACAGAAGAAATTATTGCTAACATTTTCGCTACTGTGCTGAAACTGGAACAGGTGGGAATTTACGATAATTTCTTTACCTTGGGTGGACATTCCCTGCTGGCTACTCAAGCTATTTCCCGGTTGCGATCGAGCTTTCAAGTTGATGTACCTTTACGCACTTTATTTTCAGCCCCCACAGTTGCTGAATTAGCGCAAGCTATCTTGGCAATGAATCAGACTAATTCGGCTTTGGTAGTTACCCCGATTGAATCAGTATTACATGAAACTGAATTACTGCCTTTATCTTGGGTACAGGAACGGCTGTGGTTTTTAGATCAACTAGAAGGCCCTAATGCCCTCTACAATATGCCAATAGCCCTCCAGATATCTGGAAATCTGAATATTGCTGCCTTGGAACAGGCTTTAACAGAAATTATCCAACGTCACTCAATTCTGCGGACAAACTTTACCACAGTTAACGGGAATCCAGTGCAAGCGATCGCTCCTCCCACAGATGTGAAGATTCCAATTGTAGAAGTACAAGCAAATCAGATTCAGCAGGAAGCAGTCCAAGCAGCTAAACAACCATTTGATCTAGCCAGTGATTCCTTAATTCGCAGCCAACTTCTGCAACTGGCAGAAAATAATTACATCTTGCTGGTGACTATACATCATATAGTTTTTGATGCTTGGTCAATGAGCATTTTTGTCCGAGAATTGCTCACACTGTATGAAGCAGCCTTACATCAAAAGTCTGGTGTATTGCCGTCCCTACCCATCCAGTATGCAGATTTTGCTTACTGGCAGCGCCAATGGCTGCAAGGAGAAGTACTAGAAACACAGTTGAGCTACTGGAAGCAGCAACTTAACGGTACGTTACCCGTACTACAGCTACCTATTGACTACTCCCATTCACCCAAGCAAAATTACCAAGGAGCGCGGCAAAGTCTACGCTTATCCAAATCTTTGACCACAGCAATTAAAAGCTTGAGCCGACAAGAGGGTGCAACTACGTTTATGACCTTGTTGGCAGCATTTAAACTACTACTATCCCGGCACACAGGACAAGAGGATATAATCATTGGTGTACCGATCGCAGGTCGTAACCACCAGGGAACTGAAGAGCTAATTGGCTGTTTTTTAAATACTTTACCCTTACGCACCGACTTATCAGGAAATCCCAGTTTTCGGGAATTATTGACCAAAGTGCGGGAAGTGACACTTTCAGCTTACAGCCATCAAGACATTCCCTTTGAGAAATTGGTAGAAGAACTCAAACCAGAACGCTCCTTAAGTCGGCATCCGGTGTTTGATGTGATGTTTAACATGATTAATACACCGACAGCAAACCTGGAAATTCCTGGCTTGACTTTTGAGCCGTTAAATCACTTTACACAACCAGAGTCAAAATTCTTTTTAACACTATTCGTTCAGGAGGTAGCAGAGGAACTGAACATTAATATAGTGTATCGGCAAAACTTGTTCTCGCCGGAACATATGAGTAACTTATTAGAGCAATTCGAGTATTTACTGCAACAAATTACCACACAACCCGATCGCCCCATCCAATCCTATTCTCTAGTCACGCCACAGTCACGCTCTTTATTACCAGATCCTAGCCTTTCTCTGGATCAACCTGACTATGAACCAGTAACTACCCTGTTTTTAAACTGGGCTAAACAAGCACCCCAGCAACCAGCTATCCGTCAAGATGGTCAGATGTGGACTTACCAAGAACTGTCTCACAGCGCCCAGAATATTGCAGAGGTACTCTTAAGTTGCGGTGTGCAACCAAAAGATGTAGTAGCTGTGTGTGGTACAAGGAGTTTTGGACTCATTGCAAGTATGGTCGGGGTATTTTTAAGCGGTGCTGTATTGCTGTTGCTAGACCCCAACCAGCCCATAGCGCGATCGCATCTGATGATTG
>DATGXQ010000081.1:0-7944 GCA_035298905.1 Nostocaceae cyanobacterium | reverse complement strand
GGAAATCCGCACTTGCTCATCTGCTTGTTGTAAATCGTAGTATCTTGTAGCAACATCCAAACGAATGTCTTCTGCCTTATTTTCTACAGCTAATTCTTGGAAGCGTACTGTTTCTTCCGCTTCTCGAATCGCCGCCAACCGCCGACCAGAGGTGTAAAGGTTGTAGTTTAATTGGGCCTGGCCAGAGAAACTAGTGTCTGATGGCGCATCGCTGATATTGGGATCTGTGTTCTTGGCTCGGTCAACGCTCAGTGAAGAGCCTACACTCCGGCTGTTGGTGACATCAGCACTGATTTGTAAATCAGGAAATAGGGCGGCTTGTTGCTCTCTTAGGGCGGATTGAGAGCGTTTTAGTTCCAGTATGGAAACTTGTAATTCGTTGTTATTGCGCTGGGCTATTTCTACCGCCTGATCCAAGGTAATGGGTTGATTAGCCTGAATTGTCACTTCCTCTGGTTTTGTGGGATATAGCAGAGGGTTAGCATTGGGTTTCAGGTTCTCAGGAAGGGTGGTGTAACCTCTAGGTGCTGGTGTAGTGAATTCAGTTGCACCTGCGGGTGTAGGTGTAGCTGGTGCTGGGGTATCAGTAGCTTGAGCTATCTGCTGAACAGAGGTTATTTTTTGTAAGCACGTGTTGGGCTTTAGGAGTAAAGCATCTCGACTTTGTTGTGCTTGTTTTGAACAGTCTTTTGTCTGTTGAGTGCTGGTCAAACTCCCACCATTGCTGTTCCCGTAGCCTTTTACCGAGAAGGTGGGCGTTGCGACATCACTCCCCGACTGGAATCCTGGTTGATTGGAATGAACAGAGTGTTGCTCTTCTGGAGTCTGAGTTACGTTAGCTGTTGTGGCGGGATCCTCCGGTGGGTGTTGCGCCATCGCGCCATTAGTAACTAGATTTCTACCATCGGTAGACGTTACCACCTTTGGAGGAGACACCAGTTGTACCCCACTAATTTTTACGGTACTAGCCAGGGCAGGCTGGGTTGTTAATACTGCTGCTGTTACGCCAGGTAAGAAAGTATGGAATAATTGTTGTCCTTTCACCGCATCCCCTCACAAAAAAATCAATTTAGCGGCAGAAAACCTGTCTTCACCACAGAATAGCACGATACTAAATTTAGAGGGAAATATAGCATGATACTAAATTTAGGAATCGGAACTTGGCTTGTCTTCAAAACGTTTGACAATGCGGGAAAGTTCCGCCTTTTCATCTATGCTCACACGGGTAGGAGCGCCACTGACAATCCGCTCGTAGTTGCGGAAAGAATCTTTAATTTCTGGTCCGTCAGCAGTAATATTGTATTCCCGAATTCCTTTATCATGCCATGATCCCCGCATTTTAAAGACGTTAATAGCTCTGGACATTTCTCCACGAATTTCTACGTACTGCAACATTAAGATTGTGTCAGTGATTGTAGAAATATGTGAATCTGTAATCGAATGCGACCCCATAAATTGATCGGTGGTATTGGTGAAGAATCCGGTAATTTCTTCTTGTTTTGCATAACCTGTCACACCAATTACAAATTGCCGGAAAGCATTGTTACTTACTCCTCTGGCTAGGGCTGAAAGAGAGTCAATGGCAATTCGTGCGGGCTTAAAATCAGCAATTTCTGATTTAATAATTTGCAAATGATCTTCTAAACCTGTGGATTCAGGATAAGTACAAATTATTTTCAGTAAACCTTGCTGTTCGAGTTCTTCAAAATCAATTCCCCAAGAATAGGCGTTGCGAGAAAGTTGAGCGCGGGACTCTTCATAGGCAAATAATATTGCTCTTTCTCCATTGATACACCCATCTTTTAAAAATTTACTTACTAATAAGGTTTTTCCTGTACCTGTGGCTCCTGTGGCTAAAATAATTGAATCTTTAAAGAATCCACCGCCACACATCGCATCCAAGGTTTTTACACCAGAAGAGACACGAACATTGGAAGAACGCTGGGTGAGGCGCATTGCACCCAAGGGGAAGATGTTCACGCCTGCATTGGTTATGGTGAAAGGGTATTCACCTTTCATATGAGTTGTTCCCCGCAATTTAAGTATTTCAATGGTGCGTCTTCGGCGCTCTCCTTCTAATACATTGCGGACGATGACGACATTATCTGAAACAAATTCTTCTACACCAAAGGAAGCTACAGGTCCGTATTCTTCCCCCCGTTCTGTAGTAATTACAGTAGTGACATTTAGCTGTTTGAGTCTGGCTACTAGGCGAAAGATTTCCCTTCGCACAACTCCCACAGCTTCATATTGTTGGAAAACGGCGGTAATTGAATCTATGGAAACTCGTTTAGCTTTATATTTACGAATGGCATATTGCAAGCGCTCAATTAAAGCTGATAAATCAAAGTTACCAACAATATCTTGACCTTCTGGGTCAGGAGAAGCATCTAAAATAAATAGCTTTCCTTCTTCGATCAGGCGTTGCAAATTCCAACCAAAAATATGGGCATTTTTAATAATGTCGCTGGGGGATTCTTCAAAGGTGACAAATACTCCTGGCTCATCAAAGTAGGTGATACCGTTATAGAGAAATTGAAGTGATAATAAGGTTTTACCTGTACCAGAAGTCCCACTAACTAGGGTGGTTCTACCCACGGGTAAGCCGCCATGACTAATATCGTCAAAGCCCTCAATCATGGTGCGAATTTTCTCTACACCCCCAATTGGTGTATTTTTTTCTGTTTGCTCTTTTTCACTCATTGCTTGATTAAATTAGGTTGCTTAACCCCATTTCTGTTATTACTCAAGTTTGTACTCTGTTTGGCTAACCAAATAGATATTTTACTGTAAGTATTCAGAATCCAGAATTCAGAGTTGAGAATTAAAGAGATTTTAAGAGTCAAGCTGGATGATTTTCAACCCATCTCAATATTGTCTATTTCTTTTCTGATCTGCCTTCTGACTCCTGAGTCCTGACTCACAAATTCTTACATCTTACTCTGCTCCATATTCTTCTTCACTTAATTCTTCATACAGTAGGTCTAAACCGATTAACACTCTTTCTCGATCGGAAAGATCGCCGATAATTTTGCGAACAGGAGGTGGCAAAATCTTTGATAAGGTGGGTGTGGCGAGGATTTTGTCCTCTTCTGCCAACTGAGGATTTTTGAGAACATCAATGACTTTCAAAGCATAAACACCTTGAAACTCCTGTTCTAATATATTTTTGAGTGTTTTTAAGGCCCGTACTGAATTGGGTGTGTTCCCTGCTACATATAGCTTGAGAACATAGGTCTTTCTGGCTTTATTCATAAAAAGGTACAGGCTAGATTATGACTATAGGAATACAAATTAAGGTGGTAAAGCATTCCAATTTGATTTGTGAGATGATTCACGAAAACTGGGCTTACGGCATGGGGCATCGGGTGTTTCTCACATATCGTCTAGAATTGCTGTATATTTGTTTGGGTACAGCAAATACAAGTTAAATTGCGGTAGTTTTAGTTAATTTTGGCGATCGCACACCTGTAGACTTCACAAAGGTGGGCTAATACATCTATCAGTGTCAGACGGTAATCAAGTAATGGTTCATCGCTCCTACCTTCTAACCTTAGCTGTTTGGAGAACTCATCAATGAGTTCCATATGCATTTCTATAATTTGTGGCACAGGAATATTAGCATAAAATAAAGCATTGATAAATTTATCAATTTTTTCTTTCAATGTTTTGTCTGTAATAAAGTAATTGATAAGAATTTGTCGATAATCTTCTTTTAGTTGCTCCAAGAGTTCTTGTTTTTCCTCTGGACTCATCTGCCCAAATATCTGGGGATTTTTCTGTTTACTACAAGCAAACACATAACTAGATTTATGATCTGATTGTGGATAGGAATTGTGGATTGTCTCCAGAGATAAATAATATATTTTTACGGGCGTAGTAGCAACTGGTAAGTAGCACCACTGAGCCATGAACTCATCAATGAGAATAGCTATCTGCCCGATTAAACCTGTTTTGCGGGTGGAATGAGCAGAAAATTTTACATTTTTTTTACCCTTTGGTCTGAAAATCAATATAGGTAGTAACATCTATTTATTTATATATCTCCTCTATCGCCCAAATCCAGCTAAAAGGATTAATAACTGTCAATAAGCTTTTAGCTACAACTGAATCAAAACCTTAGTTGTGAGAATTGATGCTAGGACTGATGGAGGGTTATTTAGCGGGTTTTACCCTACCATTCACCACCAACAGGTGAGTGTCTAATCAGAAAGCCACATAAGCATATCTATCTAAATATATATTTTGATATTTCACTCCTTGATAAGATACTTAAACGAACTTAAAGTATTGTCGCATTCTTAATCATTATAATTCCTCAAGGTTCTAAAGCGAATCTTTAGAGCCATAATTGTTGTAGCTGTCACCAATTGATGAGGAGTGTCATTACCAGTGGGCGACTGGCAAGGATAGGCACCGTTAGGAAGTATTGGATGCAATCAACAGTTATCTGTCCAAGCCCAACTAATTGTTTCCCTGGCTTGGGAATTGTGACCAGAATCGCTGACATGACTCTTCTTGGAGGAGATTGCTTCAGGTGTAAAGACCATTTGCCCAAATGCTGATGGTGCTACCAAAAACTACCACAGGAAGAATGCCCCAATTCCTTATGTCAATGCTACAGTACCCGCTTTATGATTTTCTAGCAACCGTACCCAGTTGCCCAGAAACAAGCACTCTGGCAATGGTGCTGGAAATTTTTGCCAAACAGCAATGCGATCGCTTGGTAGTGGTCAATCAGCAGCAGTTTCCCATGGGATTGCTGCACTCTAGCCGCTTGGCACAAAAATTACTGGCAGCTACAGGTCAAAAAAAGTTGCTCAATTTCCAACAACCACTTTCTACTCTGAAAAGAACAGTTGTTGAACCAATACGTACAATAGCGGCTACCGAAAATTTAGAAAAATTTAGTTTGTATTTGCGCTATCAACAAAACCAAAAAGACTCACTCCCCGATTGGGCTTTGACTGATGCTGAGGGGAAATTTTTGGGATTAATAGATAATTCTCGCCTGTTGCAATTTTTAGCTCAGGAAAAAATAGTTATTGGTACTAATACTCAGCCCCTAGCCCATGATTATGATCAAAAGCTACCAAACCCGGTGCGGGTGAGAACGAAAAATGAACGATCGCCTATGTTACACAAACCTCTGGTGCAGTTATTAGCTAGATTACCTTGGCCTTTAATGTTGCAAACAAGCAACGGTGAAATAGTCAGCCAAAATCCTGCTTGGTGGCAGCAGTTGGGAGTTCTCAAAGATCCAGAAGGAGTGAGACGACAAGTAGAAACTATACTGGCTGCTTCTACCACAAAACCAGAATATCCTAGTCAACCACTCAACAAAATCCCTGCTCAAACCAGAGGTGTGAAGGGTAATGAGCAATCAACGTCAGTCAAACTACAAGCAGATTTACTACTGCAAGAGCCGCCAATCTCTACTAATAGTGCCTCTAGTCGCTGTTTTTTAGATGGTAAACTAGGCACTTGCACTTGCATCGTAGAAGTACAAAATGGTCAAGAGCGAGTTTGGCAGTTTGCCAAAATCCCTTTAGATAGTACAGAACTCAAGGTTCTGAGTGCCGAGACACAAATGACTATCAACACTCAACGACCACCATTAAATACAAATGATTTGTGGTTAGTATTAGCCACTGATGTGACGGAACAGCAACAACTGTGTAAAGAATTAGCTGCTAAGAATGCGGATTTAATCCAACTGAATCGTTTAAAAGATGAGTTTTTGGCTTGTATTAGCCATGAACTGAAAACACCTCTGACAGCAGTTTTAGGCTTATCACGGCTATTAGTAGATCAACAGTTAGGAGAACTCAACGAACGTCAAGCCCGTTATGCTGGCTTGATTCATCAAAGTGGCCGCCATTTGATGAGCGTGGTAAATGATATTTTAGACTTGACGCGGATGGAAACTGGACAGATGGAATTGACTCCGACAAGAGTGAAAATCCGTTCAGTGTGCGATCGCGCCCTTGCTGAAGTCAAAACTCTCTATCAACAAAATAACAAAGCCACTTATGGTTCTAAAACCCCACCGGAAAACGCTATCAATCATCAATTTAGTTTAGTAATTGAACCAGGTTTAGATCAAATGGTGGCCGATGAATTACGCCTCCGCCAAATGTTGGTACATTTACTATCTAATGCTTTTAAATTTACAGAAGCATCAGGGGAAATTGGGCTAAAAGTCAGTCGTTGGGAAGGGTGGATTGCTTTTACAATCTGGGATACAGGCATCGGGATTCCTGAACATCAACAACATTTAATCTTCCAAAAATTCCAACAACTAGAAAACCCCATGACTCGCCAGTTTGAAGGCACTGGTTTAGGCTTGGTATTAACTAGAGCTTTAGCCCGTCTTCATGGTGGAGATGTCAGCTTTTTGTCACGGGAAGGAAAGGGTAGCCAATTTACACTGCTTTTACCACCTTCTCCACCCAACACAGGCTTAACAGAAGAAAGGGAGACTAGCAACGAAGAAGAGAATAGTGCAGGGCGAACAATATCCACGCCACCTTATCAGCACTTTACTACCACCCCAGCACATCCCACTAACTACTCATCACAAAGGTTGATATTAGTAGTAGAGGCAGTAGCCCGATATATTGAAGACTTAACCGAGCATCTTAAAGGTTTGGGCTATCGGGTGGTAATAGCCCGTTCAGGAACAGAAGCACTAGAAAAAGCACGGCGCTTACAACCAAAAGCAATATTCTTAAACCCCTTACTTCCCCTACTTTCCGGTTGGGATGTATTAACTTTACTCAAAGCTGATAGTGCTACTCGTCACATTCCTGTAATTGTCACAGCCACAGCCGCAGAAAAAGAGATAGCTTATGCTAACCGTGCTGATGGTTTCTTAAGTTTGCCTGTAGAACATGCTTTTTTATTGGCACTATTAGAAGAATTATTTGCAACTGTAGAAGTTCAGCAGTTAGGGTTAGAAAATAACAATATTAATTCTACTAAAAATCCCTTACGCATCCTCAGATTAGTTAAGTCTGAATTAGAAATCATGAATTCCTATCCCTCATTGCGAGAGCATCGAGTGATAGAAGTAGATGATTTAGAACAAGCGGAAGTTTTAGCGCGGGTATGGCAATTTGATGTAGTTTTACTAGATGTGGAAAGTGCGATCGCTAAAATATATCTGCAACAGTTACCTCAACATCCCCAGTTAGCAGCTTTACCCTTGGTAACTTTTGATGTTGCTACTACTTTGGCAGCCTCCAAAATTCCTGGTTTATCCGTATTTCCCTGTTTAACTCCCCTAAATAAAGAAGATAGCAAATTTAGCGGAAAGATTGATCCCTTGTTGTCTGTGCTGCAAATTGCCTCTGGTGTTTGCTACCCTCCCAATATTTTGGTAGTAGATTTAACTATGATGCCAGATTTAACACAGGTAAAACGTAAGCAGCCAAAAATTTATTTAGAAGCCAATTCCGTGCTGAATTTAGAAAGTGCGAAAAGAGGTTCTGAATGGTTTCAAGCTTTAATTCAGTATTTACAAACTGCGGGTTTAAAAGCCGAAATGGGCAACAGTTGGGCAGAAGTGATGCAACAACTTCGCCATCACAGTGTAGATTTACTACTTATTTGTTTAAGTGAAACTGTCATTCAGCAAGAAGTACAAAAGGCCGTAACAGCTATCGCTGATTTACCCTTGAAGTTACCACCTATTTTGGTGATTGGCCAAACATTCAATCAGGAACAACAGCAGAATTTTGAATCAATAGAAACTGCTGTCAACGCGATCGCCACTCGCATCTTACCCCGTTCTATCTCGATGGAGGAGCTATTAAATCAGATTAATCAGGCTTTGGTGAATGGGAGGAGATGAGGCAGGAGGGGAGATGGGGAGATGGGGAGATGGGGAGAGGGGAGACGCTCCAGAGGGGAGAATGAGGGAGTAATTTTATCTTCCCCATA
>DATGXQ010000080.1:0-14384 GCA_035298905.1 Nostocaceae cyanobacterium | reverse complement strand
GGCTGGCATATCATCGGGACCTTCTGCGCTGTGAATATATCTATCATCTTCTGGGACAAGTTTAGCCATAAAATTAGCTAAATCTACCAAAACATCAGGATCAGCATTTTCTTGAATTACTAAACTGGCAGAAGTATGACGTAAAAATAAAGTACAAAGTCCAGTTTCTACACCAGATTCAGCCACTATCGACTCAATTTTTGAGGTAATATTGTGAAAGCCTTTACCGTTAGTAGAAACTCGCAGTAATTTTTGGTAGTGAGTCATAAGGAATAATGATTTAATCAGGATGTGGTTAGCTATTTATATTAAGTTTAAATTTTTCATTTTCTGGCAGACAATCATTACCAGAGCCACCATCAATGATAAACATATAATCATTACCAGACCCACCAGATAAACTATCATTACCAGACCCACCAGATAAACTATCATTAGCATAAGAAATTGTTTCGTTGCTGCTTTCAACCCTTCTTCCAATTCCTGTTCCAATTATTTTTCCTGTTGCTAATATTGGTATTCCAGTTCTTGTAGCATATAATGCTGCTACTGCTATAAATGGTGATGCTACTGCTACAAATGGTGATGCTACTGCTGCAAATGGTGTTACAATTCCTGTTGCATATAATGATGCTGCTGCTCCAATTGATGTTCCAATTCCTGTTGCAGCTGCTGTTCCAATGATTGGTATTCCAATGCTCCCTCCAATTACTGTATTCTTCAATGGTTGTTCCAATTCCCGTTGTACTTCCTGTTCCAATTTCTGTTCTAAAACATCTTTTGCTGTTGGTTGTTCTTCTTGATTAGTATCAGATTTCGCATCTTCCTGATTAAACACAGGTGAATCAAACCGATTCCACGGAAGAATAGGTTTATTAGGAAGCTTGGAAGTCAAAACTGTAATATTGTCAAAATCTGGCTGTGGTAGCTGTAATTGTTTATTAGAAGATTCTGAATTAGTGTTCATCTCTTTTGCAGTTCTGGAATAAAATAAGAAGTGAATAAATGTAACAAAATAATTGGTACAATAGCCAAGGTAATATTAGCAGTGTAGAATACTGACTGAGATATATCATCTAATTTCTGTTCATTTTCATTATAAACCTCTTTGAGGTTAACTAGCGTTTGTAAAAGATAATTTTGTGGTGTCATTACCAAATATTTTTCTAAAAAACTTTCTTTTTTATCGTTTTTCAGATTAGGAGTAACGAGAAATTGCCTTGGTACTAAAGCTCTGAGTAGTAAAGAATAATTTAATAAAATTAAAATGATTTCTACTAAAGTAAATAAGTTAACCTTGAGAATTTCTTTTGAAAATGTTAAAATGGTTAAGAAGGCGGTGTTGGCAGCCAATAAAATATTTATTTGCGTAATTAACATTTGCCGTTCTTCTTTTTGCTTATCGACAACACGACGCACATCTTCAACGGCTAATTTCAGAGTTTCCTGATCTGGGATTGGAGCAGTCATAATCAAATAACTTACCCTACCAACTTCAAAGATTCCGTAAATAGTTTATCACTTCTGTAGCTATTTGCTCATTTCCATCTTTGGCTAGGGGTTGCGGTTGTTTTGGTGGTTGGGGTGGCTGGTAGAGAAAATTCCAATTAGCTTGAAAAAAATCCTCTGGTGTGATAATTTGATGATAGTTAAAATTTTGGATTCCCTCTAATAAAAATTGTGCTTCGGCAAAGTCATCACGGGGAATGGTAACAATAGGAATGCCTAAACGTGTAGCTTCTGAAAAAGTCCCGTAACCAGGTTTAGAAATAACTCTATTACAAATTGGCATAAAGTCTACAGGACGATATTTTCTGTTTGTGGCTTTAATTAGATTTGGTAAATTTGGTGCTGATGGATCGAGTGTGATAAATTGCCAGTCGGGAAAGTTTTGAATATTATGATAAGGTATTTGCTGTAAATCTAAACCGCCAAAAGTTAAAAGTACAGTTTGTTCCTTCGGTGCAGTTATTCCCCAAGTAGCGCGTATTTCTTCAGATGAAAAGCGGGGAGTACCACCTGTTAAACCTACATCGGTAATATTTTCAAAATCCTGCATAGGTTCATGAAAAGGAAGTCGAAACAAGCGATCGCTCTTACTATACCATGCACTAATCCAATCGGCTATCTCCGTAAATTCCCCTAGCCATTCCCGGTAGATAAAATCCCAGCCAAAATTTCCTAACATCCAGCAAGGAACACCAGCAGTTTGAGCAAAAGCCGCCGCTAAAAAAGGAATATCCGCTAATATTAAATTAACCCGATTTTGCTGAATAAAATTAACTTCTGATGCAATCAGGGAATGTTGCTTTTTATTAATTTCTCGCAACTTTTCTAAAGTAGCTTGTTTATCCATCTTCAAGCTATCAGCTTGGACTACACCCACATCAAAAGCACGTTGACGGAGAATAAAATCACCTGAAATATACAGTTCTAATAACCATCGGGGTGCAGTTGTCACCAAAATTAATAGTATTTCAGGACATAACTTTTGGATAGTATTAGCAATAGATACTGTACGGGTAATATGACCAAAACCGTGATTAGTTATTGCGATATATAAAATTGGTCGATTCATCACTCAAGTTTAACAATTATGGAGATTTATAGCGCATAAGATTTGCTGTTTATCCGCGTTCATCTGCGTTTAAATCTTTATTCATCTACTTGTGACAAAAACCATCAATAGCATCTACTAACTGATCAATTTCTGTTTCCAAAGTCAAATAATGGACACTCACCCGGACACAACTAGGATCTGCGATAGTGCGAGTCAGGATTTTTTGAGATTCTAGAAACTGCACCAAATCCCGATGTGATAAATTATTAGTTAGTTGAAAAGAAACTAAACCACTTTCTGGGGGTGAATTTTTTAAACACTGGACATAATTTAGCTGAGTTAACTTTTGCCAAAGATACTCACTGTTTTGGAGAATTTGTTGATATCTTGCTTGTGCATTTCCCCATTGATGATGAGTAGCGATCGCCTCTTTTAATCCCACATACAATGGATAAGCTAAAGTAGACACTTCATATCTTTTACCATCCGGTTGCCAACCTGTTGGTTGAGATTTACTATCAACCGTTAGCCCATTTAAACCAATAAAAGTCGGGTTTAACTTTTCCCTCGCTTCAGGACTTACATATAAACCACCCACACCCCCAGGCCCACATAACCATTTATGACCTGTAAAAGCGTAGAAATCTACACCTAACTCCGTTAAATTTAACGGTAAAACTCCTGCTGATTGAGCAGCATCAATTAATAATAAAGAATTATTCTTTTTACATAAATGTGCAATTTTGTCAAGCGGTAAAACTTGACCCGTATTCCATAAAACATGACTTAAAACCACCAGACGGGTGCTAGGGCGTAAATTTTGCGCGATAATATCTACAGGATCGCCTTGATTGAGAGTAGCTAAGATAGGACAAGTGGAAACTTCCACACCAAACCTGCGGCTAATTTCTCCAGATGTGGCAATAATTCCTGGGTGTTCACAGTCAGAAAGGAGTAAATGATCACCTTTTTGCCAGTCAATACCCCAGAGGCCAATATTGCAACCGACTGTGACATTACCTGTGAGGGTGATGGTAGAAGCGGGTACACTAAATTCTGAGGCGATCGCTTCTCGTGCAGCTTGTACTTGGTTTCTCAGCCAGTAGTAAGCTTCCGTACCAAAAGGACCAATTTCTTGATATTCAGCTTGAGTTTGGGTGATAGCTTCCATAGCCTTTTGAGGTAGTGGTCCTTGTCCTCCATAATTAAAATAAGTTTTATTGGCTAAAGCTGGAAATTTTGCCCGATGGCTGTTTAATTGGTTCATAGATAATTTCAAGTTGGAGATTTGGGAGTTACTAAGCCAACAATTAGCAATTTAATATTTTGCTAAAATGTTGCTGACCACGAATTGATAGATTTTGAATTGCTAAAAGTAAATTGCTATAGCAATCCGATCTAAGTTGTGAACTGACTTGCGGAGAGAAGGGAACAGGGAACAGGGAACTGTTAGAGTTCATAAATGATTTAGGATTGCTATGTATCGCCAAAACATTATCATTATTGTTAGCTTAAAAGGATGCTGATTAATGCTGATCTTCTATTACAATATCAACGCTGTAAAAGGCGGACATTCTTAGATATACACGGTGATCATAGCCAGCGCAATAGTCCTGATGACCTGCTGCTAAAAATTTTACAGGACAAAGTAGCTCATCATCAAAGTGTGGTGGCTAATTTAGCATATCATCAACCAGATTACTCTCTCAATGACTGGGCAGCAGGAGCAGCAGCAACTTTAGAATTAATGCAGCAGGGAGTAGATTATATTTATAAAGGCGTATTATTAGCCAGTTATTTAGATCAATACACTTTATTAAGTTGCCCAGATTTGCTAGTTAAGCAGCCAGGATATTCGCGTTTAGGAGAATGGGTATATATTCCGGCTGATATCGAAATGGGGAAACGTCCTAAACAAGAATATCAAGTCATCAGTGCCTTTCATGCGGAAGTCTTAGCCACTGTACAGGAAGTGACAACACCCGCAGCTTGGTTAATTTTACGAAATAGAGATGTAGCTTACACAGTAGATTTAGACAAATGGATACCACAAATGGAGGTAGTGTTAGCCGAGTTTGTGCAAGTAATGAAGTCAGAGGAAGCACCAGAAGTATTTATTTCTCGGCAAAAATGTAGCCTGTGTCAGTGGTATAGTTCTTGTTATGCGATCGCTCAATCTCAGCAACATCTCTCACTGCTACCAGGAATCACACCTATTCGCTACAATCAACTGCAAAATATTTCCCTCACCACACTGGAAGCATTAGCTAACACTCATCCCAGTAATTTAGAAGAACTTACAGGTTTTGATCAGTATGTAGCGAATAAGGTAGTATTACAAGCGCAAGCAAACTTAACAAAACGCCCTTTGGTTTTACCCTCTTGCCTAGAACCAAGCAGCCTGATTTCTACATCACATATAGAATTATATTTTGATATTGAAGCCCAACCGGATATTAATATTGATTATTTGTTAGGGGTATTAGTCGTTAACCGACAAAACCACACCGAAGAGTTTTATTCCTTTTTAGCTGAAAAACCAGAAGATGAGAAATTAATCTGGCAACAATTTCTAGATTTAGTTTGGCAATATCCCGAAGCACCCATCTATCATTTTTGCGTCTATGAACAGGATACAGTCAAACGGTTAGCAAAACTTTACAAAACACCTAATGCTGTAATTAACCCAATTTTGAGCAGATTTGTGGATGTTTATGAGATACTAACGGAAAGTGTGGCTTTACCTTTAGAAAGTTATGCACTCAAAGCGATCGCCCGTTGGTTAGGATTTGAATGGCGGGATAAAGAAGCTAGTGGTGCTAAGTGTATTTACTGGTATGATCAATGGTTAGAAACAGGCGATCGTTCCTTACTAGAAATCATCCAACGCTATAACGAAGACGACTGTCGCGCTACCCGCAAAGTTAAAGACTGGCTATTTAACTTTATTCAAACCGAATATAACTGGCGATTAGCTTAAATTTCTCCTTAAAATATTTAACTAACTAAGAAAACAAGGACATGAATATTTAACGCAGATGAACGCTAATAAATGGTTGAAATCATTTTAAATCTTTAACTTTCCTATGTCAATGATTTTACCTAAATAATGGCATTATTAATTACATGAAAAGTCACCAAAGAAAACGTAAAAATCTACTAACTATTTACATTACTATTCCTCTAGTTATCCTCAGCTTCTTGATTAACAATCTAGCTTCAGCTTCCGTCACAGTTAGTAGTATTGAATTTATCGGACAAGCTATTTTACCCACTGGCTTATCATTTCAAAAAACCGAAGTTGGTGGACTTTCAGGAATTACTTATGATAGAAAAAATGACCTTTATTATGCCATCTCCGACGACAGAGGACAAAAAGCCCCACCACGTTTTTATACACTCAAAATTAACCTCAGCAAAGGAAAATTAACTAATAAAGATGTATCTACAGTCGGCGTTACCAATCTTTTAGATACAAATAATCAAACCTTTCCTCCCCGAACAACTGACACCGAAGGAATAGCTATTACTAATAAAGCCACAGTTTTCATTTCTTCTGAAGGCGATGTTCAGCAATTAATTAACCCTTTTATCAAAGAGTTTGCTTTAGCCTCTGGGAAAGAAGTTTCTAACCTCACTATCCCAGATAAATTTTTACATGATGCCAAAAATAAACAGGGTGTTCGTAATAATTTAGCTTTTGAAAGTCTCACCATTACACCCAATGAAAATTACTTATTTACTGCTACTGAAAATGCCTTAATCCAAGATGGTGAAATTGCTAAACCAGGTGCAGGAACTAACTGCCGCATTTTACAATATAACCTTTCCACCAACCAACCAGAAAAAGAATTTCTCTATCCTACAACACCAGTTACACCCCTGTTAGATGTTACGGGTAGATTTGACAGTGGCTTACCCGACTTATTAGCCTTAGATAATCAAGGCAATTTCTTAAGCTTAGAAAGGTCTTTTACTGGCTTAGGATTTACAATTTTTCTGTATCAAGTTTCCATCGCTAATGCTGATGATATTCGCAATCTTAATAGTCTACTAGCTGTTGATATTAATCAAATCAAGCCAGTGACAAAAAAATTATTATTAGATTTACGCAACTTAGACGTAGCATTAGACAACATAGAAGGATTAACTCTCGGCCCCAAATTACCCAACGGACAAAAGTCTTTAATTTTGATTAGTGATAATAATTTTAATTCACTACAACGGACTCAAATACTTGCCTTTCAACTCAAAATGGAGTCACCATTGACAAGATGGTTACACCGCTTTACCAGTCCATAATGATCAGATCAAGTGTTTTTTGGGAGGTTAACTATTAGATATCTCCAAAAATCAAACATTCATTATCTGAAACCCTTGTAGAAACGTTCCAGGTCACGTCTCTACATTCTTTACTGGAGATGTCTATTGAAAAGCCACTTGATCAACTCTTGATCGAATAGTTCTGGCTCTTCAAACTGAGGTGCATGACCACTCTTCTCAAATATGCGAATAGTCAGATTACTGAATTTTTCTCTTACAGGTTCCCACAAATATGGTGGAGGAACAAGGTAATCATAGCGACCAAGAGCTAGGAAGACGGGTGCTTGCAATTGGTCTAAATTCTTGGTAATATCTATATCTCGAAAAACTTCGCCCCAAACATAATCAAACATAGCCGTATTTACTTCTACACCTTCCCAAAGTTGTGTGGCATCATAGTTGTAGTCAAACCAACTTTTGGGACCCATCAGGAGGCAATAGGTAATAAAAGCTTTCTCAGGTGCGGCTGCGATTTCTTGAGGCAACTTAGCGAGATTCTTTGCTAGTGCTGCTTTGCGCTCAGGACAAACCGAATCATTCAAATAACGCTCTGAAGCAAGATGTCCTTGATGTGATAAATTTGGCCCTGCACACATCATAACCAGATGAGATACATTAGCAGGATATTTCTTGGCATATTCCAGTGCCATGTATGCATGACCGGAATGACCAATCACAATCACCTGATCAAATCCTAACTCTTTCCTCACCAGTTCAATATCATCAACCAGTAAGTCTAATCGATACTGAGTAATGTCTTGACAATCATAAGGAGGTGCAAAACCTCGATGATCAACAAAAGCCAATTTTAGATGGTTATGAAGATTTTGAGAAAAGACACGGGAGTAATACAGTGAACTTCCTACCACGATGCTAGGAACACCCTCACCCTCAACAATATACTGAAGTTTAAAACTGCTTGAATATATATGTCCTCTCAAAGACATCTTCTTACTTACCTCCACTCCTCTCTAATTCTACAGGAATCAAAAATACAGTAGGGAACAGGGAACAGGGAACAGGGAACAGGGAACAGGGAACAGGGAACAGGGTTGAAAGTCTTTTAGCATAAGGCTTTGTTCCTAACATTTGTACCTCATTTAGCTAAAATCTGCTGTAATCTATATTTATCAATCACTTCACTAATTTTACATGGTATGCTGATAACATACTGATTATTAACTCTCTTTGTCCTGTAGCTTGGCGACAATAAAAAGTATTAAATACTACTAAAATTTTTAAGTAATGATTTTTTGTTGTCTTAGCTACACTATATCAGTAATACAAAGGCTTTGAGGGCTTGTCACCTGGTAAGATAAAGGTCAATGACTGGGTTATCTTGGTAAAATCGATAAAATCAGCAAAATTCCTCTAGGCTATTAATAACAGCTGGTTTTTTGGGTAATATTACCAATGGGCGTAGTTAGCGAAAATATGTTACACAGATTCTAGTAACTCCTACAGAAGCAAGAAGGGTAATTTCATCTGAATTTTACCTTCTCTTTGAGCAAACTTTATCTTACAGGCTTTATTCTCTAAAACTATTGAGATTTTTGTAGATAAATGAAATTGATATCAGTGTGAATTTAATTAAAGTATCCTGTAGAAAAGATGCATCATCAATAATTTTGTGGCCCAAAATCAAACCCAGGATATGAAGCAACAAAGCGATGAATCAGATATTTACATTGGCAAGTTGTTAAACAGTCGCTACCTACTGAAGAAAGTAATCGGTAAGGGGGGAATGGGTAGGGTTTATTTAGCAGAAGATATTGCCAAAGGAGGAATGCTAGTAGCAGTCAAAATCCTGATGGTAAGCATAATTAATCAGCAAATGTCTCACCGCTTTGGCAGAGAGATTTTTATTAGCGCTCAACTGGGACGCAAAAGTAAAAATATAGTTCGGGTTTTAAGTTATGGTGTCACTGATGAACAAATCCCTTATTATGTAATGGAATATTTGCAAGGCAAAAATTTAAAAGATATTTTAAAACTAGAATATTTATCACTGCCAAAATTTTTAGAAATTAGCCAACAAATTTGTTTAGGCTTATATTGCGCTCATCAAGGGGTGAGTTATAAAGGTAAAATTTATCCTGTTGTACACAGAGATATTAAACCAGAAAATATTTTAATTGATGAAGATGCCAAAAAATCAGAAATGGTGAAAATTCTAGATTTTGGCATTGCTAAATTTTTAACAGAACGTAGTGGCATAACATTAACAGATTCTTTTATTGGTAGTTTACCTTACTGTTCTCCAGAACACATGGAAGGACAGAAAATCCTAGATGTGCGTTCTGACATTTATAGTCTAGGAGTTTTAATGTTTGAAATGATTACAGGTAGACATCCATTTTATACAACTAGTAAATCTTTCGGGACTTGGTATCAACTACATCGGTTTCAACCTCCTCCAACCTTTGCAGAAGTAAACTCACAAGTTCAAGTTCCTCAAGAATTACAAAAATTAGTCATCCGTTGTTTAGCCAAGGAGATAGAAGATAGACCCCAAAGTGTCAGCGAAATTTTAGACACTTTAGTTCAGGTGCAAAAAGAATTAGATCATGAGCCACGTAATACTAGCTACAGCCTTGTTTCTAACTCTGAAAAAAACTTAGTCTTAATCACAACGTTATCTGAAAAAGCTTGTTTGGAGAAAACATGGCCTAAAAATAAACCAATATCCCTGATTGGTTTCCCTCATTTACTACATACAACCCAAGGTATTATACCGACCTTTTGGGCCATGTTACCTCAAGCAGAAATTGCCAAGTTTATTCAAAAAAAGCATATTACCGAATTTATTAGTAAAGTAAATTTATACCCGATGGTTTTATGGGTGACAATGCTCTATGATTTTCAGTCTTCCTTAAATAGATGGCTATCTTATTATCTAGACCTGAAAGATCCCCGTGGTCAAAAACTCGTGATGACTCTAGCAGAAATGGGATATTATCACCTGTTATTTTTTTCCTTAGAAGAACCAGAGAGATGTTCCCATGTTATCACTTTAACTTTAACTTCTGACCAACGTCAACAATTGGCTGATTATATCAATTTAAGCCAAACAACAAATCCACTTGTATTACCAAAACAAGCTAAAAATCTCCTTAAAACAGAATATGAAAAGGTAAAATTGGAGATTTTACAAAAATTAGCTTCCAATCAAAAAAATGACACTACTACTACTAAATCTTGGATAGCAAAACTATTTGATAACTTGTTTTAGTTTGGATCATTTTCTAGTGCTGTGACAATTGGCTGAAAAATTCCCTAATCTTGACTCCAGAGGTTATCAAAGTGAATAAAAGCTCCTTTGCATCTACTAAATATGAACAATTACTAGCCAATCGGTATCAGATTAAAGAAGTGATTGGTAGGGGTGGTATGGGTGAAGTTTTTTTAGCAGAGGATACTTTGCTAGGAGGTACACCCGTTGCTATCAAGTTTTTGTCTCCGGCTACTTTTGATGATAAAATGCAGAAAAGCTTTGCTAGGGAAGCTTTTTTAAGTGCGGCTTTAAGTCAAAAGAGTTTGCATATTGTCAGGGCTTATGATTATGGTTTAAGTGAAAGTGGTAAGTTATTCTATGTAATGGAATATTTATCTGGCACAAGTTTAAAGGATTTAATTCCTGTTGCTTTGCCAATGTTTTTAACACTTGTGCGGCAAATTTGTTTAGGCTTACAGTCTGCCCATCAAGGAATTAGTATTGATGGTCAAGTACATCCTTTAGTACATAGAGATATTAAACCAGCTAATATAATTGTTATCCCTGATCCCATATTAGGACAATTAGCAAAAATCTTAGATTTTGGGATTGCTAAATTTTTAAACGAATCAGCTTTAAATAGTAGTAATAAAGGATTTCATGGTACTTTACCTTATTGCTCACCAGAACAATTAGAGGGGGAAGAATTAGATAGTCGTTCTGATATTTATAGCCTGGGTGTGATGATGTTTGAGATGCTAACTGGGAAAAAACCTTGGCAACCGGAAACTGATTATTTTGGTGCTTGGTATAAGGCTCATCATTTTGAACCACCAAAGGCGATCGCTGATGTCAGACCTGATTTAAGTATACCCAAACCTCTACAAGATTTAATCATGGCTTGTCTAGGCAAAAAACCCGCTCACCGTCCCCAAAATATGGCGGAAATTCTACAAATACTGGCTAGTGTGGAACAGTCTCTACAACCACCTCTAAAACCACAATCATCTGGCAAAGTAGAAAAAAAATCTACCTCCAATACTGTATCTGGTTCTGACTTAGCCATCATCATAGCCCAAACTTGCTGGCAACTAACTTGGCCACAAGATAAACCCATCCAAGAAATCGTCTTTCCCCAGATGATTGATACTAATTTTGGTTCAGTGGCAGGGTTATGGCTGATGTTACCCAAACCAGAAATTAAAAGCTTGGCCAATACCACCCGCTATAATAAGTTTATTTACATTAGTTCCCCTCATCCCATGTTGCTATGGGTAACAGTGCTTTATAATCGAGAAATGGGGCCAAAGTGGCTACCTTGCTATTTAGACATGCAAAATCCCCACAATTTAAAGCTAGTTTCCGCATTAGCCGACAATGAACGTTATCCCCTGATTTTCTTTACCCTAGAACCGCCTCATGGCTGTGCTAACGTCCTCAGTTGTACGATCGCCCCTACATACCGTCAACGGCTAAAAATTTGGGTCAAACAGAGCCAAGAACTACCCCCCGCTAATCAAGCTTTGGCAAGTAAGCAAATGCTAAAACAGCAATATAAGCAGATCCAAGCAGAAATCCTCCAGCATTTAGAAACTCAACTAATCTAGGGCATCGGGTGTAGGGATTCTTCTTTCCCCTCTGTCCCCTGCTCCCTGCCCTGATCAGCAATTTCAAAATTTTTTCTGACCGGCACTTGACAACCAGAGGAAAAGGGTTAATAATAGGAAACGTACCACGCAAGGGACTGTAGTTCAATTGGTTAGAGCACCGCCCTGTCACGGCGGAAGTTGCGGGTTCGAGCCCCGTCAGTCCCGTTCTAAAGAAGCAAATACATTGAAAGAAGGGAAGCTGTACAAAGTTCGCTAGAGAATCAGCACTCTTAGTTCAGTAATTGCTATATTTATGATGCTTTGTGAAAGAGAGAAATAACTGTGACTGTACGCGTCCGCATTGCTCCGAGTCCTACGGGGAACCTACATATTGGTACAGCCAGAACTGCTGTATTTAATTATTTGTTTGCTCGTCACCATGACGGGAAATTTATTTTGCGAATAGAAGATACAGACCTAGAGCGATCGCGTCCTGAATACACTGATAACATTATGGACGGGTTGCGTTGGCTGGGTCTAAATTGGGATGAAGGGCCTTTTTTCCAGTCCCAACGGCTACACCTGTATCAAGCCGCAGTCCAAAAACTGCTAGACCAAGGTTTAGCCTATCGCTGTTACACCACAGCCGAAGAATTAGACGCTTTAAGAGAAGCGCAAAAAGCCAGAAATGAAGCTCCCCGCTACGATAACCGTCACCGCAACTTGACGAAAGAGCAACAAGCGGCATTTGAAGCAGAGGGACGCTCCTCTGTCATCCGGTTTAAAATTGATGACGATCGAGAAATTGTTTGGAATGACATGGTACGGGGTCAAATGACCTGGCGTGGTAGTGATTTAGGCGGTGATATGGTCATCGCTCGCGCTGCTACTGATGGCATTGGTCAACCACTGTATAACTTTGTGGTCGTGGTCGATGACATTGATATGCAAATTACCCATGTGATTCGCGGGGAAGACCATATTGCTAATACTGCCAAGCAAATCTTATTGTATGAAGCTTTAGGCGCAAAGCCCCCAGAATTTGCCCATTCACCCTTAATTTTAAATATGGAAGGGCGGAAGTTATCCAAACGGGATGGTGTCACTTCCATTTCTGACTTTAAGCAGATGGGTTTTACTGCGGAAGGCTTAGTTAACTATATGACTTTGCTGGGTTGGTCGCCGCCAGATTCTACCCAAGAAATTTTTACCTTAGAAGCCGCAGCCAAAGAGTTTAGCTTTGAGCGAGTGAATAAAGCTGGTGCTAAATTTGATTGGGCAAAATTAGACTGGATTAATAGCCAATATATTCACAATATGCCAGTAGATAAACTCACCGATTTGTTAATTCCCTATTGGCAGGATGCGGGCTATCAATTCACAGGCGGCAGAGAGCGACCTTGGTTAGAGGAATTAGTGCAATTAATTGCCGCTAGTTTAACTCGTTTGGTTGATGCTGTAGCCATGACCAAAGTATTTTTTACTGAAGCTGTGGAATACGATGAAGAAGCCAGCCAACAGCTAAAACAAGAAGGTGCGACGGCAGTTCTAAAAGCAATTGTGGCAGCTTTAGAAAATCAACCCCAACTTTCACCAGATACCGCACAGGAAATTATTAAAAAAGTGGTGAAAGAACAAAATGTCAAGAAAGGGTTAGTGATGCGATCGCTCCGGGCAGCTTTAACCGGTGAAGTGCATGGCCCTGACTTGATTCAATCTTGGTTACTGCTCAACCAAATCGGGTTAGATCAACCACGTCTACAACAAGCAATCGCTTTTTAGAGCGTAGATTTAGCCACTGCCGCAGTTAATTAAAAATTCATCGCGGCTTTATATAAATTTAATTTAGAGGTACACATTTGTGTGCCTCTAAGTATTAGCTAAACTAGCTACAGACATAAGTAAATCTTAGTGTTTAAATCATACTTAATACTTAGTTTGCTATTGCTAATAATAGACCAATTATTTTATGATTGGGAACTTAGTATATAAAACTTAAGTCTTCAAAAACACTTATAAATGAATGTAATTACAATGCTTAAGCCAGTGCTGACTAGAAAAATAAAATTAACATGTATGCTATTCACATTCTGCATTAGTACGGTGATTCCTACTGTAGCTAATGCTGAAGCAACGCCAATCTTTGGTGATGTAACCATTAACCGCAAATTTTCTCCCGATCCTTTGACAGTAAAAGGAATGAGTGGGGGTTCGATTCCTGCTAATGAAGTGGGAGTCAAAGGTGAGACACCGACAGGTCGCTGTAATGGCTTCGTAGATGCAAAACCCGATCATACTTTGGTATTGGAAAGTAAATTTGATTACTTAAAGGTGCAAGTAGAAAGCCCTGCTGATACCACCATAATCATCAAAGGGCCTGGTGGTACTTGGTGTAACGATGATTTTAAAGGTAAAAATCCCGGTATTGTGGGCGAATGGTTAAAAGGAAAATACGAAATTTGGGTCGGTTCCTACGAAAAAGGCAAATATTTACCCTACACCTTAAAAATTACAGAAATTAAGTAAAGGCACGAGGCAGAAGAGACACGGGGACGCGGGGACGCGGTGACACGGTGACAGAAAAGATTTTAGATTTTAGATTTTAGATTTTGGATTGAACAATCTAAAATCCACAATCGCAAATCCAAAATAGAATATTCTCCCTTCTCCCTGTCTCCCCTCCCCGCGTCTCCCCATC
>DATGXQ010000079.1:0-27574 GCA_035298905.1 Nostocaceae cyanobacterium | reverse complement strand
GGGGAGATGGGGAGATGGGGAGATGGGAGAGGGGAGAAATAAGAGTCTTTTGTGTCTCCGTGTCTCCGTGTCTCCGCGTCCCCGCGTCTCTTCTGCCCCTCTGCTCTTCTGCTCTAATTTCCTGAGTTGTCTGCTTGCAGGTTTAACTGTTGAACGTCGTTAATCCAAATGCCTTGTTGGGGTGTGGGAATAGACATCCCGGCTTGGTCGAGGGCAACTTTTAACCGTCTTCTGTATTCTCGTGCTACCTCCCATTGTTTGAGGGGTTGGGTTTTAATCCAGACGCGAATGACTAAACCGCGATCGCCAAATTGTTCAACTCCTAAAACGTTGGGTTTTTCGAGGATCTGCTTTTGCCATCTGGGTTCTTGGTTCATGGCTAAAGCTGTAGTTTCAATCAGATGTAAGGCTTCGTCTACATCAGCTTGATAGGGAACTGGTACGGTTAAATCAGCCCGTGACCATCTGCTAGACAGATTAGCTACTAATTTAATCTCACTGTTGGGGATAGTTATTAACCGCCCTTCTGAGTCTCTAACTTGAGTGATGCGGAGATTGAGATTTTCTACTAAACCACCGACGTTATTCACGTTGATGACATCACCAAGAGCATATTGATCTTCAAGAATAATCAAAAAGCCGTTAATGGCATCTTTGATTAAACTCTGGGAAGCGAGGGAGACGGCCACACCGACTAAACCCGCACCAGCTAAGAGCGGGACGATATCGATCCCCAAGGAAATTAAAGCGAGTAGAAAGCCAGTTCCTACACAGATGATTGTTGAGATGCTTTTAGTCACGCCGGAAAAAGTGGAAACTCGTAATTGTAGGCGTTCTGAGGTTTCGGGAGTGAGTAAAGCACCACTACTAACGATGGTGGAGGTAGAGCGATCGATTAAGGCATAGATAAAGCGAATAGCCACATAAGTACCTAATGCTACCACTACCAACCGCAGGGGAA
The DNA here is from genome assembly GCA_035298905.1 of Nostocaceae cyanobacterium. Taxonomy (GTDB): domain Bacteria; phylum Cyanobacteriota; class Cyanobacteriia; order Cyanobacteriales; family Nostocaceae; genus DATGXB01. The sequence goes on along the minus strand of DATGXQ010000079.1, from coordinate 26,613 downwards.
TTTGAGCGATCGCTAATGCCCCGATTTGCAAGGCTCTGGTATGGGGAAATAAGCCCAAAATGAACAAACTACCACTACCCCAAACTCCTGCTTGGGCAAGTTGAAATAAGCGTTCTTTGACTTCTTGCAAATGTTGTTGCTGTTGCTGATTGAGTTGGGTAGTGATGGGTTTGACTTCTGGTGAACCCAGAGAAATCGGCTTGAGTGTGATTTGTTGTAAACGTTTGGAAAGGCGCGATAGTCCCCAACTGGCTACCAACATCACTAAAACACTAGCTCCGGCGATTTGAGCTTGTTGAATTAAATACTTAGATTGTCGTTCTTGTCTGGCTAGAGGAAGATTTTTTTGCAAAGTTTCACCGATTTGGTTAGCAAATGCAAATGGTTCTTGCTGTCTAGCATCTTCGGAAGTGACAGTCATCAAATATTGTTCATTGACAAAAATTACTGGCAAACCATTTAAGGTGCGGATTTGAATCCTTACTTCTGTGTTGGTTCTCCGCAAATAATTGTTAGTAATATCCTGTATATTCTGCTGAATGTAGCGGAAACGGTCTGAAAAACTGCTTTTATCTGCGGCAATGGTAAATAAACGGCGGCCATCTAAATAAACCCAGTCAGATACAATTTGGTTATCTGCTTTCTGAGTGGTACTGCTGGGAGTAGACAAGGGAGAAACAAAGGGAATTTGAGCTGTAGCTTTGGTGATAGTAGCACTGGTAGCTATGGACAGAGCGATCGCCAAAATCTTAAAGCGCACTTATACACCTCCTCAAGCAAAATCTACTTTGAGTACTTCTTAAGTCATCATTTACACAGAAATTTTCAAAATGTACCCATCCCAGGTTTAGTTTTGAGAAATTTTATTTTTTTACTTCTGAAGACAGATGACATTTTTTAGTAACTGTTTGTGGTAATGACTGGCTGAAGTTGTTCCTAATACTCTTAGCAGAGAAAATCAAAAAAGAAAAAAGCGGGATCTAACGTTGACAACGACATTACTAGAGGTCAAGCTAGTACAGTGGGTGATTATGCCAAAAAATGGCAAGTCACGAACAAATCTAGTAAAGTAACTAAAGGTCTAAGTACCTTTTTGATTTTTTTTGAGGACAATTTGATGACCGCAACTTCTTCCCGATTAAAGCACGAGGTTAAAGACCTCGCTCTCGCTTCCTTGGGCAGACAACGTATTGAATGGGCTGGCCGCGAAATGCCAGTATTGAAGCAAATCCGCGATCGCTTTGCCAAAGAAAAGCCTTTTACTGGCTTGCGACTGGTTGCTTGCGCTCACGTGACCACAGAAACTGCACATTTGGCGATCGCTCTCAAAGCAGGTGGAGCAGATGCCGTATTGATTGCTAGTAACCCTCTATCTACTCAAGATGACGTAGCTGCTAGTTTAGTAGTAGATCATGAAATTCCCGTATTTGCGATTAAAGGCGAAGATGCAGCCACCTATAGCCGCCACGTGCAAATCGCCTTAGACCACCGCCCCAACATCATCATTGACGACGGTAGCGACGTAGTTGCAGAATTAGTCCAACACCGTCAACACCAAATCGCTGATTTGATTGGGACAACCGAAGAAACCACCACCGGTATCGTCCGCTTACGCGCCATGTTAAGCGATGGGGTGTTAACCTTCCCCGCGATGAACGTAAACGACGCAGACACCAAGCACTTCTTTGATAACCGCTATGGTACTGGTCAATCTACCCTCGACGGGATTATTCGCGCTACAAACATCCTGTTAGCTGGTAAAACCATCGTCGTAGCAGGTTATGGCTGGTGTGGAAAAGGAACAGCCCAAAGAGCGCGGGGTTTAGGCGGTAACGTCATCGTTACAGAAATCGACCCCATTAAAGCCATTGAAGCCGTAATGGATGGTTTCCGAGTATTACCCATGTCCGAAGCTGCACCTTTAGGCGACCTGTTTATTACCGTCACAGGTAACAAGCACGTAGTCCGGGGTGAGCATTTTGACTTAATGAAAGATGGAGCGATCGTTTGTAACTCCGGTCACTTCGACATCGAACTAGACCTGAAATATTTAGCCGCACAAGCCAAAGAAATCAAAACAGTACGTCCATTCACCGAACAGTATTTACTCAAGAGTGGTAAATCAGTAATCGTCTTAGGAGAAGGTCGCCTAGTTAACCTAGCCGCCGCCGAAGGACACCCAAGCGCCGTAATGGACATGAGCTTTGCCAACCAAGCCCTAGCAGTAGAATACCTAGTCAAAAACAAAGGTAAATTAGCCCCTGGTTTATATTCCATACCCACAGAAGTAGACCAAGAAATTGCCCGTTTAAAACTGCAAGCCTTGGGAATATCAATTGATAGTTTAACCCCTGACCAAATCGAATACATCAACTCCTGGACATCAGGAACTTAATAATTAATTAGTCAACTTTTTGGGGGATAGGCTTCTGAGCTTATCCCTTTTTTTGTGGTTCTGTGTATTCATGTAAAGAAAATAGAGGTTCTCCTGGGTTTATGGTGAGAATGTATCCAAGTGATACAAAAATGATTGGTTAGCGAAAGCTGAAAGCCTTGATATTGCTAATTAATTAGTTTTACTTATCACTCAGATCCCAAGAGAGCCAAAATAGATAAATTAGTTACAACTAATGTCATAATCAGATAGTACATATCACTAAAAATGATTGTAACTTTGTATGTCAGCCAAAGATATATTTCATAACACTGTAAAAATAGCTTTAGAAAAGGAAGGGTGGAAAATTACTCATGATCCTTTATCTTTTGAACTTAGTGAAAAAGTTAAAGTTAGAATAGACTTAGGCGCAGAAAAATTAATTACGGCTGAGAAAGATCATCAAAAAATAGCAGTAGAGGTAAAAAGTTTTATAGGACTTTCCGCTATTTCCGAATTTCATCTAGCTATAGGTCAATTTTTAAATTATAAAGTAGTATTAAAACATAAAGACCCCCAAAGGGTATTATACCTAGCAATATCTAAAGATATATATCAAGAATTTTTTCTAGATCCTTTTATTCAAACTGTTGTAAAAACTTATGAAATTAATTTATTAGTATTTGATGTTCAAAAGGAGGAAATATTTCTATGGAAAAGTTAGATTATCGAGAAATAATTAAAAATTTCATCCTTAAGTATGCACAAGAAGAATGTGCAGACGATTTAGAAAATGCCGAAATTGTTTTTGATACAGAAAGGAATATTTATCTATTAATAGTTGCCGGATGGAAAAATGAAGAAAGAATATATTGGTTTCCCATTCATATTAGAATCAAAGAAGGAAAAATCTGGATTCAGCGCGACTTTACCGAAGAAGGAATAGCTAACCAATTAGTAGAATTGGGAGTACCAAAAACAGATATAGTTTTAGGTTTTAGATCACCGCATATCAGACATTTTACTGATTTTGCGGTGGGTTAGGATTTTAATTCATTTTCTGTACTTTTGATTCAAAACATATAATACTATGACACAAAAAACATATCTACTTCTTCTAACTTTTGAGCAAATTCTAAATCTTGTTTTACAACTTCCCGTACAATAACAGGAAAAAATAATTCAACAAATAAAGAAAAATTAACATAAAAACAAAGAGGAAGATTTGTACATTATTTACCTTCTAAAAGATTAACTAAAGTATCTAATTTTTCAAAAACTTCATCATAAGTAACAATCTGTATACCTTGAGAGTTGCGATAAAGTTCAAAAGAACGCTTTTGCTCAGGATTACATAATTCTTGTTTTGCATTACCAGCAATTAAAATACACTGAGGGTTAAAGGCGTAAAAACGTTCTGTATCTGGAAAACCATGAACGAGACGATAATAATCTTTAAGAAATTCATCTCGATAAGTTAATAATTGATTAATAGCACCTGTTATTTCACGAGAAATTGAATAAACTTCAGACCTATATTCACTAAAAAGAAGTTGCGTCTCAGGTGTTTTTATTTCTATCAATGCAGTGTTCCTTGTTTGTTTATATATCATCAAATAATCAGGATACTTACCACCTTTATTATCGAGTTTTTTTCCACCTACATAAGCTTTAGAACCCAGTATAGTTACTGGTGTAGAAAATACTTGTCCAAGTACAACTGAGTTTTCTTCAAAAAATTTATGCCAAAATTCCTCTGAGGAATTATTTTTATTATCTTTCCATGTGTCAATAATATTTTTGAGATTATCTACTGCTACTATTCTGTTAAGTAATTTTTGAGCCTCAATATCTCGCTCATTTCCAGATTTATTTTCTATGATGTCTACTACAATTTGTGATATTTCTCTTGATGTTATCAATAATTCTAAAATTCTATTGAATTCATCTGGAGAATCAACTTTTTTGTTTAACTTAGTTGTTAAATTACTGATATTTCCAGATGGATTTATTCTGTCTCTATGTATTTGTAATGCTTCCCAAGTATGATTAGTATTTTTAGTATTTTCTATAAATACTTGCCTAAATACACTTTTAGTATTACTTTTACGATGTACTTCAAATTTCTTTGATATCTCAGTTGCGGCCTTATTTACACTATCAGATATATGGTTCATTACAGGAATAAAGCATTTACAATTCCTATCTAACTCATTACTATTTTTATTTAGTCTTAAATTATCCAGTAAAAGTAATTCTATACATGGAAGTATTTTAGTTTGAAAGGGAGGATTTGCAATCACACAATCAAATTGCTTAATCTGGTCATTTAAAGTTTTATCATCAATAGTAGAATTTACAGAGACTACTAACTTAGTCCATGCTCTTGCAACATCATCTTTGTCTTTCTTTTTGAAAATATCCTTAATTTCTTGAGAATGACCTTTGTAGTACAAAAGTGCCATAGCATAAGCTCTTTTAAATAAAAACTTATCTGATTCACTTAGTTGATTATTTGTCTCAGATTGACTGGGTTGATGATCTGAATTATCATCCAATTGCGGTAACTGAGATTTTTTTTTGCTTTTTTGTTTAGCTTTAATAATTTCTACTTTAACAATTTCTAATAGTTTCTCAGAGCCTAATTTTTGCATAGCGATTAATTCGCCTTGCAATTCTGGAGGTGCATAATCAACAGGGGGAATAGTATTATTTTCCATATTCATATATTTTTATCTTTTACTGTTACATTAATATTCAGTATATCATATATCAATCAATTACCAACAACCGATAGTTATGTAGTTGAGGAACGAAACCCAAAATCTTTATAAAATTGTTGCATTGGGTTTGGCTATTGCTTAACCCAACATAAAATAGTATACAATATTAGAATTGAAAATCTCGGAATTTACATAAATTAAAATTGCTTGTGTTTGAACATATTAAACAGATGATTGTTTTATGACAATAATGAATTACTCAGAATTAATACAAACTGTTTTAGCAAAATATACAGAAACTCATTTATCAGACAGAACAGAAATACAGTTAATATTTGATAATCAAAGAAATCATTATTTAGTAATTCATATAATAATTGATAAAAATCCTATTATCATCCTGTAAATCCTTAAATCCTGTCCATCCTGATTAAGACAGGGGAAGGAATTGTTAGAATTAGGAGTACCAAAAAAGATATAATTTTAGGTTTTAAATCACCTTATATGCGACAGTTTACTGATTTTGGACATGGTTAAGTTTTCAGCATTTTATGTCAACATATATCCTAAACCGTCTAAGTTCGGTTGTATAATCACGAATTCTAATCTCTTGTTCAAATACCTATTTATTCTTTAAACAAATATTCTAAATCTCTGTAACCACTCACAACACGCACAATTTCAATCCCATCATTCATAACTCTATAAAGAATTATGTAACTATCTAAATGAACACCACGCAAATCAGGTTTAATATTTTCATAGCTACGTCCCATATTAGGAAAACTAACTAAATATTTACATTTCTTCTCAAATTCATTAACAAAACGTTCTCCAGCCTCAACACTCCTACTAGCAAAATAATCAATAATTGCTGATAAATCTTTGCTTGCTTCAGGAGAAATAATATATAGTTTTATCCTTATCTCTCTCTGGCTTGACGCAACTTATCCCGCAATTGTGCAATCACTATTTCTCCATCAATACCTTCTCCTCTATCCAATTGTTCAATAGCAATATCAACCTTTTCTCTTGTTTCTTCTACCCATTGCTGATAACCTTTTTCCCACTCTAGAAGCAACATCAAAGCTTTACCAATCACTTCTTCAGGATTTGCATATCTACCAGTAGCCATTTGTGCTTGGATAATTTGCTCTAATTCCGGTTTAATTTGGATATTCATAATTTCTCCTTTGTCTCATCATTAAAAGCTGCTGCTAAATCAGGACTAGTAATTGCTATAGCACTTTCTCGCCATTCATATATAATAGCTTCCACTAAATCCCAACCATGATTAGAAGTATCAGTTACACGAAAAGCTTCTGTTAATTCGTGAATAAAATCTTGCAATTCATCCGCATCAAAAACCCTCAACCAGCCATAAGGATGTTCATTTCCTATTTCTTGTCCTAATAACAAGCGGAACGCTACCGACAACACTTCAAAAACAACTTTACTTTGCGTTACTCCCTTGACAAGATAAGCTACATCTTCACGACGCAACAATGCAAAAGATTGGTCATTTCGAGTAATTGTAATTGGATGTTCACAGGCTTTATCTAAAACTTTTCCCGGTTGACGGTTTAACTCTGTAGCTGTCACTATCTCATCTGAATAAGCATTACTAAAAATTCCCATAAACATGATATTGACGTTTTATATAAACGCGGATTTATTTGAATGATAAGGTCTAAGCTAAATATACGTATAATTGTACGTATATTTAGCTTTTTTGTCAATAGATAACATTTTTAAAGTCCTAATTTTTGCACTCGGAGATTTATAATTGCTATAATTTTATTGTATAAATATAATAGTTTCCCATATGACTCTCAGCAATTCTCATCCCTATCTTTCCCCAGAAGAATATTTGGAAGCTGAAAAATCTAGCCCAATTAAACATGAATATATCCAAGGACAAATTTATGCAATGGCGGGTGCTAGTGATGCCCATGTGACAATTACTGCTAATTTAGTTGCACTTTTAAGAAATCACATTCGCGGCTCAGGATGCCGTCTTTACGTCGCTGATATGAAAGCTAGAATTGAATCTCTAGATATTTTCTATTATCCTGATGTTATGGTTACTTGTGATCAAAGAGATAGAGATTTTGAATATTTTAAATGCTATCCCAGTTTAATTATTGAAGTTCTATCACCTTCTACTGAAGCTTTCGACAGGGGTGATAAATTTAGCGATTATCAAGAATTAGACACATTACAGGAATATGTTTTAGTGAGTCAAACTCGCCAGCGTGTTGATTGTTTCCGACGTAATTCTCAAGGTCAATGGGTTCTTTATAGTTATAGGGAAAATCAAGAATTACAGTTAACAAGTGTGAATTTTTCTTGTCCTCTAGCTAATGTTTATGAAGATGTAACTTTTTGAGAATAAAATTTTTTCTGTAAGTTATTTCACTCTATAAACAGAAATTTTATACTTTATTCTGTTTAGGCGATCGCTCCATCTTGCTCCACTTTTCCCTGCATCAAAGCGATTACATACTAAATTCAGATAGAAGCTGCTACTTGACAGCCAATAGCCCAATATGAAGAAATATAACGTAATAATTCCATCTCCAAACTGAGTAACTCAGTTTACTTTATTTTTTACGAAATTTTATTTAAACTACCTTGCTTAGAATAGGAAATATTAACATTGGTAAGGTTAAAATAAAAACTATATTTATTAAATGCTTGTTAGAAATTATACTATCTAACTAGCATGAGACTTTTTCTAGCTATCAGCAGCATTTATCCTCCTACTTTGACTATATGAAAATAGCTCCAATACCTACTAACGAAACAGAGAGGCTTCAAGCACTCTATCGATACCAAATTCTCGATACTCCTGCTGAATCGGGTTTTGATGATTTAACTGCTTTAGCAGCGCATATATGCGGTACACCAATTGCTGTAATCAGCTTACTAGACAGGCATCGTCAATGGTTTAAATCAAAAGTTGGTTTAGAGGGTACAGAAAGTTCTAGAGATGTGGCTTTCTGCGCTCATACAATTTTGCAACCTAATGGACTGTTGATTGTCCAAAACGCTTTGGAAGATGAGCGATTTTATGATAATCCCTTTGTGATATCAGATCCCAATATTCGCTTTTATGCTGGTACAGCTTTAGTAACAAATGATGGTTTTCCTCTAGGTACTTTGTGTACAGTCGATCGCATTCCCCGCAATCTTGATCCCAAACAACTTGATGCATTACGGAGGTTAGGAAATCAAGTCCTAACTCAGATGGAATTAAGAGTTAATGTAGCTAATTTAGAGAAAAACGTCCAACAACGCCATAAAATTGAAGAGGAACTGCGCCTCAGTAATCAATATTTACGTCACACTCTGCAAAAATTAAAACAAACCCAAGCTACATTAATTCATAGTGAAAAAATGTACAGTTTGGGACAGTTAGTGGCTGGGGTAGCTCATGAGATTAATAATCCCATTAATTTTATTCATGGCAATCTTAAACACATTAATACTAACGTCCAAGATTTGTTAGAACTAATTGAACTCTACCAAAAACACCATCCAGATTCAGATCAGGAAGTTCAACAAAAAGAAGAGCAAATTGATTTACCTTTTCTCAAAGAAGATTTATCTAAACTCATTTGTTCCATGCAAGGAGGAACTGAGAGAGTTAAGCAAATTGTCTTATCTTTACGTAACTTCTCCCGTCTAGATGAATCTCAAAAGAAATCTGTAAACTTACATGAGGGGATTGATAGCGCACTATTTATTTTACGGCATCGCTTGGAAGCTACAAAAAACCGTCCAGCAATTCAAGTCATTAAAGAATATGGAGATTTACCCTTAGTAGAATGTTATCCTAGTGATTTAAATCAGGTATTTATGAAGATTTTAGATAATGCCATAGAGGCATTAGAAAAGGCTTTAATTAAACATCCTGAAAAACCAATTAAACCAAAAATTCAGATTAACACGGAATTTACTAATAATGGTGTTGTTGTAATCCGTATTGCCGATAATGGGGTGGGTGTTCCCAAAGACATTTATAAACGGATTTTTGACCCATTTTTTACTACTAAACCAATTGGTCAAGGTGCTGGTTTAGGGTTATATTTGAGCTATCAAATCGTAGTAGATAAGCACGGTGGAGCGTTAAAATATCACTCCCAGGAGGGACACGGAACAGAATTTTGGATCGAAATTCCCTGGAAAAAAGAAAGCTAAAATCAAATCATGTTGCTGCAAATCGTGAATAAACTTAATTTTGAGTCGGATGGGTAGAGCAATAGTTAAACTCATCAAATCTTTACAGCGTTTCTTTTATGGATGCAATACACTTGAGGGCGCACAGACCGCGCCCCTACGGGTTTGGCGATAAAATGCTGTACCTCACTGATATGAAAAACGCTGTATCAGAATCTATTCTGCACTTTGTAAAAAAGTTCTTAGGAAATTTGCTAAATCTTGCTAAAAACTATCTCTTGTTAGTCCAAACTAATGATAAAGGCAGGTTATTAACCCGCCTCTGTACAGTTTTGTATATGTGGCTAATTTTCATTGAGTATTGTTTCCGTCCAATAGCAATAACTAAATTAGCTTAGTCTTGTAAAGTCCATTTTGCTGTTAAGCGCCCGTCTAAATCTTTGATCCAGATCATGTATAAGTGATTTCTGGTTCTTTTTGGCTTGTCATTTTCTGATAATTCTTTTGTTTGCGTTTCCAATTCATCATGGTGAATTTCTGGTAAGTTTTCAGTAGAATTACTAATAATGGATTGCATATCTTTTTCCCTCTTGTTCACCTCTACTATTAATCTTCTGCGTTCAATTGAGGTTTTATGGTGATAGAGAGACGGTTAAAGTGTGATTTTAGAGACAAAAAGATATGATTTTAGTCACTAAATTAATGTGATAGATATCACAATATCAGGTAGAAGTGCATTGTCCAAAATTTCTGTTACGGGACAGGTAAGATACCTGCCCCATGATTAAAATCTATGCAGCATAACAAAGAGGGGCAGGTTGTACACCCACCCCTGTTAAATCTATTACTTCCCTTCCCACTGCTGCGGCTACTGGTTTTAAGCTATGAACTAAATTCACCATGTCCTCTAAAGATAGTGCTTGACGTGCATCGGAAACGGATTTTTCTGGTTCTGGGTGACACTCAATTATTAACCCATCTGCCCCACAAGCAACAGCCGCTTTGGCTACGGGTGCGACAAGTTCCCGTTTACCAACAGCATGGGAAGGATCTACAATTACGGGTAAATGGGTAATTTGTTTGAGTGCAGCCACAGCAGCTAAATCTAAAACGTTGCGGGTGTAATTATCGAAACTGCGAATACCTCTTTCGCACAACACCACATCAGGATTACCATGACTCAAAATATATTCAGCCGCCATAACGAATTCTTCAATTGTGGCAGCTAAACCCCGTTTTAACAAAACTGGTTTACCTGCTTGTCCTAAAGCTTTGAGTAAGTCGAAGTTCTGCATATTGCGACTACCCACTTGTAACATATCTACATGGGTGGCGACGGTTTCGATTTGGGAAATACACATCACTTCGGTAACTATAGGAAGATGATAGAGCGATCGCACTTTGGCTAAAATTTCTAATCCCTCCTCACCCATGCCTTGGAAAGCATAGGGAGATGTGCGCGGTTTATAAACTCCACCCCGCAAAGCCTGTACAGGTGCAGCTTGTAGCCTTTGGGCAACGGTTTCCATTTGTTCTAAGCTTTCGACAGTACAGGGGCCACCAATAATTACCAATTCTTTTCCACCAATAGCCACCTGTTCTGAGAGTTTAACGATAGTTTGGTGGTTAACATAGGATTGTGCAGCCAGTTTAGCGTTGATCATAATTTCATTCTCCTGAAAATAAAAAACCCGGAAGCTTTGGTTCCGGGTGCGTTTTGATTGATTGACATCACGCTATCTACCCGGAACTAAGGCAGGGCCAAAAGTAAAAGCCAAAAAACCAGTTAGCTGAGTAGATAGTCATTTCAGTTATTACCCCTAAAAAAACAAAAACCGCAGAGTTCGCTCTGCGGTTCACCGGGCAGTTTCCATTAGGAAACCAGATTCACCCCCGGTGAACCACCCTAAACCAAAAATAAAAGTAGGAACTGCTGGTGATCATTTGTATGGCGTTAAGTTAGAAAATTTATGCACTTTACTACTTTCAGAGGCTAGCAAAAACAATCGTCGGTGTCAAGATCCTCATCATGACCAAAAAACGATAAACTCGTTAGAAATGTTAGCTTTCAAACTTGTCCCAGTTTTCCGTACAATTCTCAAAATACTATGTAAATACGGCTAGTGAAAGAAGTCAAAAGCGGAGACTCTGAAAGCTCCAGTCAGAAGTCAGAGGATATATTGCTTGCTTTATCAGCTTTTTAACCTCTTTTAACTGGGTAGTTATTTCCGCCAAGCTGTACTAGCTTATGTCAATTAACACTTATTAGCCCACAACACTTAGGGACAAGATAGCAAAATGAATAGTGCAAAATCTGACAGTTTATAATTTTTACCTCATTTACTATTGGCGAGAATTGAATTTTATAAAAACTAGCTTGACCATGCCTAATTCTAAAATATTATCTACATCTTTAAATTTTCACCAAGATTACCCATGTCCAGTTTGTCGCATTGGCAAAGTTTCCCACATGCCATTAATGGAGGCCATGTCTTGCGATTTTTGCCATGAAATTTTTACAGTTAATTTAGAACTACAACAAATCAAAATGCCTTCTAGAGAACCTCCCCTAGTTTGGCACTGGAATGGCTATAAATGGACAGAAGCCAAATTAGAAGGTGTAGAACTAGGTTGGGGTTATGGGGTAGCGGCTATTGCTTTTATTTTCTTTCCTACTGCTATTATTGGCCTTGGTGCTTATTTTTTTCCCCCCACTCCTTATGCACCTTTGACATGGATTCCCTATATTTGGACAGCCCTCACATTTTTGCTACATTTAGCAATTATTGTTTGGATTTTTATTGAGATTTATCAAATTCCTATTAGTGCTTATCTACGGGGTATTGCTCGATGGCATAATCGAGTCATCAGGTAATTAATCATTGCTGCGGGTAGCTTTTGTAGATAAGTTATTGAGTTGAATCAAAAATTGTTTGCTAAATACAGCAGGGAACAGGGAACAGGGAACAGGGAACAGGGAACAGAGTTGAAAGTCTTTTAGCATCAGGCTTTGTTCTAAAAATTTGTACCTCATTTAGCTGAAATCTGCTGTATGCCTGTGCAGCAATTAGCAAAAAGCCTTTTGTCCGGGTGGTTTTGACAAAGATTTCCTAATCTGAATCCTTACCTCAACACCTCATACCAATTAAAAATTCAAAATTCAAAATTCAAAATTCAAAATAGCCTTCGGCAAGGCTTCGCCAACAAAATTCAAAATTGAGAATGTAGGATTTTATCAGGGTTGGCTGATTTACACTTGTTACATTCTTTGAGTGAATTGGTATCAGATTATGTTACAGCAGATTTCAGCTAAATGAGGTACAAATGTTAGAAACAAAGCCTGATGCTAAAAGACTTTTAACCCTGTTCCCTGCTGTATCTTGAGATTCCCTATCTATAGGGAAGCTAAATCGTTGCTCAATATCCTGCTGATGTTTTTTGTTACAATTATTAAAATCACATCATGATAGCCTAGTTGTACAATCAAGTTTTAACAGTAGTCTTCACTAACTGAGTGACATCAGAACACCTGAAAAAATTTTTTCTACTTTTTGGCAAATCAGGTGATGTTACGCCAAAAATCACGGTAAACTCTCTACACTAGACAAATTTAGTACAAATATATACTATAATTATGTCACGCTGAGAAAGGTAGATCAATCCGATCATTCATTGGTGAAAAAATTATTTCCTTTTTCCTATTTCCTGTCCTCTATGTTTATATGTATTTAAATTAACAACTAACACATCAATATGAGCGAACTGGAGCAATACTACAGAATCTTAGAATTAGAACCTGGAGCGACGCTAGAAGAAGTAAACCAGGCTTATAAAGATTTAGTATTTGTTTGGCATCCCGATCGCATTCCTAAAGATAATCTCCGTCTCCAGCAAAAAGCTCAAGAAAAACTCAAAGCTTTTAATGAAGCCCGTGATAAATTACGCTCATTAAAAGATCATCTACACAATCCAAATCATTCACAGCCGAGAAAATCATCTGCTAGTTATTATCGCCCACCGCAAGCTAAGTATCAACCACCAAAACCGAACCCTGATTTAAGCGGTAAAGATTTTAGCCGAGCAAATTTGAGTAACCGAGATTTATCTGCCAGAAATTTAAGTTATGCCAATTTAAGCGGTGCGGATTTGAGTGATACCTTTATGCACAAAGTTAATCTCAGGGGTGCGAATTTATCAGAAGCAAATTTATTTAGAGCGAACTTATTATTAGCAGACTTAAGAGAGGCCAACTTGCGATCGGCAAATTTAATTGGTGCGGATCTCAGTGGTGCGGATTTACGGGGTGCTGACTTAACGGGTGCGAGGATTCGTTCAGGCGATCGCTTGCTCGTCAAACTGATTGGAGCTAACTTAGCTGGAGCAATTATGCCCGATGGTGCAATTCACCAATAGGGTAAACTGGCACTTGTAAAAAGGTAAAGAAATCGAGTTAACAGTACCTAGAATATGGGAAACTTGGCAATGTTCCCACAAAATCTCAATTGCCCATGACCAGCACCATCTCTGATATTCTAGTTCAGACAATCAACGGTGAAGACAAGCAGCTGAAGGAGTATACAGGCCAAGTACTGTTAATTGTCAATGTAGCATCTTACTGTGGCTACACCCCTCAATATGCAGGACTAGAGCAATTAAACCAGAAGTATCGAGAAGCAGGGTTAAGGGTTTTGGGTTTTCCCTGTAACGATTTTGGCGCACAGGAACCTGGAACCAACCAAGAGATTTTACAGTTCTGTGTCAACAAGTATAAAGTTTCCTTTGAACTATTTGATAAAATACACACTATAGGTTCTCAGCAACACCCCCTTTACACTCGACTCACTAATGCAGTAGAGCCAAAGGGAGAAGTGGGTTGGAACTTTGAAAAATTTGTTGTCAGCAAACAAGGTGAAGTAGTTGCTCGCTTCAGAAGTAGTGTCAAGCCAGATTCACCTAAATTAACTGCCATAATTGAAAGAGAATTAGCTAAATAGTGATTGGTAATTAGTCATTGGTCATCAGTTAACAGTATTAACTTTTGTACTTTTGACTAGAGGCGGAGTCTCTTTATCTCCGCCATTAAAGGTAGAGAATCCTTAAATCAATTTGCGTCTACGAACAACTTATGAACATTGCAATTATTGGTTGTGGTTATGTTGGTTATACAATTGCTCAATATTGGCGACAAAATACAAATTTTGTCATCACTACTACTACCACTACACCTGAGCGAGTACCAATACTAGAAACAGTAGCTCAAAAAGTTATAGTTACTAAAGGAAATGATCTAGAGGGTTTAAAAGCAGTATTGCATAATCAAGATGCAGTTTTGTTATCTGTAGGAGCGAAAAACCCCAATCTCTATGAAGAAACTTATTTACATACTGCTAAAAATTTAGTTTCTTTGTTAAGAACATCTATAACTATTCGCCACTTGATTTATACGGGTAGTTATTCAGTATATGGAGACAGAAACGGGGTTTGGGTAGATGAAGAAACACCACCAGCACCAGCTAACCTTAATGCTCATATTCTTCGGAAAACAGAAGAAATTTTATTAGCAGCAGAAAATGAAAATCTCCGGGTATGTGTTTTGCGCTTAGGAGGAATTTATGGACCAGGGAGAGAACTAATCAAAATTTTTAGTCGAGCGGCTGGTACAACCCGCCCTGGTAGTGGTGAGGATATTACTAATTGGATTCATTTAGATGATATTGTTGGGGCGATAGAATTTGCCCGTCAGCATCGCTTACAAGGTATTTATAATTTAGTAGATGATGGACATTTGACCAGTCGAGAATTAATTGATGGTGTGCTGACAAAACATAATTTATCTAATGTTATATGGGATGCAGCAAATAAAAGTAACCGTCCTTATAATGCCTGGGTGTCTAATCAAAAACTGAAAGACGCAGGATATCAGTTGATTCATCCGCAGATTATTTTTTAGCCGCTAGTCAGAAATGGAATTATGCAACCATCCAATGTAGCTAATACATCTACTGTCACAGCATCTCCAACACAGTTTTATAGTTGGCAAAATTATCGCTGTGCTTATCAAGTTCATCAACCATTAAATTCTCTTCCTGAAGGCATTCCTTTGTTATTAATACATCCTATTGGAGTAGGTTTATCAAAGCAATTTTGGCGGCTATTTTGTCGGGAGTGGTATCAAGCTAATCAGAGTAATTTGATTTACAGCCCAGATTTATTAGGATGTGGTGAAAGTGATAAGCCCCGGCAAGCTTATAAACCAATTGATTGGGCAAAACAATTGCAACACTTTTTACAAACAGTGGTGCAAAAGCCTGTAATTTTAGTTGTGCAAGGTGCTACATTACCCATAGCATTAGAATTAGTCCAACTGGAACAAAAACTAGAACAAAATCTAATTGCTGGATTGGTACTTTCTGATCCCACATCTTGGCCAGTAATTACGAGAAAAGCATCTGAATCACAACAGAAAATTCTCTGGTCTGTGTTTAACTCTCCTGTGGGCAATCTGTTTTTCCGTTATGCACGCACTCGTAAGTTTTTACGTTCCTTTTCCACTGAAAAGTTATTTGCTAATAGTGCGAATGTTGATGAAGAATGGTTAAATCCTCTGATTGCAGATGCTCAAGATATGAGGGGTCGTTACGCAGTATTTTCTTTTTTAGCTAGATTTTGGCAAACAGATTATAGTCAAGCGATCGCCTCAGTACCCCACCCCACCCTCTTAGTCGTCGGGGAAGCAGCAGCAAGTATCGGTAAAGAAGGGAAAAAAGAAACGCCTGATCAGCGTTTGTCCGATTACCTCAAATGCTTACCACAAGGTCGGGGAGTGAAAATCACTGGTAAGAATATCATGCCTTATGAAAATCCGGCTGAATTCGTACAGGCGATCGCTCCCTTCATTCAGGAGTTTACCTAAACTTATCTACAATATTGCCCAATATTCCTAAAAGTCTACCTTAAATAGCTAAGAACCCGTCTCGGAAGACGGGTTTTTAACTGGGTTATATTTCCCAAATAGTTAGTTATAGAACTTAAATATAACTAGGCGTTTTGATAAAATGTGTAACGCCTGTAAATGTACTCAGCTTTTAGCCTCTGTAGTATTATCAGAGCCAGCTACAGGTTTTATGCAAACTAGCTAAATTTTTTTGTTAAATTGTTCCGAGAATCCATTTTTCAAGCTTCCATAATCTACCAACAACAAAAAGTTAGCTATTGACATTAATATTAAGCTTTCCCGTCGTAGTATCTCAGGGGTGGCTGTCATAGGAGCAAAATAGATGTTCTCCAATCTGAGCGGGCAAAGAGTCCCCAATATTACTTTTCACACCCGTCAAAATAATCAATGGGTAGATGTAACAACTCAAGAGTTATTTGCTAATAAAACAGTTGTTGTATTTTCTTTACCAGGTGCATTTACCCCTACATGCTCATCATCCCATGTACCTGGATACAATGAATTAGCCCCAGCATTAAAAGAGAATGGCGTTGATGACATTATCTGTATTTCTGTCAATGATGCCTTTGTCATGAACGAATGGGCAAAGAGTCAAGCAGCAGAAAATATCAGATTTATTCCTGATGGTAACGGTGCTTTTACTGCTGCTATGGGCTTATTGGTAAATTGGTCACATTTGGGTTTTGGTAATCGCTCTTGGCGCTACTCAATGCTAGTAAAAAATGGCATTATTGAGCAAATGTTTATTGAGCCGTATGAACCAGGAGATCCTTTTAAAGTCTCCGATGCTCAAACCATGTTGAACTATATTCAGCCTACCCCTAGCCAAACCAAAACATTCACTCTCTTTACTAAAGACGGTTGCCCTTACTGCATTAATGCTAAGGCTTTGTTGGCAAAACGTGGCATAGCATACGAGGAAGTGGTAGTAGGCCGGGATATCTCTACAAGTTCTTTACAAGCTATTGCAGCCTCTACAACAGTTCCCCAAGTATTTGTTAATGGTAAGTTAATTGGCGGTTCTGAAGCCTTAGAAGCTTATCTTGCTGCTAATTAGGTTTTATCAGGGTGGGCAATGCCCACCTAAATTCAAAATTCAAAATTCAAAATTCAAAATTCAAAATTCAAAATTTAAAATTTAAAAAATTTAAAATTCAGAAATTGAGATGGAATAGGAATTTTGACTGGCGATATTATGAGAATAAACAATCTTTTTTCTCCGCTACCTCAATATGCCAATGTCAACCAGGAAACTTCAATAAAATCATACCTTCCAAGTTTTTTATTTTGAATTTTGTTGGCGAAGCCTTGCCGAAGGCTATTTTGAATTTTGAATTTTTAGGTTGGAGTCGCAACAAGTTCTAAGAGATGATTACAGGCAGTTTCTCAAGTCTGCTATTTTAGCTAGTGCCTCTTGCTGCGAATCTCCATATCACATCAATTTACAGTAAACAATCAGATGTTTTTCTAAATTGCAACGATAATAACAGATTACCTTTGCTTAATCAAAGCAATAGTGTTTTTTGACATCGCTGCTAATTTCCCATGTACAAGACATACCAGCAGGAAAAGTTACCAAATCTCCTTTGCCCATTTGCACTGGTTGACCTCCATCGGGAGTTACAACTACCTCACCTTCTAAAAAGTAACAAGTTTCTTGAGAATCATAAGTCCAAGGAAATTTGGAAGCTTCTTTTTGCCAAATTGCCCATTTATAGACACCTAACTGATTGAGAATTTCTTGACTAGGTTGATGCTCAATTTTAATTTCCATGCGATTTTGGCTCTAACTGATATTTAGCAGTAGGATTGGATATCCTCTCCACACTGATCTACTAAATAACATAAAGCGCGAAAACGCAAGCCCACAAATTGATCATAGAGTGGGTTTAACTTGCACATGGGAGGAATGTGGGCAATTTTGCGACCAAATAGCATGATGTCACGTTCAAATGGACATTGAGCAGGAATCAGCTTGGCAATCAATTTGGCTAATTTGCGATTTTGAATTTCTACAGCATCCAACCATTCACGAACTGGTTGCAGTAAATCTAATTTATTTCTTTTTTGTTCGCTTACTCCCATTGAATTAATAAAAGTAGGGAGAATAATAGATTGAGTATTTGCTGTTTTGAGCATAGTTGTAAATTAGGTAGATTTGAGACTGATGTAATTTTGCCAATTTGGCTTATTTCCGTGCAAGCTGATTCTGGAATTTGTTTATTTTGATCACAAATTAAGAAGTTGACCGGGAATAAGCGAAGATATGGTCTAACTAATTGTTATTTAAGCCTACAGTACAGAGAATAACTGTCCCGTTAACTACAAAATAACAAAGAAAATATAAAAATGGTATTTCCTTAACTTATTGATTCCTGATATCAAAGATAGCGATTCTATATAACAGGACTAAATTTTGTGTTGGGAAAGTGTACAGTACGGTGTTGGATATCATAGCTGCCAAAACAGTGGTTTAACCTTGAATTTAGGCTATTTTGCGGGATTTTATAAAAACTTAACAATCGATTGTAGGGTATCAAATCTCTAAAAAAATGTCTTGTATGTTACAAAATACTACTTATTATTATTGAATAAGTAACCAAAAATCCTTTGATAAGTACAACCTAATCTATCTGGTGCAGTTACTTAGGGGATTAGGTGAAGTTGGATCATGGTTGAACCAGAAATGAAATCTTTTAATTACTCTGGGGGGAAGCAAGCTATAAATGCTCGTGCTTGATCTGATAAAAAAGTATAATCAGACTTATTACAGAAGTTGAAAAAGGAAAAAATTGATAATATTGTTGTTTAATCTTGCTATAAATTGTCAATGGAGCAGCAGAGATTATCAGCTATTTAAAAGATTGATATTCAGGATAAAATAAACTGGCTCACAGTAGTTATTGTCCTTAAGATAATCTGTTAATATCAGTTTACATTGACAGCTTATACCAATTCAAAATTCAAAATTCAAAATTCAAAATGGGAAATACCAGATTTGACAAGGGTTTAGTGAATTGGTATTATATATCTTAGATATCAAAGCATTTCAGTTAGCTTATAAGTTGCTTTTCATCTGCTTGGGGGTTTCTAAACTAGAAATTATTTAAAAAAATACTCAATTATACGCTATAATACTTAGATATTTGTTGTAAATATAACTATAATTGGCATTTTTGACTATGAAAACTTAGTTTTTCACAACCAGGTTAGAATCCTGCTTGATAGTTGATTTTCTGCTGGCTGTGGGAAATGGTGGGGTGGCTGATGGAACTAAATTTATGGTGGCGATCGCCCTTTGTGGTAATTTAACTGTCAGGAGCGATCGTATATGGCAAAAACTTCTACAATATGCCCAGAGGGTTTGGGGTATTGTCTTTGGTTATCAAGAGGAAAGGGTAAATCAGGCGATCGCTAAAACGTGCAACTTGATCACGTTTAATAAAAATGCGATTTTATTGTTTTGGGAGAAAGCAAAGACATCAACACCCAAGTTGTAGAGTAAATTTTAGCTCTTAGTGTCTAAACAAAAACATTTTCCTCAGCTATTAGCCTCAGATTTTACTCTGATTTCAAATACCTTGACTATCTATGAATATTCATGTAAAAATAAAACAGACCATTTGGTCTTAATATTTTATGGCAAAAGGTGAAGAAACAAAAAGCAGAATCCTGCAACAAGCAGCAGAACTGTTTAACCAACAAGGTTATGCAGGGTCTTCAATCTCTGATATTATGCGCGTCACAGGATTGCAAAAAGGAGGAATTTATAATCACTTTAAAAACAAGGATGAATTAGCAATCCAAGCTTTTGAATTTGCTGTTTCTCGGATTCGAGAGCATACAAAAGCTGTCTTAAAAAACCAAAAACATGCCGTGTCTAGATTACTAGCAATAGTTGAGATATTTAGTAGCTTTGTAGATAATCCACCAATTAAAGGAGGTTGTCCACTTTTAAATACGGCTGTAGAAAGTGATGATACTCATCCTGCATTAAGAGAACGCGCTCAAAAAGCAATGGATAATTGGCGGAATTTAATTATTAAAGTTATCCAAAAAGGGATTGAACAGGGAGAAATTAAATCAGAAATTGATGCTGACGAAGTAGCAACTATTATAATTTCTACTTTAGAAGGAGCAATTATGATGAGTAAGCTTTATGGAGATACAATTCATATTCAAAGGGTAGTCAATTATTTAGGACAATATATAGAAGTCAATCTAGCAAATCATGGCACAAATTAAAATATATGGAATAGCTGAAAAGCTTAATCCGATTAAATCAGAGCTATCCAATATCATTCATAATACAGTTGTAGAAATTTTGCAACTGACCCCAGATAAAAGATTTCATCGTTTTTTTCCTTTAGAGAAAGTAGACTTTTATTATCCCCCTGATCGTTCCGAAAACTACTTAATTATAGAAATTGCCATGTTTGAAGGACGAACAATTGATACTAAAAAACAACTCCTTCGGCAATTAATCAAAAATATACATCATCAATTTGGTATTGCTATCAATGATATTGAAATTAGCATTTTGGAAATTCCTCAGCATAATTGGGGAATCAGGGGTTTACCAGGAGATGAATTGGTCTTAGGGTATAAGGTGGAAGTTTAGTTTATAGCTGGAAATTATTTTTTTGATAGTTGACAAACCAATCGGTCTGTTTTACAGTAAAATCATAATCATTTCGGCTAAAAATGAATTATCAGGCTCATAGCACTGATGTAGAGACGTTCCATGGAACGTTTCTACACCAAAATTAATTAGACGTTTCGGTGGAATGTCTCTACAAGCATCAGAAATAATTCTGATGTGGAGATTGAGTATATTTTTTTGTCAATTTACAAACCAATCGGTCTGTTTAGAATTAATTGGAGGTTTTCATGCTGAAACTTTACTATAATCCACTTTCACCTAATGCTCGCCGTGCGTGGATAACTTTACTAGAAAAGGATATTCCTTTTGAATCTATTGTCATGAATTTAGATGGAGATCAATTACAGCCGGAATTTTTAGCAGTTAATCCTTTTCATCATATTCCGGTTTTAGTTGATGATGGGTTACGGATAGTAGAATCTTTAGCCATTATGGATTATTTAGAAAGTAAATATCCTACTCCATCACTTTTACCCCAAAATCCCCAAGATTTAGCTAAAGTGCGAATGGTACAATTAGTAACTTCTAATGAGTTATTCCCGCAAATAGTTTCTTTAATTTATGAAGCAGAAGATTCACCACAAATTCCCAAAGCGAAAGAAAAGATAAATACTATATTGCAATTTTTTACCGAATTATTGGGCGAATCTCCTTATTTTGGCAGTGACAGTTTAACTTTAGGAGATATTGTTGCTGGTATTGCTGTAATTACTGTAGAAAATCTGGGTGTAACTTTACAGAATTACCCAAAAATCAATGCTTGGAGTGAACGTTTAAAACAGCGTCCAGTATGGCAAAAAACTCAAATTACTCCAGAACAATTCGAGCAATTTAAACGGCGAGTTAAAGTTTTAGTTAAACTGCGTAGGAGAGAGATGGGTCTGGTCAATAAAAGCGATGTGAAATCTGAATAATAAATAAGATCCCCAACTTCTTAGAGAAGTCGGGGATCTGGATCTAATTTTTATTTATTTGCCATTTTTGCAAAATAGCTGTTTCTTTTTCTCTAGATAAACCACTAGCATATTTTGGCTGTGCTAACTGATCCCATTGCCAAATATCGTTAATGGTTTCTGTTAAAGAACGGAAACGCAAACCAGACGCGATCGCGCGACTATTATTTAAACAGGGAAAAGTGTATTGTTCCGCAGGAGGTAGCCACAAAGGTAACTCTTGCCAATATTCTACCCCCTCATCTGCTAAAAACTCGCTCGGAATCCAAGTAAATTTAGCATTTCCAGCAGTTACCTGTTGACAAGTAGTTAAAACTTCACCTAATTTCAGAGGATAATTTGGACCTACAGCATTGTAGATTCCTCCTTGAGAAATAGAGGCTAATTTATACACCCATTGCACTAAATCCCGTGCATCAATAATTTGTACAGGTAAATCAGGACTTTCCGGCGCTAAAATTTCTCCACCTTCAGCAATACGTCGCACCCAATAAGTTAAACGTCCAGTATTATCATAGGGTCCAACAATTAAACCTGGACGAACAATTAGACTTTTTTCAGCATAAATTTCTCTTACTACTGATTCTGCCATAACTTTGAGAGTGCCATACTTTTCTGCACTCATTTCTTCGGGCAATTCTTGATTAGTTGGATAGAGTGGTAATGTCTCGTCACCATTGTTTTGGAGTTGAGAATAAACGCTGACGGTAGAAATATAAACGTAAAATTTGACTGAGTTTTGTAGTAACTCGGCTGTGGCTTGGACTATTTGCGGT
The DNA here is from genome assembly GCA_035298905.1 of Nostocaceae cyanobacterium. Taxonomy (GTDB): domain Bacteria; phylum Cyanobacteriota; class Cyanobacteriia; order Cyanobacteriales; family Nostocaceae; genus DATGXB01. The sequence continues at coordinate 3,987 of DATGXQ010000079.1, read as the reverse complement.
AAATTAGGAAAATAGCCCGCAGTATCAATGACTAAATCCCAGTTTTTACCCTGTAAAGCCTTGAGGTCATTTTGAGAGCGATCGCCAACTAATTTTTCTACATCAGAATATAAATTATTGTTAGTCAGACCGCGATTAAATAAAGTTACCTTATATCCTTGACTAAGAGCAACTTCTACAAAATGTCTACCTAAAAATTGAGTTCCACCCAAAATTAAAATATTCATAGTTTACAAGTAATTTCAATCCAAATTTTAAAATTTAGTTACTCAGCCACTATAATATTTATATCATGCCATAGGAGGCAATATGAGCCAAACTACATACGAGGGAGTACGCTGGACAAGTGCAGACCTGGAATTATTACCAGATAACGGCAACCGCTATGAGATAATTGACGGAGAACTATTCGTGACTAAAGCACCACATTGGAAACATCAAAAAGCTTGCGGCAACATTTGTACAGAACTAACACTTTGGTCTAGAGACACTGGTTTAGGACAAGCAGCCGCAACTGCCGGAATAATTTTCACTGATGCTGATAATGTGATTCCTGATGTAGTTTGGGTCAGTAATCAACGTTTAGCCAATCTATTAGATGATGAAGGACATTTGACAGGTGCGCCAGAATTAGTAGTTGAAGTGCTTTCGGCTGGTGCAGAAAATGAACGCCGAGACAGAGAAGTAAAACTTAAACTTTACACTTCTAGAGGAGTGCAGGAATATTGGATAGTTGATTGGCGACTGCAACAAATCGAAGTTTATAGAAGAGAAAAAGCAATTTTAGTATTAGTACAAACCTTGTTTGCTAATGATGAATTAACTTCGCCGTTGTTACCTGGTTTTAGTTGTGTGGTGGGCAGGTTATCTAAATAGATGAAAAAAATACAGCGTTTCCCTGTCAGATGAGGTACATTGAAAAAGCTGTGAAGCTTGTAAATTAAGGGTTTGACTGTACTTCACTCTAGCCGGAATGGCTATATGTTAATTTGATGTTTTTCGTTGTTAACATTTTATCTTTATCTGGGTAGTCTGTATTTAAAGCAGAAAATGAATAAATATGGCAGACAACTATACAGATACTCAGGATAATCTTACAATTATCTGGGAAAAGTTGGAAAATTCTTTTAGACCTGACAATTCTTGGAAAGACAACCCTAAATGCAGTGAGATTCACCAAAAATTATTATACTTTGCGGCTAATCATACTCATAGTCCAGAGCATATTGATAAAGTTATTAAATGCCTATTTAGGGGAGTTCGTCTTACAGAAGAAGCGATTAACTGGTACGAACCTTCTATTGGAAGAAAAACAAGTTCAAAAATACATAAATTGCGAGGCTTCCAATGGCGGCTTGTAATTGCCTACAGTGGATTTGAAATTACTACCAAAGCATTAATGAATCATTTTTCTAGACAAACATCTCCTGAAATCATTTCTAATTTTATACAAAAATGTAACCTACCAAATTATAATTCATTAACTCCACCAAATCCCCAAAAAAAAGATAATCTTGAGAAATGGTTGACAAAAGATGAAGATGCTATTGCGGAATTTTTGGGTGTAAGTGCTGGTGATAAAAAAATCATTGAACATTGGCTTGTTAAATCTAATTCTATTTCTTCTTGGGAGGAAGCCGTAAAACTGGCAAAAGCCCTCAGAAATGCCTCTGCACATGGGTTTCTTTCAGCTAAAAAAGTTGCAGATTGGGAACTTAAGCCAGGACTGAATACCCTTGCTAACAACCTGGGTGAAATTATGGCCTCTGGATTGAAAAAACTAATATAGTTGAGTTAATTTTTGGAGTTTGTTTAGGCTTTCTAGACATTGAGGTTTTTTCAGGTTTCGTGAAAAACTTAAAGTATATATTGACTTTTAGCACTTAACGATTTATTATAGACTATAATACATGGGAATTACTAAGTAAATATAAGTAAAAACCTCGTATTAACCAAAGATAGATTGTTTGGAGCAAAGATAATCTGAGGCGTTAAGGTTGTTGAGACAGCCTTTATCGGAAGCACACCCTGGCTTGACAGGCATACTTCGTACATAACGACTTAGGTATTAGTTACAAACAGGGATTACTCCCTAATGTCTGTAAAGATATACGGTGAACTCATGGCATTAAGCAACCACCGTATATTCCCCTATAACCTATTTGAATTATGTAAATATAATTAGTAATGCTAACTTCTTGTATAAATTCGTTGAGTAGCAGTAAAGCAATATTCAAGCTTTATGATCATTTAAGAGTACACAAAGTAAAAAAATGCCCAACAGTCATTGCGTTGGCGAAACCTTCCTGTAGGGTATGGAGCGTAGCGGAATGTTCGCGCAGCGTTCCCGTAGGGTAGCAATCGCAAGGGTTTGAGATTGCGTCGCTCAATTTCATTACGCTCGCAATGACACAGCCATTGGATCATTTATTTTTTGGAATACTCTAAAATGAGAAATTGAAATACAGGAGGTATTGACACTTTTTGGATAACAGCCTATCATTTAGTTAAGAATGTACGGTGAACTCATGGCATCAAACGTAGTAACCACCGCACATTTTCAGTTTTTCAACAAGAATCGAATAATTGAGAGTGTCTATTTTTGTTCTCTGGCTGAACTAAGCAACAAATATGTAGAGAGATATTGACACGAATATCCAATTAATGATAATGTGCAATAAATAATATACGGTGAACTCATTGCATCAAACGTAGTAACCACCGTATATTCTTTGTCTTTTAACCAATAATCTAATAGATGAGAAACAATTGCGTTTATGGATGTAAATGCAACCAATCTGCATTTTATTAATTTTCTTTGCAAGTTGGAGACTTTAAAAGAGAAAATCTTAAGGATTCAGGTCATACCAAAATCTCTATAATCTTTACCTGATAAAGCTTTCCACCGATTAGCCCAAAAATTCTATTCTCAATAAGAATTGCATAACCCCTATATTTTCGTGGCTTATTGCGACTAAAGGTATGTTAATAAGCTAAATTCAATTTTGAACCTGGCTATGTGAGCGGGTTTTAGATACCTGAATCCTTACAGAAAATCAATAGGTTTCAATCATCAGAATCTGAAAACAAAGATTCAAGGTTGCGATATCCATTGACGACTCGGATAATTTCAACTTCATTGCTAATCAATCTGTAGAAAATAATATAATCATTTAGAGTAACTCCGCGCAATTCTGGTGATAGTTCTGCATAACTACGTCCCATATTTGGAAACTTAGCTAAATTTTGACATTTTTGTTCTATTGAATTTAAAAATTTATTTGCTGCATCTAAGTTAAAATTTGATAAATAATCACAAATTTCATTGATATCTTGAATTGCTTCATCTGTTAAACTATATTTACTCATGCTTGAGATTGTCCTTTCTGGCAAAGTTTCTCACGTAATCTAGTGAAAACAACTTCACCATCCGTTAATTGTCCCTTGTCTGCTTGCTCAATACCTACAGCGACTTTTTTACGAGTTTCCTCTAACCATTGTTCATAATGTTTATCTCTTTCATCTAATAAATTTAACGCTGCGACAATTACTTCATAAGCGTTTTCATATTTCCCGCTTTCTAATTTGGCTTGAATAAGTTGCTCTTGTTCTGGTTTTAGGGTAATATTGATAGTCATAACTACTAAGCCCAATGAATTTAATAGCTAGAGGATAGAGTATTGGGAATGATCTTCTATTTTCTCTATTATAATAGTCAATTAAACTAAAAATGATAAAAACTCTATTGTTGTTAGCATATCACAATTTTGCAAATAGCCGTGAAATCAATTAGCCTACGGCAACGCTACGCGAACCGGCTTAAAGCTGAAACCCGTTTTAACGGGTTAGGAATTTAATTCAGTCATCTTTTAGATGACTTTAGCTATTAGCCCGTACCCCTACGGGGAAGCAAGCTACGCGGAGCGTTGCCACAGGCTAATTTATTTCAGGGCTAAATTTATTCTTATTTCTACATTCTCAATCGGA
>DATGXQ010000078.1:0-2782 GCA_035298905.1 Nostocaceae cyanobacterium | reverse complement strand
TTAAGCGTAAATTTCCCTATTCGTCAGACCAAAATGCAGGGTTTTTAAACCCCTCCTAGTAAAAACTTTGCACTTTTTGAGCTTCAAAAACTCTGTAATCCTTATCTGTGCTTGTTTCCACGTTTTTTCATCTGTCCCTACCTAAATTGATGAATCTTAAACTTCCTGTTTAGAGACTACGGAAGCCTCTACTTTTTCCCCTTCTGCCGTCAATGAGTAATACAAATTCAAAATTCGTCTTGAAAAGTTTTCCCTCTACAGAACTTTTGTCTTCGACACGCCACGCGAACGCCAAATTCAAAATGGGGAATACCGGATTTAACAAGGATTTGACGATTTATATCTGTTACAATCTTTTAGTGAATTAGTATGAGAAAAGAAGAAAGCCGATAAAAGTAACTTTGTAAGAATTCAGGAGTCAGGAGCTATGAGCCAGAATGCTTGCAACATCAGGAATTTAGACACTCAATACTTTGTAAAACCATCACTTTAATTGCTATAACTTTTGTTCATTCTGAATGCTGAATTCTGGCTTCTGAATCCTTACGTAACTTTCTTGCCTCCTGCTTCTTGAAAGTTGAGAGAGGAAAGCAGGGGAGCTTCAGTTTACGGGAGGAGTAATTTTCTTTACCTCTCACCAGTTAGAAGTCCCTACAATCCACATCCTGTCGCCTAGATTCCTTCTACTTGATAGTTAAACAGCACCACTGTTTTTGTGAAACAGAATGGTTACGGTTTTAAAAATCAGCTTTAAATCGTAAAGTAAACTCCAATTTTTTTGATACTGCAAATCTAGGCGAATTACATCTTCAAAACTGCGTACTTTGGAGCGTCCATTAACCTGCCATTCACCAGTCATACCAGGTTTAACGTCTAAGCGTTGCCATTCTGGTACTTCATAGCGTTCTACTTCATCAGGTGTGGGTGGTCTAGTACCCACTAGACTCATTTCACCTTTGAGGACATTCCAAAACTGGGGGAATTCATCTATACTGGTACGGCGCAAAAAGCGTCCTACTTTGGTAATGCGAGGATCATTATCGTTTTTGAAAAATGCTCCTTCTACTTGGTTTTTTACTAGAGATTTTTTAGCTTCGGCATCTACACACATGGAGCGAAATTTCCAGATGGAAAATCGCTTACCCATCCAACCGCAACGGGTTTGACTAAAGAAAATTGGGCCGGGATCGTCGATTTTAATAGCGATCGCTATAGGAATAAATAAAAATGCTGTAATAACTAAACCCACCAATGCCCCCACTATATCTATTAACCGTTTTGTCCACGATGCTATGGAGGGATGTGTTTGGGGCAATGGCTCTGTTTTGCGAACTGTACTTTTACGTGTATCTACGTCATTGTTTTCTTCAATTGAGGATACACTATTAACGGATTCAATGGAAAAAACTTGATCCAATCCTGTCAAGTTAAGGACTGCCATCACTTGGGGGGTGAGATTCCGCAAAGTGAAGGCAATCCCTTTTTCTTGAGCAGTTTTAAAATTACTCACCAGAGCGCCTATACCGCTACTATCCATAAAGGTAGTTTGCCCAAAGTCGATGATGATCTGTTGGGGTGGTGTATTGGCCTCAGTCAAGCCTTGGCAGGTTTGCTTAAAGACTACAGCCTCAAGCACACTCAACCGTGTGGACACCTGCAATATTGCAGTGCCGTCAAGGTAAGTAATGGGAAAATTTGCCTCTTGGGGTTGGCTACTCATCAAGCTATGCACTTTAGTTGCCATCTAAAATCTAATCTGCCAAACATTATTTTGTCCTAAAAAATTACCTAACCTCATGTTAAATCGGTAAAGATTAGGACTAGTACAGGTTCACTATCGAACCTGAAGCCAAAAATTGCTGTTGTGCGACACTGCGCGATCGCGCAGCCATCATCACATGATTGCTAAAACTACAGTTGAACCTATGGCACGCCTGGTGGAAGTCTTTTCAGCTATTCAAGGGGAAGGTCTCAATGTCGGGACGCGCCAGATTTTTATTCGCTTTGCTCTTTGTGATTTGCGCTGCCACTTTTGTGATAGCGCCCACACTTGGCATACACCCGCTTCCTGTAGAGTTGAGCTATCTCCTGGATTGAGAGATTTTGAAGTTCACCCTAACCCTGTCCCTTTATCTGTGTTAATTGAATGGGTAAACAGGCAAAATCAGCCCTTTCTACACGATAGCATTAGCTTAACTGGTGGTGAACCACTGCTGCACGCCCCTTTTTTAGCTGAATTTCTCCCCAAATTACGAGCGATCGTCAATCTACCCATTTACTTGGAAACAGGCGGACATCGCCCAGACCAACTAGCTATGATTATCGCTTACTTGGACTCTGTAGGCATGGATTTGAAACTACCTAGTGTCAGTGGCGAAAGTTATTGGCCTGAACATGAGAGGTTTTTGCAGTTGTGTTTTGAATCACAGGTAGAAGCTTTTGTCAAGATAATTATTTCTAAAACTACCGATCCCAGTGATTTGGAACGTTCAGCCTTATTAGTTGCTGATATTAGTCAGGAAATCCCCATATTTCTGCAACCTGTGACACCTTTAGTTGGATCTGAGCAATTTAATCAAATAGCTGTGCTACCTCCTGACCCAAGCCAAGTTTTAGAGTGGCAAGCTTTGATGAAAAAGATTGTCAAGCAAGTGCGAGTCATTCCTCAGACTCATAAGATGGTGGGGCAGTTGTAAGGAGGGGGCAGGGGAGCAGGGGGGAAGAGGGGCAGGAGGCAGGAGGCAGGAGGCAATAAAGTTATTTCTCACCTTTCCTCCCCATC
>DATGXQ010000077.1:0-6370 GCA_035298905.1 Nostocaceae cyanobacterium | reverse complement strand
GCTTGGTCATAAGATGAAATTGCTTCTTCATATCTTCCTACATTAAATAGCGCAACACCCCGATTGTACCAAGCTTCGTGTTTATCAGGTTTAAACTTCACCGCTTGGTCATAAGATGAAATTGCTTCTTCATATCTTCCTACATTAAATAGCGCAACACCCCGATTGTACCAAGCTTGGTGAAAATCAGGTTGAAATTTCACCGCTTGGTCATAAGATAATATTGCTTGTAAAAAATCTTGAGCAGCATAATATAAATTTCCTAATTCCAATAGTAGTTTTGGTTTATTTTCATCCGTGTGATTATCTAATTCTAGCAATTCCTGAATATGCAAAATTTTCTTATTGCGCTCATCAGGAGTTAAATCTAAATATTTTTGATAATCTCCCTCCAAAACTATCCGTGATGCTTCTTGTTTAAAAGTCTCTGCATCAATCGGAAATTCAAATAAACCAGAGCGCCAGTCAAAAAAATCGGGAGAACGTTGAATTAAATATTTAATGGCAAATAAAGGTAGTAAAAAAACAAAACAAATTTTAAATTTATTTCTAAATCTTTCTCTTTGTTGATTAAGATTAATTAAAACTGATGGTACATCTTTCCAACTATAGTTATGTGTTTCATTACTATTCCATCCTACTAATTTCTTACATTCTTCATATTCACGAAAGGAATTTTCTAAACCTGTAATAAACAGAATATTGATATTTTCTCTATTTTCTAAATTATCAATTATTTCATATAAATTATAAACAGATTCATGTAAGCGCAAAACTTCTATATTTTGATTAGAAACATCTTCCTTAACTTTCTTAATCAACTCCTCACCTTGAGCCGGAGAACAACGCACAAATAACAAGCCAAAACCTTCTGTAAACTTGAGTGTACGAACTAAAGCTTGATATTCTTCTTCTGCTTCACCAGGTAAATCATTATCCCAAGGAGTTAATTCTAAAGTCATATTACTTACACATTTTCAATGAGAAAAATACCCTTTCCCGGTAGGGTGCGTTCCCTAACGCACCATTTTGAATCTTGAATAATGTCACCTTTTCTACGGTTGTGATGCGTCGGGGGACTCATCCTACTTCAATCACATTTTCAACAATAAAAATATTCTTTCCTGGTAGGATGGTTTAGCACAGCTTAACGCACCGCAATATGAGCAGACAATTACAAAATCGGTGTTGCATAAGTGCGGGATGTTTTTTGAGTGTAGAGACGTTACATGGAATGTCTCTACCAGGGTTTTGAACGTATGCAAAATTGTTTTCATCCCAAAAATCAGCAACGCCACAAAATCTCTTATTTCTCATTATAACCATTTTCCTCTATTAAGGAAAAAGCTGTTTATAAGTATCCTGAAATTCTTTTATACCTTTAATCAAAGGATGAATATCATACCAAACTTGACGTTCTCCTTCATTATTTATATAACTATATTCCAAAATACAGCGATTAAACAGCAAACCCCGATAAAGTTGATTATTTTCTATCTCCTTAGACTGATAAACCTTAGCTAAAGCTTCCCATTCATTCGCAAATACAGTATTACGGTAAGTATTTCTTAACTCACTAATTGACCTTTGTAAAGCTCTGTTAGTAATAGGTAGATTGTCCGCGTATTTAATCGCTTCCTTCATTAATAATAACAAATTTCTAACGTGACCTCCACTCATTAAGCATAATGTTTCTAAAGCCTTGCGCTGCTCAAACATATCTACAATTGATAAACTAGAATCTACCTGATTTAAACGCTTTTGTAACACCTCCATAACTTTATTAATTCCCCGTTGAAAAGGCTGGTTATCAGGTGTTTGCACCATAATCATCGGTAAAACTTGCGGTGTACCATAAGTATTGGTGACATCAGCCGCACGAGGAGAATAAAGTAAAGAAATGGGTACTGTATAAACTATATGACAATCTAAATTTTGTAATTGCTCACTACGGTCTAGAAAAATTTGTTCATGATTTGTCCGACTGTCTTCTTGAGCTATAGGAACAATCCGATCTAAATTATCAGCAATTAAAACTAATTGATTCTTTCCATTTGGTAACTTTTGCTTTGCTTCTTTAATAAATTGGTTTAAAACATCAATTAAAGTTACAGTATGCGGATTTATCTTATCACGGATTTTATGGCGTAAACTTGGTTCAGTACGTAAATTAGCTGTAATTTTAGAAAATTGGGCAATTTGTGCTTCTATACTTAAACTTTCAAAAGATACTTTAGTCTGTGCTAAATCTTGTAAATCTTGCCAACGTTCTTTTAACCAATCTAACAAAATACTAGGAGAAGCACTATCTTTTAATGTATCTAATAAATGACGAGTACAAGCTAAAAGAATATCTGTGTATTGTGCATCCTCTGGTTCAATGTCTGCTTCATCTGCTGCAAAATAAACAACAAAACAACCGTTTTCATCTAAGAATTTTTGCAGACGTAATAATTCTGTAGACTTACCCGCACCACGATGACCTCCATAAAGTTGACAGGTCATTCTCTCCGATAACAAAATACTCCTACCCACCTCTGTCAAAATATCCCCATCTCCCCGTACTTCCCGACAGTCCACATACGCAGGATCTCCAGCCGGTAAAGGTCGGAAGGGGTCAAAAGCGTTGTAAATTCGTTTTATTCGAGCGAAGTCTGATGTCATGATTATAACTCTCACAGCCTAGCATCATATTAACGCAAAACTGCTGAGTTACAAGCATTAATTAACACTTTATAATATGTATTCTCCGGTTTTCTCATTCTCTTCCAGAAAGTAGAGACGTGACCTGGAACGTCTCTACACGTATTTTTAGTGTTACCAGTGTAAAGGCTGAGTCTGAGAACGACGGGGAGGGGGATAGAATGAAAATGGAGCATTTGAAAATTGGGTGAGGTGTAAATACAGGATAAATATTCATGAGTGAAAATATTGATCATGACCGCTTGTTCAAAGAATTACTTTCAAATTTTTTTATTGAGTTTATAGAACTCTTTTTTCCAGAAGTTATCAATTATTTGGAAACTGATTCTGTCACTTTACTTGATAAGGAGATGTTTACTGATGTTACCGCAGGGGAAAAGTATGAAACTGATTTGATTGCTCAAGTACAATTTCGCGGTGAACCTTCTTATTTTCTGATTCATGTTGAAGCGGAATCTGGTTCACGTCCCAATTTTAATAAACGCATGTTCCGCTATTTTGCTCGATTACATGAAAAATTCGACTTACCTATTTACCCAATTGTACTTTTTTCTTATGACGCACCTAAAAAGTTAGCAGTTAGTAATTATCAGATTGATTTTCCTGATTTTGAGGTTTTAAGGTTTAATTATCGAGTCATTCAACTCAATCAATTAAATTGGCGAGATTTCTTAAACCGTCCTAATCCCATAGCTTCTGCTTTAATGTCTAAAATGAATATAGCACCTTCAGAAAGACCAAAAGTTAAAGCAGAATGTCTCAGGTTGTTGGTGACTTTAAAATTAAATCCTGCTAAAATGCAATTAATCTCAGGTTTTGTTGATACTTATCTGAAGCTTAATCAATTAGAAGAGCAGGAATTTCAAACAGAATTAGGTGCATTCAGACAAACAGAGCAGGAGGAAGTTATGCAAATTGTTACCAGTTGGATGAGACAAGGGATTGAGCAGGGAATTGAGCAAGGTATTGAGCAAGGTATTGAACGAGGTATTGAACGAGGTATTGAACAAGGTATTGAAAGAGAAAAAGATTTAGTTGTGCGTTTAACTAAACGTAAATTAGGAGAAATTAGTCCTGAGTTAGAGGCTAAAATCAGAGGCTTAAAAGTAGAAATGATTGAGTTTTTAGCAGAAGCAATATTAGATTTATCATCTGTGGAGGATTTGCAGAATTGGTTAGATAATGTGAGCAGTTAAGTCGAATTTTCTACTTGATTAATTTTCATAGTTTATCTGAGGATTAATCAAGTATAACAAGTTTAGTACGCCATTGTTTGACACTTTCTGCTAATTTTCCTGTTAACCAATTATCAAATTGAGGATACACAGGTAAGCGTTTTGCTAATTCCCATTCCGCAGGTTGCAAAATTTCTTTTAATTCCTGTGCTTGCAAGTGGGGATAATCTGGGTTAACTTCATCTTTGGGGCTAATTCCTCCTAAATCTCTTGCACCAGCATCTATACAATTTAGTAGCCAGCTTTTATCTTTTACTAAGTTGGGAGGAATTTGAATTGTAATATCTGGGGGTAAAATTTCTCTGGCTTTGGTGATGATTTCTGGTAACTGATGGGGGTTAAAATGTGGGGCATTAAATGTTTGTTGGTTTCCTGGGCTGTGGGGTTGTAAAATTACTTCTTGAATGTGATGATATTGTTGATGTAAATGAGAAATTGCTGCTAAAGTTTCCCAACAATCCTCTTCAGTTTCGCCAATTCCTAATAATAAACCTGTTGTAAAAGGTATCTGCAATTCTCCAGCCCATTGTATTTGCTGTAATCTGATTTCTGGTAATTTACTCGGTGCATGTTTGTGTACTGTTTCTAAGAGTTTTGGTGTTAACTGTTCCAACATTAACCCCATTGATACATTGACGGTTTTTAACTTCTGCATTTCTGCAAAGCTGAGGGGACCAGCGTTGGTATGGGGTAAAAATCCCATCTCTAATGCTAATGCACATAAATCATATATTCGCTGCAACCACCCTTGACGCTGGGGAGAATGGGGGTGTACTTCTCCGCTTAAGATGAGGATTTCACACACATTCTGGTTTTGTAATGGTTGTAAAATGCGTCTAGCTTCAGCCAGTGTTAACCAAGGGCTTTGACCAGATTCAGCGCGAAAGTTACAGTAACTACATCTATTAAAGCATTCGTAAGTCGGGATGATCGTATAAGCAGGGCTGTATGTAACGATATGTGAAGGGTGGGTTAACATTTCGCAATAATTTATTGAGGTAAATATATGAATAATAGGCGGACAAGTTGCCTATTCTACAAGGATATATGATTTATATCTTGATATTTTGAGTATCTTTTCAAGAACGATCGCTTTACTCCTCTTTTTGTTAATTAAATTGTAACAATTCTTATATCTTTACCCTGTAAGCATCTTAAGCTTTTTAGATACCGCTTAAATACCGCATTTAACTGAAATGTAAAAAAATTTTTCTCAAAGGTCTTTACAAATCGAAACAAATTCCCTAGTATGGAATCAAGGTAGAAACACCTACTGAATCATACTTAAATTAATCGCAATCATAAGAACATGACAACCGCAATCCAACAGCGTTCTAACGCTAATCTGTGGGATCGCTTCTGTGAATTCATTACCAGCACCAGCAACCGCTTGTACATCGGCTGGTTCGGTGTATTGATGATCCCCACCCTACTAGCTGCCACTACCTGCTTCATCATTGCCTTCATCGCTGCTCCTCCTGTAGACATCGATGGTATCCGCGAACCCGTTGCAGGTTCATTACTCTACGGAAACAACATTATCTCTGGTGCAGTTGTTCCTTCCTCTAACGCGATCGGCTTACACTTCTACCCCATTTGGGAAGCTGCTTCCTTAGATGAGTGGTTGTACAACGGTGGCCCATACCAATTAGTAATCTTCCACTTCCTGACTGGTGTATTCTGCTACTTAGGTCGTGAGTGGGAATTGTCCTACCGCTTGGGTATGCGTCCTTGGATCTGCCTAGCTTTCTCTGCACCTGTAGCAGCAGCAACCGCAGTATTCTTAATCTACCCCATCGGTCAAGGTTCTTTCTCTGATGGTATGCCCTTGGGTATCTCCGGTACATTCAACTTCATGATTGTGTTCCAAGCTGAACACAACATCCTGATGCACCCCTTCCACATGTTAGGTGTAGCTGGTGTATTCGGTGGTAGCTTGTTCTCCGCAATGCACGGTTCTTTAGTAACCTCCTCCTTGGTTCGTGAAACAACCGAAGACGAATCCCAAAACTACGGTTATAAGTTCGGTCAAGAAGAAGAAACCTACAACATCGTAGCTGCACACGGTTACTTCGGTCGCTTAATCTTCCAATACGCTTCCTTCAACAACAGCCGTTCTCTCCACTTCTTCCTAGCTGCTTGGCCTGTAATCGGTATCTGGTTCACTGCTTTAGGTGTTAGCACAATGGCATTCAACCTGAACGGTTTCAACTTCAACCAATCAGTGATTGATTCTCAAGGTCGCGTCATCGGTACTTGGGCAGATGTAATCAACCGCGCTAACTTAGGTATGGAAGTAATGCACGAGCGTAACGCTCACAACTTCCCCCTAGACTTATCTGCTGGTGAAGTTGCTCCTGTTGCTTTAACCGCTCCTGCAATCAACGGTTAATAACTGAAGTTTAACTAAACAAGAACGCTCTCCGAAAGGG
>DATGXQ010000076.1:0-20260 GCA_035298905.1 Nostocaceae cyanobacterium | reverse complement strand
GCAATCCTAAATGAAACGTGAACAAACCCAATGGCACAAGCCTAGCCTGATAGGGGTGGGGACACGGCATAGCTGAGATTTCTATTTGACAACAATATTTCTAATGCCGTATCCCTACTTTCAATCTTGATTCTCCTCACTGCCTAAGTGCCTATCAGTTCATAACTCAAATAGGAATGCTATAGATAGCATTTTGTATAAAAGGAACGGTAGAGCGATTGGAAATCGCGTCTACACAAACAAAGTCCGCCTACGCGGACTAATGAAAAAAGAGGGGGTAACAAAACAGGATTTGGTATTAGATGTAAGCATTCAGCTATCATTAAGCAGGAGCGATTTTCACGACTGAATGCTTACCGTTGTTAACGTTACACTAGCTAGGATACTGAACTAATTTCTGCATAGATAGGATTAATTATTTTTCTCAGTGTGGGCAGTTTGATAGTGAAGAAATAAACTGCAATCAGACAACCAACACCACCGAATAGTAAAGCATTATCAACTCCAATCTGACTGGCTAATCCTCCAAAAAATAAGTTACCAAAAGGTAGTATACCTATAAAGGTAGTCATAAATATGCTGGTAACTCTGCCTCTTTTATCTTCTTCTAAGATAATTACTTGCAGGAAGTTGTTAATTGAAGCCATTGTTAAAGTATTAGTCAGTCCGACCATAAAGATGAATAAAAGACAAATTTCCAGTTTGGTAGAACGAGAAAAGATTATTAGCGATAATCCTAGAATAAAAGTAGAGATGGCAATAACTTTTTCTAGTCCTATCGCTTGTTTACGTGAGAGGAGATAAATACCAGAAAATAGAGAACCAAGTGCTGAAGCTGTCATTAAAAATCCCATGATTTCTGCATTACTTCCCAGTATTTCTTTGGTGAAAACCGGAAGTAAATTAACATAAATCATAGACATAAAACAGACTTGTATTTGTAACAATAAAATGTATTTAATGGGGAGAAAATTATATACAAATACAAATCCTTCTTTTAGATTGCTCCAAATTTTCTGAGATTTGACTGTTGATAAATGATTGATGTTTGGTTTTATCTTGGCAGTTAAGATTGCGGAAATGAAAGGGAGATAACTAATAGCATCTACTAAAAAGCAAGAAGCTGCTCCAGATTTAGCAATCATCAAACCGCCGATCATGGGACTCACAAACTTGGCTGTGTTAATTAAAAATGAATGTACAGCCATTGCACTATAAGTATCACTTTTATGCTCTACAAGTTTAGGGATTATTACCTGACGTGCTGGTAAGTCAAAAGCTTTGACTATACCTTGTAAAATGCCAATGATAATAATAGTGATGACATTGATTTGATTAGTAACTGTGAGTAAGGTTAAGGTGGAAGAGAGTACGATCGACACTAGCTGTGTAGCTAATAAAACATACCGCAAATTCCAGCGATCGAGCAATACTCCTACTAAGGGTGTGATAATCAAGCCCATAGCTTGATTTGTAAATCCAGCTACACCGACTAACATCGCTGAATTAGTTAAGCTATAAACCATCCAAACTAAAGCAATTTGTGTCATCCAAGAACCGAAGAAAGATAAACTTTCTCCAATGACAAAACAAGCTAAATTGGGATATTTGAGAGCAGGTGGAAGCTCAAAAAAACTCAATTCTAGTTTGGTTTTTGGCGTTTCTCGTTGATTATGTTGTAACATTTTTTGTGTGTTCTTTTGTCAGTAAATGACAGATTTTGAATTGATTTTCCGTCAGCGTTCAGAATCCAGAATCCAGTTCGCGGAGCGTTGCCGCAGGCTATTCAGAATTAGTTGGTGTGATAACTATTCTGACTTCTGATACTAAATCCTCATTTGAAACCCCTCTTTTGCCCTAACGACTAGAAGTCGCGGCTACCAGAACAAAGTCTGCCTACGCAGACTAATTTATAAGGGGGGTAATAAAACCGGATTTGGTATGACTCCTGACTCCTGAATTCTGCTGTAATTTTAGAGACCATTCTGTTTAAACCAGGCTTGGAGACGTTGCCAACCTTCCTCTGCTTCTGCTTGTCGATAGGAGGGACGATAATCAGCAAAAAAAGCGTGGGGAGCATCGGGATAAACAATTATTTCCGATTTACTGTTACTCAATTTGAGTTTGTCGCGCATCTGTTCTACTGTGTCTAGGGGGATACCTGTATCTTTTCCGCCATAAAGTCCTAAAACCGGAACTTGCAAATTAGCAGCAATATCTACTGGGTGTTTTGATGTTAGTTCACTGATATTACCGACTAATCGCCCGTACCATGCTACACCCGCCTTAACCTGGGGATTATGTGCTGCATATAACCAGGTAATCCGCCCGCCCCAACAAAAGCCGGTAATTCCCAAGCGATCGCCGTTTCCTGTTCCAGATTTGACCGCCCATTTGACTGTCGCATCCAAATCAGATAACACCTGAGCATCGGCAACCTTAGCCACCACTTGGCGAATTTCGTCAATATTACTTAACTTGGAGACATCACCTTGACGGACAAATAATTCAGGGGCGATCGCTACATACCCCAACTTAGCAAAGCGACGGCAAACATCTTGGATGTGTTGATGTACACCAAATATTTCTTGTATTACCAAGACAATGGGAAGATTACTACCCCTAATCGGTCTGGCTCTGTAGGCAGGAATAATACCGTTTTTGGTGGGAATTTTCACAGTACCGGCCACCAAACCTTTAGTATCTGTTGTCACAACTTGAGCAGAAATTGGTTGGACAGCAAGAGCAAAACCTGTGGCTAGAGTAGCTGTAGCAATGAACTTACGGCGTGTGACTTCTTGCATTTACTTCTACCTGAAATTTACTAATCTTATGTACTAAAAGTTACTTTTGCTTGATTGTGTCACCAGGACTTTATTTAGACAAACTAATTATTAGTAAAACATAATTTTAGTGTGACATACATATTATTCTCAAAAGATTTGAATTTTATACCTTCTGGGGTTGATACCGTTGATCATGCTGGCGATCGCCTCAGTGCTAGAATAAGGACTTGGTGAGATAAGTGCAAATCAATTAGTATCAAAAAGTTCCCTATCTAGTTCCGACTCAAATACAAACTAGAAGCATATTAGATGTACTCAGTCTTGACCTGATTCAATATATTTAAAGTTGTTTTACAGTTTTTACTTACCAAGTAGAGACTGAAAACCTAATTACTCAATGTGAATATGAACGGCTGGAGCTAAAATTTTCATCAAACAAAAAACGCCATCTGACACTGTTTATTTATGCTGCCCGCCTCTAAAAATCAATTAATTCAAACTTGTCTGACAACTTTATCACCGGATACACCTGTGGAAACTGCGGTGAGAATCATGAGTAAGTCAAAAACAAGTTATGTTTTAATTTTAGAGCAGCAAAAGATGGTGGGAATTTTTACCGAGCGAGACTTAGTGAGAGCGATCGCCTCTAAAATTAATTTAGCTCAAACAAACCTGGCAAATGTGATGACTCGTAATGTCTTGACAATGCCAGAATCAAATTTAAAAGATTTATTTACTACTTTAAACTTCATGCGTAGTTGTAAAGTTCGCCATTTGCCTATAGTAAATCAGCAAGGGCAATTAGTGGGAATGATTACGCCTCAAAGCATTCGTCAAGCACTACAACCTGGTGATTTACTCAAGCACAGACTAATCAAAGAAGTGATGACTACTTCCGTAGTCACAGCCGAACCATCTACATCACTACTTGAGTTAACTCAAAAAATGGCCGAAAACCGAGTTAGTTGTGTGGTGATTGCAACATCTAAACTAGCAACCACTAATCAAGACAATAATTCTCCTGTAGTTCCCATTGGCATGATTACAGAAAGAGATATTGTTAAGTTTCAAATGCTCAAGCTTGATTTTACAAAAGTTCTAGCCCAAGAGGTAATGACAACACCCCTATTAATTACTCATGCCGATGATTCCCTATGGTTAGCACATCAAAATATGCAAAATTTGGGAGTCAGGCGGCTAGTTGTGGCTAATGATGCTGGAGAATTGGTAGGAATTATTACGCAAACATCGGTTTTACAAGTCATTGATCCCATAGAAATATATAATGTCTTGGAATCTTTGCAACAATTACTTGATGAGCGTACTTCAGCACTACAAAAGGAAATTAATCAACGTCAAAGGCTAACCAAAAATCTCGAAAAATCTCAGGCTAAATTAGATGCGGTTCTCAATAGTGTGAGAGCAATTATTAGTAGAATGCGATATCGAAATCGTCAAGAATTTGATTATGAATATCTATCTCCTAACTGTCAGCAAATACTTGGCTATTCTTCAGATGAGTTATTAGCAGATCCCAATTTTTGGTACACTAAGATATTACCAGAAGGAAAAGATTTAGTATTAGCAAAAATCGATGAGGCAATTTTTACCCAACAGCAAGCTACTGTGGAGTATAAGTTTTACCATCAAGATGGTTCAATTCGTTGGGTTGCTGACGAATTTAACTCCGAGTGGGATGAAACTAGTCAAGCTTGGATTGTGACCAGTGTAAAAACAGATATCACCCAACGCAAGCAAACAGAAGAAGCCTTGCGTGCTAGTGAAGAAAGATTGCAACTAGCCTTAGAAGCATCTGGAGATGGTTTATGGGACTGGAATATTCTCACGGGAGAGGTATATTTTGATGCTCAATGGTGGAAAATGTTAGGTTATTTACCTGATGAGTTGCCCTCTGAATACAGTAGCTGGGAAAGACTTGTACATCCAGATGATAAACCGGGAGTCATCGGTTTATTGCAAACACACCTGCAAGATGCTTCTATTGCCTACAATGTTGACTATCGAGCCTTGACTAAATCAGGTGAGTGGAAGTGGATTACTGCCTATGGCAAGGTTGTAGCTTGGGATGAGGATGGTAAACCCTTACGGATGGCTGGAACTCACCGAGATATAGATGAAAGGAAACGAGCAGAACAGGCTTTAAAGGAACGAAAAGCTTTTTTAAGAGCGATCGGTGATAACATTCCTAATGGTTACATTTACCAGCTAGTAAGAGAATTAGATGGTAGCGATCGCTTCTACTATATCAGTGCTGGTGTAGAAAAAGCCCATAATTTAAAGCCGGAAGCTATCTTAGCAGATGCCAGCCTGTTGTATCAAACAGTCCTAGAAGAAGATATTCCCTATCTGCTGCAAAAGCAAGAAGAATCTATGCAAAACATGTCTGTGTTTGACGTGCAGGTGCGAGAGTATACCCCTGAAGGTGGTATCAGGTGGTCCCGGTTGTGTTCTGCTCCTCGACGCATGGATGATGGACGAATTATTTGGGATGGTATTCGGCTAGATATCACTGATTTAAAGCAGACTGAAAAAACTTTACGCAAGAGCAAATCTTTATTATTAGAAGCGCAGCAAGTTGCTCAAATCGGTAATTGGGAATTTGATTTAGCTACACAAAAAATTACTTGGACAAAACAATTATTTCACATTTTAAATCGAGATCCAGCACTGGGAGAACCCAGCTATATTGAAAATTTACAGTTATATCATCCAGAAGATCAAGAAAAATTGCACCAAGCGGTTGAACGATCAATTATAACTGGTGAAGCTTATAAACTCACATTACGACTCAAACCCCTACCAGATGGTTCTATTCGCTATACTGAGGGAATTGGCAGAGCAGAATTTAATGCAGAAGGAAAAGTAATTCGTCTTTATGGTACTGCTCAAGATATTACAGAACGTGTGAGATATGAACAAGCTTTACAAGAAAAAGAACAATTTTTAGGTGGGATTTATAATGGTGTCGAGCAACCTATTTTTGTAGTAGATGTACTGGAAAATAATGAGTTTTGCTATGTGGGATTAAATCCTGCTCATCAACGTCTGACAGGTTTGCGGGCTACAGATTTAATGGGCAAAACTCCACAACAGGCATTACCACCAGAAATAGCGGCATCTGTACAACAACATTATCAAGATTGTGTAGAAGCTAAAGCGGCAATTGCTTATGAAGAATATCTACAATTACAAGGAGAAGATACTTGGTGGATTACCAGTTTAACTCCTTTAATAGATGAAAATGGACGGATTTATCGGATTGTGGGGACAGGACTGAATATTAGCGATCGCAAACGTTTAGAATTAGCTTTACAGGCTTCAGAAAATCGATTAAATAATATTCTGACTACAGCTAATGCCTCTATAGTTTGTTTTCGTGTTTTCGCTAATTATGATTGGCAATATGAATATCAATCTATTGGTTGCGAAGATATTTTTGGTTATACTCCTGAAGAAATCATTAATAATAAATATCTCTGGATTTCCCAAGTACATCCTGAAGATAGAGAAAATATAATTTATCCCCTGTTTGCTAATTTGTTTGCTGAACGTACTACTTCTATAGAATTTCGCTTTTTACACAAAGATGGTTCTCTGCGCTGGATTTCTGCCACATATTCTTCCCATCATGATCCGGAAAATGATTGCTGGGTGGTAACAGGAGTGAGTATTGATGTGAGCGATCGCAAACAAGCCGAGGAAAAATTGCGACAAAGTGAGACTTGGTTTCGCACCTTAAGCGAATCTGCACCAGTGGGGATTTTTAGAAGTGATGCACAGGGAAAGAATATTTACACAAATCCCCGTTTTCAAGCTATTTGTGGATTAAGTTTTGAGGAAGCCTTGGGGGATGGTTGGCTACAATCTATTCACCCAGAAGATTTAGAGACAATTTTATCCCAGTGGACTGCATTAACCACAGCAAATCAAGAATTACGCACTGAAGTTCGCTATATTCATCGTGATTCTACAATCCGTTTTTGTCGTTTAATTATAGTTCCTATAATCTCTCATCCTGATGAAATTATGGGCTATGTCGGCACAATCGAAGATATTACTCAAAGCCGCGCAATTGAGAAAATGAAAAACGAATTTATCTCTATTGTTAGCCATGAATTACGCACTCCCCTTGCTTCCATTCGTGGGGCTTTAGGATTAATAGCATCTGGAGTATTGAAAGAACAACCACAAACGACTCAACAAATGCTAGAAATTGCCTCTAATGACACAGAACGTTTAGTACGCTTAGTTAATGACATACTAGATTTAGAGCGTTTAGAAGCCAATAAGTTTACTTTTATTAAGCAATTACACAATACAGATGAAATTTTACGTAAATCCGTAGAAACCGTAAAACCTCTAGCTACAGAAAATCATCTATCTCTAGAAATTTCGCCTAGTAGTATTGACATTTGGATAGATGGCGATCGCATCATTCAAACCCTAGTCAACTTAATTAGTAATGCGATTAAATTTTCACCTGCCAATAGTGTAGTGACATTAGGAGTAGAAGAGTTAGAAAATACTGTATTATTTAAAATTCAAGACCAAGGCAGAGGCATTCCTGAAGATAAAATAGAAAGTATATTTGGCAGATTTCAACAAGTTGATGCCAGTGATTCACGTCAAAAAGGTGGGACAGGTTTAGGTTTAGCTATCTGTCGCTTAATTGTACAGCAACATGGGGGAGAAATTTGGGCTGAAAGTGTTCTAGGGAAAGGCAGCACATTTTATTTTACAATACCAAAAGCAATAGAAACTCAGGGTTAAAACCATGTCAACCAAGCAAATTTTAGTCATTGATGATGAAAATAATTTATGTACTGTGATTAAAGCTTGCCTAGAAAATATTGGTAAATGGCAAGTGTTAACAGCACTATCTGGTAAAGATGGACTGCTATTAGCAGAAACTCAAATTCCTGATGCAATTTTGTTAGATGTCATGATGCCAGATATGGACGGGATGACTCTATTTAAAATTTTACAAAATAACCCCACTACAAAAGAAATTCCCGTGATTCTGTTGACAGCTAAAGTGCAACCTGTAGACTTAAACCAATTTTCTCAGTTAGGCATTGCTGGAGTAATTGCAAAACCCTTTGATCCATTGCAACTATCAAAATTAATTGCCCAGAATTTAGGATGGAGTTGATAGATATAAAGTGGAATTGCTGAAAATAATTAAGTCCTTATGCAAAATCATTCACAAATTAACATAAATGATTTCCAAGGATATCTACTACTCATCTGCGTTCGTCTGCGTTCATCCGCGTTCATCCGCGTTTAATATTAATAACCCTTTTTTCTCAGGTTTTCTCAGGTTTTGATATAACTTTAACCATAATTATTAAGATAACGTTGTAATAAACCAATGAAAACCTCTGGTGTTTCTAGATGTGGTAAAATACCTGTGGAAGCTATTCCGACAAAATCCTGCACCGCACCTTTATTTAAACTAGCCAAACGTTTGCCTAATTTAATATTAGTAAATTGTGCCTCCTCACCCCAAAAAAATACAGTTGGTACTTCCAACTGCGAAATATATAAACTTAAATCAAAATACAAATCTCCTCGTAAAAAAGCTAAAGCTGCAAACTTACCATTTAGTTGTTGTGCAGAAGTTAAATAAGCTTGTACAGTTTCCTCTGTTAATCTTTCTGGTTTTGCAAACAGAAAATTCTCTAAAAAATTTCTCACTGCTGCTTCATTTTCTGCACCCAAAGCATAGATTAAATTATCTAACCAAGGAGTATTAATTAATGAAAGTGGTAATCTTCTTCCTGCACCTTGACCAAAATCATCAAAACCAGCAGGACAAACTAAAAACAATGCTTTAAATAAATCAGGACGATTAATAGCCAAACGAATAATTAAAGCACCAGTTAAAGAAGAAGCAACTACAGT
This sequence comes from Nostocaceae cyanobacterium, assembly GCA_035298905.1. GTDB lineage: Bacteria > Cyanobacteriota > Cyanobacteriia > Cyanobacteriales > Nostocaceae > DATGXB01. The sequence goes on along the minus strand of DATGXQ010000076.1, from coordinate 11,549 downwards.
TACAGGTTGTTGGCAAGTTTGAGTAATAAACTCACTAATAGTAGTCAAATAATCTTGAATTTGATAATCCCGCACCGGATGAGCAGAATTTCCCCATCCAATTAAATCTGGTGCTAAAATGCGATAATTAGCTGCAAAAGCTGGATAAACTTTAGACCATTCATAAGCAGATGCACCACCACCAAAGTTATGTAAAAATAGCAAAGATGGCAATTTTTCCACATCAGCTATTTCCCAAGGAACGCCAGTTTGGGTATAATAAACCATAGTTCCTAAAGATGTATTAATAACTTTTTGCCCAAAGCCAAGAGGTGAAAATTCTTGCATAGTAAATAAATTAATAAACTTGAATTATGAGAATTTAAGTTTTACCCAAATCCATTTTTAATACCCTGTTTTACCCTGCTGATCTACCTGTAATTTCTGTGAGTTGATTTAGCTGATCACCGCTAATGCGATAAATATTACCAAAACCCATGACAAAACGTCCTTCACTGGGAGTTAGTTGAAAAATCCGAAAATCAGGTAAACTGCGTAACATTTCAATAATTTCGCCAAAACGTGCTTGAAATTGATCAACAATTTTATTCCATTTATCTGTATCTCTTTCTAAAAGCGTAGCTACGCAATCAAAAGTCAGACGACGACGAGCAAAAATTTGTTTAGTCTTAGATTCATCATCAATAAATAGAACACTCACATGGGGGTTAACATAAATATTTTGGGTGTGAATAGCCAGCCCACTCACATAAATATAGATATTTTTCAATTCATCTATCACAAAAGGAGTATAACTAGCGTTAGGGATTCCTTGCTCATTAACCGTACTGATGATAATACTAGAAAATTCATCAGTAAACTTTTCATACTCAGCTTGGGCTTTCTCTAATTGACTCATAAGGCAGTTTTTGGTTGATAATCAGGACTTTATTTAGTATTATACCTCTATTGGCCATATTAAGTTAAGTCAGTAAGCAAGATATGTAGGTTGGGCATTTCCTAGCATTTTTTGCTTTGATTCAAAATTGGATCTCATAATATCCACCTAAACATACCTAAAATTTTTTATATATAATTTAGGAGGCTTATATATTAGAATTATATTATAATTATTGACAAATATCTACTGATTTACCTCTTAGATTAGTAACTACCAAGATATCAAATTCAGATCAACTTAACAGAGTAGAGAGGATGCAATTGTGACTGACAATAAGGGTTCACAATGGGATTTATGCAGGTTTATTAGAACTATAACCTATTTTGAGGTTTTCCCTTTTCTCAACTGGGTACAGCAAATATTTTCAGGTGTTACTCAAAGTCAGCAAAATATACCCGATGGAGGAAGAAACGTGGGTGTTATCTTAGTAGCAGGTGCAACGGGTGGAGTTGGTAAAAGAGTAGTCAAGCGACTGATGACGCAGGGTTATAAAGTACGCTGTCTGGTGCGAAATATTGACAAAGCTAGATCAATTTTGGGTAATGATGTAGATTTAGTTTTTGCAGATATTACCAAACCGGAAACTTTAACACCTTTGGTAATGCAGAACATTACATCAGTAATTTGTTGTACCGCAGTCAGAGTCCAACCAGTCGAAGGAGACACAGCAGATAGAGCAAAATATTATCAAGGTGTGAAATTTTATCAGCCGGAAATTGTCGGAGATACACCGGAAAATGTAGAATATCAAGGAGTAAAAAATCTGGTTGAAGCATCAGCTAAATATTTACCATCAGTGGGAGAAAAAGTAATTTTTGATTTTACTCAACCCACAGCAGAATTAAAAGATGTTTGGGGTGCTTTAGATGATGTGGTCATGGGTGGAGTGAGTGAAAGCAATTTACAAATTATCGAGAATAGCGCTGTATTTACTGGTAATGTTTCTATAGCTAATTCTGGCGGATTTGCATCTGTAAGAACAAAGAATTTTTCTCCACCATTTGATTTATCAGGTTATCAAGGAGTAAAATTGCGCGTCAAAGGTGACGGAAAGCGTTATAAAATCTTTCTCCGCACAGAAACAGCTTGGGATGGGATTGGTTATAGCTATTCTTTTGATACTGTCGCTGATACTTGGATAGATGTAACTATTCCTTTTAGAGAATTCATTCCAGTATTTCGCGCTAAAACCGTGAAAGATTGTCCAGAAATTGACACCAGCAGAGTTCGCTCTTTTCAATTAATGTTGAGTAAATTTGAATATGATGGTGCTTTAAATCCGCAATTTTCTCCTGGTGGCTTTGCACTACAATTAGCATCAATCAAAGCCTATGGTGGGGACAGTTTACCGCAGTTTATTCTTGTTAGTGCGGCGGGTGTAACTCGTCCGGGAAGACCAGGAATTAATTTAGACGAAGAACCGCCAGCAGTCAGATTAAATGACCAGTTAGGAGGAATTTTAACTTGGAAATTAAAAGGTGAAGATAGTTTAAGAAATAGTGGCATTCCTTACACAATTATTAGACCTTGTGCTTTAACTGAAGAAGCAGGTGGAAAAGAATTAATTGTTGAACAAGATGATAACATTCGGGGAAAAATCAGCCGTGAGGATGTTGCCGAATTGTGCGTACAGGCGTTAAAACAACCACAGGCACGTAACCTCACTTTTGAGGTCAAAGAAGGAGAAAAAACCGTTAGTTTAATAGATGGGAAACAGTTATTTTCTAGGTTACGTCCTGATTAATTAATGATAATTAATGCTTGACAACGAGTTAAAACAATGTTTAAAAAGTTAATCTTAGCGGGAATTGTGGTGATAATTCTCTGGAGTGGATTTTTAGCCAAATCCGCTTCCTCACAGCAAACAGATTTTCGCATATTTAACTTAGAGTCAGATTTGCGGCGCTTAGAGTTGCGATTAAATCAGCTTGAATATTCGTTGGGACAAAACCGTGCTTCCCCATCTCCTAATATTAACCTGACTCCCCAACAGTCCACCGGTTCAAGTAGGAAGTTATCACAATCAGAACGCGATCGCATGTTTGATCGGTTAGCGACTTTAGTAGTAGAGTTAAAGCAACAGGTGAATCAACTAAATGCACGAGTTGCTAAGTTGGAATCACGGTAAAGTGATATTATCTCTCTTGTGGAGGCGTTTCCGGGAACGTCTCTACAAAATTAAATAATATTAAATCCAGATATTTAGGTGAGGAGAAATGACAGAAATCATGACTGAATCTGTGAGTTATGAAGGTGGATGTCACTGCGGTGCGGTGCGGTTTCGAGTAGTGGTAGATAAACACAAAGTTGATGATTGTAATTGTTCAATGTGTCGAAAAAAGGGATTTTTACATTTAATTGTACCGCAAGATAAATTTACTTTGTTGCAAGGAGAAAATGTATTAACAACTTATACCTTTAATACAAAGGTTGCACAGCACAAATTTTGCAGTATTTGTGGAATGCATCCTTTTTATATTCCCCGTAGTCATCCTAACTGTGTGGATGTGAATGTGCGTTGTTTAGATGGTGATGTCATCAGTAATTTTGAGATTGTACCTTTTGATGGTGCAAATTGGGAAGCAAACATTCACAAGTTACTCACAGAAGATGCGATGTAAAGAAAGGTACAGAAGGGAACAGGGAACAGGGAACAGGGAACAGGGAACAGAGTTGAAAGTCTCTTAGCATAAAGCTTTTTTCCTAAAGCTTGTACCTCATTTACATGAAACCTGCCGTATATTGCTGGCAAGGCTATTTCATTCTCATTCAGTCCACCTCAAACTCAACTCTGATGCTCATAGAAAAACTCGGCTCAAAGCGACTATTAATGATGAATTTAGTCCGTTTTAACGGACTTGAGCTATTAGCCCAAAATTGATTTTAGGGCGATACAACTCCAGAATGAAATAACCCTGATATTGCTGGTTTTACCGTTGTTAATTAACTCCTCTCTTCTAATACTAATTTAGTATCCGCAGTACGTCCAAATTCTTCTGGTGCATATTGTAAATAAACTTGCGAACCAGGCCAAAGGAATGTACCAGGAGTAACAGAACGAACTAAATAATGTAAATTGTAAACTCCTGGTTCTAAATGATCAGCATAAGCCATAACTCTATCTTTATAGATTGTTCTAAATCCAAGTTCCCAACTATCTGCTTTTGCTTGTAATGCAGATGTAGCAGTTTGAAAACTCTCATCTATGGCTTCAAAACCTGCGGGTAAGGGGTCTTTAATAATTACATGATCTACAGGATGATCTGTAATCACTTCTAAACCAATATCAAACACTTCTCCTGGTTGTAAATTTAATGATTTATCTACTGCATAAATTCCCGTTTTTTGTAAAACTTTCTCCTCATTTACCTTACCAATTTCTCGTGTGACTCGCAAACCGTTAAACCTTCCTGATTGAATTCCTCGTAAACGATAATTGTAAGCCACTAGATAATGTAGTTTGCCTTTACCGGACTTTTGCAACACTAAATCATTCCGTCCACGGGGTAATTTATTTATCGCTACATTTAACTGTAAACTAGGATTTTTGTAACCATCAAAACGGTTTTCTCCTAACTTTTTACCAGCTAATTTAACAGTGGTGACAAAATTCGGGGGAGTGGGTTGGAGTTGGCTATATTCCACTAAGGCTGTTAAGGCTTGAGCATTATTATAACTATTTTGCCATGTGCCATCCCGCCGTAAATTTAACAAGCTTTGGAATAATTTATCGAGAGTTTCTGGTTTTGCTTGTTGGGTAATAAATAGGCGTAATGCTTGCGCTTGAATGGTGGTATTTGAGTTTAGCCAATTCCAACGACTGGGAATATTAATTACAGCCGTGCGTCCAGTTTCATAGATATTCTTTTCTAGCTGTAACTGAATAAGTTGTGCTTCGTCTTGCCATTCAGGAAATTGATATAAATAACGCGCTAGTTTGATTTGAGTGACTAAATCAAATTTATCTTTTTGTTGATAAATATCTGATAGAAAACTATTGCGTTTATCACCTAGTTGTGCTAAGGCAATTAAAGCATTAAGTTGGAGTTGAAATTTACATAATTTTTCTTTACAAAACTCATATTGTCCAGGGTTAGCCAGCACACTTTGTAAATAGGCTTTCAGGCGATTTAGGGTTTCTGTTTTAACTAAATTGGGAAATACCTGATTAGCTTTAACTAAAGATTCGGTAACATAAGCAGAAACCCAAGGATCGGATTTTGTTTCTCCGGGGAAGGCTGCAAAACCATTATCAGCAAGTTGCAGTTTTTGTAATTGGCTAATAACTTGCTTTGCTTGTTGTTGGGAATTAAATTCGGTAAATGTTTGATTATATTTAGTTGTAAGAGTTTGCAAGTTAGCTGCAATTAATAATTGACTGGCTGCGGTTTCAGCAAAGGGTAAATCATCATTTTCTAAAACTTGTTTGGCTGGTGCTTTGATTTCAGGAATTAAGCTGCTGGCTAACTGAATTTCTAAACCACCTGCATCGGAGAAGGTATTTTGATCAACATTTACAGGTATTTTAATTTCCTTTTCCGTGACTCCAGTTTCTACAACTTGTTCTGTAATTTCTAATGGTTTGATTTCCAAAGGTACAGCGAAAGCGTCAGCAGTATTATTTAGCTGAGTGGTAAATTTGATTTTGCTTTCTCCCGCGCTACCCGCAACGATGGGAAAGCGATAAGCTTGAGTAGCTGTTTGAACTGGGTTAGAAACGTTACATGTAAAGTCTCTACATCCTAAATTATTTTTTGTAAACTGGAGTGAACCGCTAAGTTCTCCGTTAATAACCAGATTTCCGGTGCTTCCGGTGGTGTTGGTGATAGATAAACCTGCGAAGATGCGATCGCCACTTCTCGCAAATTGTGGCAAGATAGCATTAGTCAGTAATGGTTTATTTGTCATCAACGTTGCTTCACCATTACCAAACCGCAGATTTCCATCAGTAGCCACAACCATTATTCGCCATGTAGTTAAATCATCTGGTAACTTAAATTTAACTGTCGCTTTACCTCCATCATCAGTTAAAACTGCACCATTGTAATAAGCTAAAGCTTGGAAGTTGGTACGAATGCGAGTATTTGCCACAGCATTAGATATGCCACCATCGTAACCCCAACCTTTAGGTTTAGCTAACTGTGCTTGTAATAATGTCACATTAGGACGGTTATCATTAAAACGGGTAGATATTGGCTGTTCTGCATACACAGTATCTACTAAATTTGGTGGACGATAACCAGACAATTGTAACACCGCTTCATTTACCACCATCACACTAAATTGTCCTTTGGTGGGTTTCTTTTGGTTATCAGTTAATTCTAATTCTACAGTTTCCTCTGCACCCGGTTCTAAAGTAGTTTGTACTGGCTTAACTTGCACTTTTAAATATTTATTTTCTAAGTTCACTTTAAAAGGTGCAAAACCAACTCGCATCAAATTTTCTAATTTTTCTACATCCACTTGGTTGAGAGGTTTTCCTTGTCTAACTAATACCGCTTCTACTGCTGCATTAGGTAACATTTCTGGTGTCACTGTAAACTGAATTTGTGGCGCACCTCCCTTAACTTTTAATACTTGCTGATAAAGTGGTTTATCTTTAATCACCGCAAAATAAACTTCCCCTTCTGGATAAGGAGATTGAATTAAAGCTGTAGCAATTTCACCAGGTTTATACTCTTGCTTATTTAACTTAACTTCTAAACGATCTTTTTCCTCTCTTCCCCAATTGACAGAATTTTCACCAGTCACCCAAATTTGTAAATCTGTTGCACTTTTTTCTTCACCAGTATCACTAAATTTAGCGCGGATGCGATAAGTACCCGATTCAGGTGCTTGTAAATTGGCAGTTTGTGGACTATTAGTAGATATCAGTTCTATTTGGGCAACTTTTTCATATTCAACTTGATTTTTTTCAGTGTTACTACCTTCTACAACTTGGGTAACACTACTATATTTAATTTTATCTAATTCCAGAGTTATCGGTTGACCTTCCAAAACTTTTCCAGTAGGTTCAGTAACAATAAACTCTACCGATAACGGTTTACCAGCATCAGCCACAAAATTACTTTTTAAACCAATTAATTTTTCACTTGGTAAAGCAGTAAAAGTTTGATAATTAGCCACAGATAAATTAGAAACATCAGCCACTTGCACATCTACCCGATAAGTCATTGGGTATGGTAAATCTGATCCTACTGTCAATGTTTGCTTACTTTTCCCCTCTCCATCTAATTTACTATTAGTTTGTAAAACATCGTTAGATACTGAGGGAGTCTCTTCTGGCCAAAACCATTGTCTACCAAAACTAAATTCTTCCCAACCTTTAGGAGTAAAGTTAGTTTGTTGACGAGTAACAAAATATTTAACTTCCCCTCCCTCCACTGGTGAACCAAATAAATAGTTACTTTCTACCTTTGCATCAATTTTATCTTCAACAAAAGCAAACTCTTTATTTACATCAACCTTAACTTTAAAATTTGGGGGTTTAAATTCAGCTACTCGAAACTCACCAGATATTTCTCTACCATCTTGCCCTTTAGCTGTGATGGTATAATAGCCTAAGCTTTGATTTTTAGCAATTGGTAATTCTAAAGAGAACGTACCAAACTCGTTAGTATTTTTTCTCCCTAAAGCAGTTTTCTTACCATCAGGACTAACTAGAGTTAATTGATATTCAGCATTTTTATCTTGTTTAATTTGACCTTTTTCTAAATAACCAGCAAACCCAGTAAACCAAGCTTTTTCCCCTGGTTGATATAGCTGTCTATCTGAAAAAACTACTCCTCGATTTACTGGTTTATTACTCTGCCAATCTGCGTCTATTCCATAGCCATAAGAACCGCTATACTCTTCAGTTCTAGCAAAAGCCCAATCTTGCTTTTCACTAGCAATTACTAATAATTCTGGTGATTGATTATCACTTTTATTTTCTTTAAAATAACAAGATTGTAAATTTTTACTATCCAGTCTGAAAATGCCATTTTCATCAGTTTTACCTGTCGCACAGGGTACAGGTTGCGGACGAGATTTAGCAGATAATTTAGATTGATAAACTTCAATATTTGCTGCTTTCACTGGTGAACCATCATTTAGATGATGCACACGAATGAAACCTGATTCGGGAAACCATTGACTAAATACACCTAAATTAGTTAATTGTACTATTCCGTAAGTTGTAGGTTCTTGCCAAACTTCCTTACCGTTTTCTTGATATTTATTAGTTTTAGCTTGCACCCCATAAGCCAACATTCCGGTATTTGTAGCTAACTTGTCTTTGATAGGAACTGTAACATCAATTTCCTGATTTTTCTTGCCTGAAATTTTAAAGCTTTGCCATTCTGTAGGTTTAGGTAATAAATCATTACCATTTTTGAAATAAACTAAATCTGTCGGCTTCACTATACGATAAGCTGCTTTATATTTTCCTTCTGGTAGATTAACTGTATTAATATTTAGCTGTAAATCTTTCCCCGTAGGAAATATATTCAAATCTGAGGGAGTCCAAATTTCTGCTGCTAAATCACCAGTTTCATATTTAACTGTTATGGTTTTACCCAAAGTTTGCCCAAATTTATCTTTAAGATTTCTGCCAATACTAATAGTATAAGTAGTTGCTGGTTCTAAAGCATAAGGATTAATACTCACAATTCTCTCTTCATTAGCAATTTGTAGAACTTTATCAATATCTTTAGGTTGAGGATTGATAGTAATATTTTCTTTAGCAGAATCTGGGAGAATTATATTATTAAATTCTAACTGAGGACTACCTTTAATAAATCTGCCGTAAGTCCCTCCCGCATCTGGTTGTCCGTAAAATCTAATTCCTTGGAATGCTAACGGAGAATAAGTTACTAATTTACTAACAAATTCTTGATTAGTGGGAAGATTACCATAAGCGGGAAGTATACCCGGAGAAAATTTTACCTTGTAAGTCGTGGCTATATTGAGAGATTGTAAAGGAGTAAGATTATAAATCCAATTTTTAGCTGAAGGATCAAATTTTTCTAAAGGATCTAAATTTTCTATTTTTTCTGATTTAGCTAATTCTACTTCCAAGCCGATACCGAAGTTTTTACCTTCGGGAATTATCTGTAAATGCTGTTGTAATGATTTTAAATCTAATTCTTGGTTAGCAGTAAATTGTAATCTGGGTTGTAAATTAACTGGTTCTATGTCCAGTTTTTCTATAGGATTAATCCCTGGTAAATTGGTAATTTCAACTGGTTCGGTGTTGAAAGTCCAAGCCAAATCTTTATCTAAACGATGATTTTTTAAATCGGCTAAACCTGATTTTAAAGTTACCTTAAATCTTGTGGCTTTGGGTAGTGCTTGATCTGCTGTAAACCCTACCATTCGGGGTGTTAAAAAGCGAAACTGTCCGGGAAGGGGTGGCCAAAGTGAAAACTTGGTTAATAAATTTTGCTGTTCTGGACTGTCTAAACTTTCAATGGGTATTAAAGGTTCTTTAAAACGAATACGAATTTGGTTAAGATTTTTCCCATCTCCCACAGGGCTAATTTGTTCAATCCAGTCTGGTAATTTAGGAAGGGTAAGAGGTGCAACTGTGGGTAATTTTTCTTTACCAGAAGTCACGCTAACAGAGTTACAGCTATTTATGCCTAAGATGAGGATTAAAGTAAACAAGAATTGTAGAAAAAATCTAATAATCATGTTAATAAATTAGAATAGTAATGGTGGGTAATCCCGTCCTCAGTTATATAGATAACTAATTTACTGGGCTTGTTCCAAAGATTGCATACAATTCTTAACTGTTGATATATCTTGCTGTTTTGCAAAGTTATATTGAGAAATATTGAGCTTTTGAGTATTTAATATCTTGCCTGTTGTATGTGTAGTGGCTGGTAAAAATTAACATGTATTTTTTTAGTGAGGGTTCACTGATGAAACGATTTTTTTACCAACTTAAGCATCAGTTGAATCGGAAAGTTAGTAAATTTATTCTGGCTGTACTGCTGATATGCTTGATAGTACGTTTACTACCTTATTTTGCACCTATTCGTGCAGTAGATATTGCCCAAACTCAGTTAGCAATGCAGTTTACAGATCGTAATGGTTTACCTTTGGGAACTTTACTTACTCGTGACCAAGAACATACAGCAATTGTACCATTAAATCAAGTTTCACCTCTATTTATTCAGGCGATTTTAGCAGCAGAAGATAGTAGCTTTTATCAGCATGGGGCTTTGGATATCAAAGCTATTTTTCGCGCTATTCGGGAAGCGATATATGCAAAAAAAATTGTTTCTGGTGCTTCTACAATTACTATGCAGTTAGCGCGAATGTTAGAACCTTCACCCCGGAATTTGTCAGGGAAGTCGCAAGAAATTTGGCTATCTTGGCGGTTAGTTGCAGGGATGAATAAAAATGAGATTTTAGCTGCTTACATTAATCGTTTACCTATGGGGGGAAATATATATGGTGTGGAAGCGGCTGCACAAACTTATTTTTCTATTTCTGCCAGTGAATTAAATCTTGCCCAAGCTTCACTTTTGGCGGCTATTCCTAATAATCCTACTTATTTTAATCCTTTTCACCATTGGGAAAGATTGAAGCAAAGACAAAAATATGTTTTGCGGCGTTTGGTTGAGGATGGATATATTAAAAACCAAGTAGCTGAACGTATATATCAAGAAAAAGTGGTGTTTCAGCCGCGTCCCAAGGGTATCATTGCTGCACCACATTTTTTGTTTTGGTTAGCGCAAGAAACCCCACCCCACCAGGGAGGAGAAAAACAAGTAATTTCATCTCCTATTCGCACTACTATAGACCGACCTTTACAACAGTTTGTAGAGGCACAAGTACAACAAGTAGTTAGTACCTTATCTAAGCATAATGTACATGGTGCGGCTGCTTTAGTAATTGATAATCACTCTGGGGAAGTTTTAGCTTATGTGGGTTCGCCTGATTATTTTAATGAAGTGAAGTTGGGGCGAAATGATGGTGTACAGGCTTTGCGTCAACCTGGTTCTACTTTAAAGCCATTTGTATATGAATTAGCTTTAGAAAAAAAGGTAATTCGTCCTAATACAATTTTGGCAGACGTACCTGCTCATTATGCGATTCCTGGGGCAAAACTTTATAGTCCGACGGATTTTTCTAAAACTTTTCTTGGCCCTGTGCGCGTGCGGGTAGCTTTAGCAAATTCTCTGAATATTCCGGCGGTGAGGGTGTTAGAAAAGGTGGGTGTGGAGAATTTTTTAAATCGGTTGCGGGAGTTGGGGTTTACACATTTAACTCAAAGTGCAGAATTTTATGGTTTGGGGTTGACTTTGGGTAGCGGGGAGGTGAGTTTGTGGGAGTTGGCTAGGGCTTATTTAACTATGGCGAGAATGGGGGAAAGTATTGATTTGGTAACGGTTTTGGGAAAAAATTCCCCCGATGTAGTTAGTCCCAAAGAGGGAAAAAGGGAGATGTGGGGGTTAATAGTGGATATTTTGAGCGATCGCTATGCTCGTGCGGCAGCTTTTGGTGTAGACTCGGTGTTAAATTTGCCCTTTCCTGCGGCCGTTAAAACCGGCACTTCTTCTAATTTCCGAGATACTTGGACAGTAGGCTTTACTACTGATTATACTGTGGCTACTTGGGT
>DATGXQ010000075.1:0-3623 GCA_035298905.1 Nostocaceae cyanobacterium | reverse complement strand
AGGTGGGTGGTTAGCAGTTGCTACTAAACCAAACAAAAATAATTTTAAATATCCTTGGTCGCCTGTCAATAGCAAAGCCCAAATCGCTATTTTATCTGAACCTAGTGATGAATGGGGAAAAGTGAAACCCGGAACGAAATTTTTAGCTTTAGCACCAGGTTTAAAACAAGAAGTGAAATTCCGTAAATTAGGTGCAGAACCTTATGGTTGTGATAATAATGCCACAAAAATGCCTACTTTTACAGCTGCTAAATCCTTTCCTGAAGGGGCAGTTTGGATTTTACCATCAGGGACTCAATCTAATGTCACAGCCTTAAATTTACAGCCAGTTAATTTAGCCACTATCCCCACCAATATCTTACCAGCAAATCGCCGTAAATCTAGTGATGCCCGCGCATGGAAAGCAGGTCAAACTACTATTATTCAGCAAAAGACAAGTAACCTCAAAGTTAAATTAACAGTATTAGTAAATACTCAGGTTATTTTTACTGATAACCAAGAAAAATATTTCTTTGAAGGTGCAGAAAAAACACCAGTTAATTTAACTGAAGCCCAAGAACCGGGAATTTCTTACCCCATTGGTGTTTTTCAATTAAATGCTAATCAACCCCCCGTCATTGCATTTTGGGAACCTGGTTATGAGGGTAATGGTTTTACTGTCTTAGCATCAGTTAAAGGTAAAATCCAGAAAATTGAAGCGGGTTCAGCTTATTTCTGTGCATTTTAGTTACAAATTAATTTCTCGTTCCCAGTCTCTGACTGGGAATGCACAGTTGAGGCTCTACATCACACGAAATTATCATCATATAATAGACAATCAAAATTCTTCATCTAGTGCTACCTTAAACTGTTTGTTTTTATTCCCACTTGTTGACTTTTTTCTTGACCCACTAGATTAACCACAATGTGACGGATAATAGCAAAATTCTGGGTAAATTATCTTCTCTAATTCGGCAATCTTCGCTTCTTCAGTTCTTGTTATGCTAAACATTGATCTATATAGCTTGAAACCATTGCAAACAAAGGCTTTTATCAATTTTCAATACTAAATAAGGGATTGATTTTAATAAAAATCATGAAAATCCTTATCAGGTAAGGGTTTTAAAACACAAAAGGCTCTCTTGGGATCTGAGTGATAAATAAAACTAATTAATTAGCAATATCAAGGCTTTCTGCTTTCGCTAACCAATCATTTTTGTCTCATCAAGATACATTCTCACCATAAACCCAAAAGAACCACACAAAAAGCCGATCTAGCATAATAGAAACCGAAGAGCCGTTAATTTGGGTGAACTTCGTATGTTTGAACGTCAAGGAACGTCTCCACATTCTTTTTCTCCAGATGTCTAATCTTGGTTCCTGTCGTATGGGTTTACCTGCTCTATTAGGTCATGAAAACAAACTGTCAGTACACCTGAATTATCTCCCAGAGAATTATCAGAATCATTAATTCGGATAGCGGTTTGGCTTATCTGTTTAGGGAGCTTCTGAAAACCACGTACCCATATATATCCATGACTATCAGTTGGTATATCTACAAGTAAAGCACCAAAAGGAAGATTTTTATCATATTTATATTGGTTATATGGTTCTAGTCCTGGTTCATTATGACCTTGTGGTCCAACGGTGGCATAATTTCGAGAATCTACAGTCCAACCTCCTGTTATACTGATGCCATTATAGTTAGTACCAAGGTCGAAATACTGCCAGCCTTTTTTTGAACTCACATCAAAACATTTATCTCGTGCGCGAACATAATTTGTTTTATCAGCTTTAACTTCAGATGTACTAAAAATTCCAACCAATAATACAGTAGACACAGTTGCCGCAGAAAAAAGAGTCTTTAATAATCTCATAGAGTGATTCCTCCAATAATACTTCTACCGATAGTATTTTTACCCGACCAAAAAATCCATGTGTATCACCGCAGAAAAATCTGCGAACTTACGAACCCATGGAAAAACCCAAATCTGATAAGTGTGAGAAATGATTTGCTCCACAACAGTTTAACTCGCCACCGTAAGCGATAATAAATCTCCACGATTTTGCTATCTGTAACTGCTGCCCTCTATCAGATGGTAAATTAGTAACTAAAATTAGCTCTCTGAACCACTAAGTGTAGCTTATTTTTTAGGAATGTTGAATAACATAATAAAAGTAAATATATATAAATACATATACTTGATAAATTGGTTAATTTGGGTGAACGTCGTAGGAGATCGCTCTTTGAGGGGGGTTGCATTCAAAGGCCGCTAGAAGACAACACACTGGTGTTCAATTATTCCTGCTTAGTCTCTAGGGAACGTCTTACCCTTTGTCTTACAGTGTTACTTTAAGTCTTACGATGGTCAAGAGATTTGTCAGACTGTCTTACTTAGATAGTCAGACGCATTAATACCATTTAACTTTAATAATGATACAGATACATTCGGACGGACATGGCACTGCCCATGAGTGTCAACTTAAGCCCTAACGAATAGAATTCGTGGCTATACAGGCCAAGTCCGCCTACGCGGACTAATGAAAAATCAAGGTTTTCAAACCCACGCAGGTGGGTTTTGTCTGTGTAGACGCGGTTTCTAACCGCCCGTTTTTTGTTAAATTGACACCTATGGGCACTACCATGTCCCTACAAGTAATCTTTATGTATCAAGGTTTTCGGAAAATGTTATTAGAAAGATTGTTTCATCAATACCCTACCATTTCCAATTGTTCGACAGAGTTAATTTCATCAAGAATGCGCCAAAGTTCCTGTAACATTGGTTCTAAACCTGTACGAGTCACGGCGGAAATGATGAAAACTGGTGCTAAGGAAAGATGATTTAATTGTGTAGCTAAAGCTTCTAAATCTACGGTTTCTCTGTCCACAGCATCAATTTTATTTAATGCTAAAATTTGCGGACGTTCTGCTAAACCTCGTCCATAGGCTTTTAATTCTTGCTGAATGGTATTGTAGTCAGCAATGACATCTTCGCTGGTAGCATCAATGAGGTGTAATAATACCCTTGTGCGCTCGATGTGACGCAGAAAATCATGTCCTAAACCTGCACCATCGGAAGCACCTTCTATTAAACCGGGAATATCTGCAAAAACTGTACCGTCTCCAGTAGGTTTACGAACTACTCCCAAATTGGGTACTAAAGTAGTAAAGGGATAATCAGCAATTTTTGGACGGGCTGCGGATAAGGAAGAAATTAGAGTGGATTTTCCAGCATTTGGTAAACCAATAATTCCGACTTCTGCTAATAATTTCAACTCTAAACGTAGTGATTTCTTTTCTCCTTCTAGTCCGGGTAATGCGTATTCTGGGGCGCGGTTACGGTTGCTTAAAAAATGCTGATTTCCTAGTCCACCTTTTCCGCCTTCTGCTACTTGTAAAGTTTGATTAGGTGTAGTTAAATCACCAATTATTTGTTCTGTTTCTACATCATAAATTACTGTTCCGCAGGGAACTTCAATAATTAAATCTTTTCCTGATGCGCCGGTGCGGTTGTTTGGTCCACCCCGTCCGCCATTTTCGGCTTTGAATAAATGGTTATAACGAAAATCCAATAAGGTTTGCAGATTTTCAACGGCGCGGAAAATAACTGAACCACCGCGTCCACCATTTCCACCGGAAGGAC
>DATGXQ010000074.1:0-8069 GCA_035298905.1 Nostocaceae cyanobacterium | reverse complement strand
GGAGAAATAGCGACAGAGGGAGAATTAAAACACGGTTATTTCTTCCAACCAACGATTTTAGATCAGGTTACTCCAGATATGCGGGTAGCACAGGAAGAGATTTTTGGCCCTGTGGTGGTGTTAATGGAAGTGGGAAATTTTGAAGAGGCGATCGCACTTCTTAATTCTACCAAATATGGTCTTTCTTCTTCCATCTATACCCGTGATGTTAACCGCGCTTTTGCTGCTATGCGGGATATGGAAGCCGGTATCACTTATATTAATGGCCCAACTATTGGTGCTGAGGTACATTTACCTTTTGGGGGTGTGAAACAAACTGGTAATGGACACCGAGAAGCGGGAACTGCGGCTTTAGATGTGTTCACAGAATGGAAGACAGTTTATGTTGATTTTTCTGGCAGTTTACAACGCGCACAAATCGATAATAGAGATTAAAGAGACGCGGAGAGGGGGGACGCGGTGTTCGCGTAGCGTCTCCGCAAGGAGAGGGGGGACACGGTGAGGAAAAGAATATTAGTAATTTGATTTTTTAGGGACATAGCAATGCTGTGTCCTTTCGTTTTCTGTCAATGAATTTGATGTGTATAACTTTCCCACAGGCGATTTTTAATCAAATCACAATCTAATCTAAATCTGTTCTTAGTATTAACAAGTAAATAATCTATGTTGAGTTAATTTTGATGAAGTTGGCATTAACTAAAGTTTAGTTGTGTTTAACTATGCCTATTTAGAACCAAGATATTGTTTTCTCTATAAAAAAGTGTTGGCTGTTATTGATAAACAAGAAATTTTAACTTAATTTAATTCAATTTTCATTACCTAGCCAAAATTAAATTCAGAAAGGAGGGGGATAAATATTTAACGCGGATGAACGCGGATGGACGCGGATGGACGCTGATTAGTAGTAGTCATACTTGTACATCTTTGAAATCTTTTACTTTGATATCTCAATGCTTTTTTAAGCAATTATTTGACTTTTAGCTAAATCAAAAATTCATCAATCACAAAATTATGGCAGACTCTAAATTGACTAATTACGAATTTACAAATCTTCCCAAATTAGGTACAACTTCTACTGGGCAAGATATTTTCTTGGGTGGTTTTTCTGGGCTTTATTTTCAAGGAACAGCGCCAAATGGGAATTTGCGGTTTGTTACTCACACAGACAGAGGTCCCAATGGTGAAAATATTGGCACAAATCGACCTTTTGCTTTACCCAATTTTCAGCCAGAAATCATCAGTTTTGAGTTGAACCGTAACACGGGTGAAATTACTATTACTAAACGTACACCGTTATTCCGTCAAGATGGTACAACACCATTAAGTGGACTTCCTAACTTACAAGCGGGAAGCGCAGGAACGGCTTATACTGATGAAGTTCCCATTAACTTAGCAGGACAAATCTTAAGTAATGATTCCTTGGGGGCTGATTTAGAAGGTATTGTAGTAGCTGCAAATGGTGATTTCTGGTTGGTAGATGAATACCGTCCAGCAATTTATCATTTTAATAGTAATGGAAAATTGATCGATCGCTTTATTCCTATTGGTACTACAACTAATCAACCTGCTGGCACTTTTGGCACTGAAATTTTACCAGCAATATACGCCCAACGTCGTAATAATCGCGGCTTTGAAGCTGTAGCTTTATCAGGTAATAAACTTTACGCTTTTATTCAAAGTCCCATCGATAACCCAGATGTGATTAATGATAGCACATCTAGAAATTCTCGTAATCTCAGAATTTTAGAATTTAATATCGATACAAAGCAGGTAACGGGAGAATATCTCTATATTTTAGAAGGTTTACCAGGTACTGATAAAATAGGTGATGCTGTCGCCCTTGGTAATGGTAAATTTGTAGTAGTGGAACGAGATGATAATGGAACTACATCTGGTAATAAGCTACTTTATCAGATTGATTTACAAGGTGCGACAAATATTAATCAAATCGCTAATTTAACTGGCATCCCAGCAGGTAAAACTATTGAACAATTAACTAGCGCGGAGTTAACTGCTGCTAATATTAAACCTGTGAGCAAAAGTTTGATTGCTAATGCTTCTCAGTTGGGTTATACCGGGGTAGAAAAATTAGAAGGTTTAGCTTTAGTTTCACCCAACACTTTGGCACTGTTGAACGATAACGATTTCAATATTAAAGGTAGTCAGCAAAACTCCGATGGAAGTATTACTTTAAATCTTGCGTCTCCTGTGATTCCTGAAAAATTGGGAATTTTGGAATTAACTAATAATTTACCTGTAACTCCTAAAGTTACCTTGAAAGGTTTTGCATCTTTACCAGCCGATACTTTTGCTGAGGGTTCTCAATCTGGCAAAGCATTAGTTGGAGGAAATAACAATGGTCGAACTGTTCCTTTTACAAGTCAGCCGGTACAAGGTTTTAGTGGTGTCCAAGCAGCAGACGGAGATAGTTTTTGGTTTTTAGCTGATAATGGTTTTGGTGCTAAAGCCAATAGTGCTGATTTTCTACTCAGGATTTATCGAGTAAACCCCAATTTTCGGGGTATTGAATCTGGAGATGGTAGCGTTAAGGTTTTGAATTTTATTCAATTATCTGACCCAGATCAAAAAGTTCCTTTTAAGATTGTTAACCAAAATACCACAGAACGCTTATTAACTGGTGCAGATTTTGATGTAGAGTCGATCGCTATAGCTGCGGATGGTACAATCTGGATTGGCGATGAGTTTGGCCCTTACCTATTACACTTCGATGCAACTGGCAAACTCCTAGAAGCACCCATCCCCACACCCAACACCACCAACCTCAAAACATTAACTGGTGCAGCGCCTCTAGTTATCGGCCATCGGGGGGCTAGTGGTGAACTGCCAGAACATACTTTAGGCGCATATATGCGGGCAATCGAAAGAGGTGCAGACTTTATTGAACCTGATTTAGTTGCTACTAAAGACGGTTTTTTAATAGCCCGTCACGAACCTAATTTAATTAATACCACTGATGTAGCCGAGAAGTTCCCTAACCGGAAAACTACAAAAATGGTCGATGGGGTAGAAGAAGAAGGCTATTTTGCTGAGGATTTCACCTTAGCAGAAATTAAAACCCTCCGGGCAAAAATGCCCCAAAGCTATCGCACCCAAATTTTTAATGGCTTGTACGAAATTCCCACTTTAGAGGAAATTATTGACCTCGTAAAACAGGTGGAAAAAGACACTGGGAAAAAAATCGGTATTTATCCAGAAACTAAACACCCAACCTACTTTACAGACAAAGGAATTAACATTAGTCAAAAACTGATTGATGTTCTAAAACAAAAAGATTTTACAGACCCCAATCGGGTATTTATTCAATCTTTTGAAGTAGGCAATCTGAAAGAACTAAAAAATGTAATTATGCCTACGGCTGGGGTTAATTTACCTCTAGTTCAGCTTTTAGATGCCTTTGATGTTAACTTAGATGCTTCTTTACAAGAAGTTAAACCTTATGATTTTGTTCGCAGTGGAGATTCTCGCACCTATGCAGATTTAAGGACACCCACAGGTTTACAAGAAATTGCCACCTATGCTGATGGTATTGGCCCTTGGAAACGGATGATTGTTTCTGTTAAGGGTACAGATGCTAATGGTGATGGTTTAGCAGATGATGTTAACGGTGATGGTTTAGTTAACGATGCTGATAAAACTTTAACTACACCTACTAGTTTAGTTCAAGATGCCCATAATGCTGGCTTGTTAGTGCATCCTTACACCTTCCGGGATGAAGCGCGTTTTCTAGCAGCAGATTATAACGGAAACCCAGAAGTAGAATTTAGACAATTTATTGATTTGGGTATTGATGGATATTTTACAGATTTTCCCGGTACAGGTGACAAAGTACGCGACCAAACCAGTAGCGATGTTGTTAGATCCCCCGATAACCCTGATGTAAGAATACAAACCCAGTTTAATACCTTAAATGGTCAAGTACCGATCGTTATTGGTCATAGAGGTGCAAGTGGTTCTAGACCAGAGCATACACTAGAAGCGTACAAATTAGCGATCGCTCAAGGTGCAGATTTTATTGAACCTGATTTAGTGGCTACTAAAGACGGTATTCTAGTTGCACGTCATGAAAATGCTTTAGCAATTCTCAATTCTGATAATAGTGTAAATTTCACAGACACCAGCACAGATGTTTATCTACGAGAAAAGTTTCAAGACCGTCTCACCACTAAAATTATAGATGGTCGCACCGTTAAAGGCTGGTTTACTGAAGATTTTACCCTAGATGAACTAAAAGAATTAAATGCCATTGAACGCTTACCTCAACTCAGAGGAACTAAATACAATGGTGATGGATTAAAAATTCCCACCCTAGAGGAAATCATCAAATTAGTAAAGGATATAGAAGCAGAAACAGGCAAGAAAATTGGCATTTATCCAGAAACCAAACACCCTACCTACTTTGCCTCTGAAGGTAAACTTCTAGACGGTACAACACCCATTAACATTAATTTGGGTGAAAAATTAATTAACACCCTCATTGCTAACAACTTCATCGACCCCAATCGAGTATTTATTCAGTCCTTTGAAGTAGGCAATCTCCAAGCACTGAAAAATACCATCATGCCAAGCAAAAATGTTAATTTACCTCTAGTCCAATTGCTTGGTGGTTCAGGTAAACCCTATGATTTTATTGTTAGTAATGATCCTCGTACCTATACTGACCTGACTACACCCGCAGAACTAGCCAAAATTGCCGAATATGCTGCTGGTATCGGTCCTAGTAAAAACCTAATTATTCCTTTACAGATACCAACAGGTGATATCAATGGGGATAATTTCATTAGTGATGGAGATAGAATTACAAGTACTCCTACTACCTTAATTCAAGATGCCCATAATGCCGGTTTGCTAGTCCATGCTTACACCTTTCGTAATGAAAACTTTTTCCTTCCATTCGACTATGAAGGCGATCCAAAAGAAGAATATAAGCGATTTATTGAATTAGGAGTTGATGGTTATTTTACCGATTTTCCCGCTACAGGTGACTTAGTACGTGATCAATTTGTTGGTGAGTCTCTAGTCTCTAACCTTGGTGGGTCACGGGGTTTTGAAGGAATGGCCATTAGTCCAGATCAAAAAACTTTATATCCCTTACTAGAGGGAACAGTCACGGGTGATCCAGCAAATTCTCTGCGAATTTATGAATTTGATATTGCTACCAAAAAGTTCAAAGGACAACTAGGATTTTATCGTCTAGAAGCTACTGGTAATGCCATTGGTGATTTTACTGCTATTAACCAAAACGAATATTTGGTAATTGAACGGGATAATCTTCAAGGTAGCGCGGCTAAAACTAAAAAGATTTACAAAGTTAATTTTTCCCAAAAAGATGCAAATGGCTTTGTGAGTAAAGAAGAAATAGCTGATTTACTCAATATTCAAGACCCCAATGATTTAAACCAAGATGGCAGCAATACTTTTACTTTCCCATTCCAAACTATCGAAAATGTCTTGGTGTTGGATGACAAAACAATTTTGGTAGCCAATGATAATAACTACCCCTTTTCCATTGGTAGACCGCCCGGAATAGATAATGATGAAATCATCATTTTGGAACTAGAAAAACCCTTAAATATAGCACCGCCAAAACTGACCAATACTACTGATGATGTTTTTAAAATCTCTGGCATTGGTACTAAATTCAAACTAAAAATCTCCCTCACAGGTCGTATTTCCAATTTAGTGAATGAACTGGGAATATTTACAGTTGATGATGATGCTGGCAAAATTAACGGTGTTGCTCCTGGTTCTCCAGAATATGCTAAATTAGCTTTAGCTAGAGCGAAAATTGTTTTTACCGCTATTGCCAATAATCCCAACGGTTTTAGTAACGACAATATCAGCAGAATATTAGAGTTAAACTATGCAGAGAAAGTAAAATTTTATCTGATTAAAAATAACTCAACTGATGCTGTGAATGCTGGTAGCAATAGCGAAATAATTTTTGCTGACCTGACCAAACAAAAAGTTACCAACTTAGGTAATGATATTTTTTCTCTGGCTTGGAAAGACGGTTCTAATAATAACATTGACTTTAAAGATTTAGAAGTTAAAATCCAAGCCACCAATGAATCTTTAACTTTAGGTACAGGTTTACAAGCAAAAACTCAGAACGAAATTATTGATTTACGGGGTATTACAGGTCAAATAAAAGCTGAGTTTCAAGTTCACAGAGAAGCAGCTTTTGATAATATTGTTGGTTTTTATCAAATAGCTGATGAAACTGGAGGAATTGATACCAACGGAGATGGTACTGCTGATATTCTCCCTGGACAAGCTGGTTATATTCAAGCAGCAATTCAAAATAGAATAGCAGGTATTAATTTATCAGTTAGTAATCAAACAACAGCGAATTTTTCAACAACTTTAACGGCTGGTTCTATTTTTGCACCGTTTATTATTGTCAATAGCAGCATTGATCCTCTTCTCGATAATAATTCCAGCAATGACCCGGCTGTTTACTTCCCCTTCTTAGGTGCTAATGTTGATAAAACAGACCATATTCGCTTGTTAGGTGATAACATCTTTGGTTTGGAAGATTTACCCAATGGCGGGGATTTTGACTATAATGATGTGATTATCAAAACTAATTTGAGTTTTGCTTAGTTCTCTCCAGATACCCGACTTCTCCAAGAAGTCGGGTATCTAATAAGTCGGGTATCTAACCTTACTTTTTCACCAAAATATAAGCATTAGCATACTCTGGTAATTGACGAATATACTGATTAAATTCTCTTTCGCTGTTAAAAATTCCTGCCAAATAATCTAATTGATGCAGATTAGGTAAAAACGCGCCACCTGTATCTGCTAAAATTCCCATTTTTAACTGTTTGCGTCTACCTTGATTATATTCAAGAACAATTATTCTTCCCAATCCTACATTTAACACATCTCCAGCAAAAGTTACACCTGGTTTAATAGAGATTTTAGCATCTATTTTGTAACCATAACCTTTAATTGCGTCTACTTGTCTAAAATACCAATAACGTTTTTGTTCTGTCGGTTTTAAACCTCTGATATAGGATATACCATTGTTCTTATCTACGTTAAAAAATGCCTTTGTTCCATCTGTAAAATTAACTAATACAGTTCCCTGTAACAATGCAGCTTCTAAACCTTCACGAGTTAGATAAGCTAGAGGTTCGACTTTACCATGTTCTTTTCCTCCAGGTTCATAAATTCCAGATAATACATCTTGCTTTGTATATCTAGTGTAGAATTGGTCGTTACTAAATTCCGGTTTTAATCCATAGAGAGGGATGCTATATTTAGCCGTTTTTGTGTGAGAACCAGGATGAGTAAAAGCGGCATATTTAGTAATTCTTAATTGCTGCTGTTGAGGGTTTTGGGTATTATTAGCAGACCATTTAATTACTCGAAAATTAGCATTAATAAAATTGGCATCTTGTAAGCGAGTAGGACGATTGTTAGCAATATCTTCCTGTAAAATTTTAATCATATAATCCAAGGTATTTAATACATCTTGGACAGTTACACCTTGAGTTACTAAAATACCGTTGCGAGCAATATCCGGGTCTTCTTGAGCGTGTTCTTGAAAATATTGTTTTGTGTTAATGAGAACAGTTAATAAATCTGCCTGATTAAAATTAACTTTTGTCGCTGGGAGTTTGCTAGTTTTTAAAACCTGATTACCATTAATACTATATTGATATTTCTTCCATTCATCAATTACTGAATAAAAAGCAGTAACATTTTTATTTTGTTTATTACTAGCCTGTAAAGCTGTTGGCGTGTTGGGGAGAGTAGCTGACTGAGGAGGTTGAATTGCAGCTAAAGAAAGTTGTTGAGTATTTGACTGGCTAGATAAATGAAGATTAGCTACACTAGCAAGTAATAATGATGCGACACCTACCGTTAGACAGATTTTGGAATTGAATTGCATACTCATAATTAGGTGATTACGTTTCTAACTTTATAGATATTAGTCCCAGATTAGCCGAGTGATATAGCAATCCTAAATCATTTATGAACTCTAACAGTTCCCTGTTCCCTTCTCTCCACAAGTCAGTTCACAACTCAGATAGGATTGC
>DATGXQ010000073.1:0-19239 GCA_035298905.1 Nostocaceae cyanobacterium | reverse complement strand
TAGCTCGACGCATCTGATCAGCAGCATGACCGCTAAACTCTCTCAAGCGAATATAACCAACTCTTTTCCCGCCGTCTTGCTTCAGAGTATAGCGGACTGTCGGCACTTCAATGGTAGCTCTGGTGAGTTTCACATCGAACTCGCTTTTTCCCATTCGTCCCAGTCGTAAGGTTACGGGAGTACCTGCTTTACCGCGAATTAGCTTGGAAGCATCATCCACCTTCATTTTTGCGGTGGCTTGACCATCAATTGCTAAAATTTCATCTCCTGCTTTAATGCCAGCTTTAAGTGCTGGGGAATTCTCGATCGCTTCAACAACAGTTAATTTATTCGTTTTTTCGTTGACTTCCATGCGAATGCCAATCCCAGAGACTTCCCCAGAGGTTTGGCTAGTCAAGGCTTCAAATTGTTTGGGATCCATAAATCTGGTGTAGGGATCGCCCAATTTCTGTAAAGCCTCACGGATGGCAACATAAGCCTGTTCTTTAGAAGTATATTCTTTACTTAATAGACTCTGCCTAGTTGCCTGCCAATCTTGTTGATTAAAGTCTTTATCAACATATTCTCGGTTTACTACTTGCCAGACTTGATCTACTAAAGTTTTAGGGCTGTCTTGCAAAGCAGCATAAACGCCGCGCGTCCAAGCCTGACCACATACTGTTACAGTAGCAGTCGTAGCGATCGCTCCCCCTATCAAGGCTATTTGGAGTGGCGAGTAACGTTTCGCAGATTGGTTCATGTATATCAGCTGATGAATATAGTTAGTTGTGTTGTTGACAGTTTAGCAATCCTGCTTTTTAAGATGCTGAAATTTTTATGCTGGAATCTTCGCTATACTCCATATCATGATTTTTTCCTTTATTGAGGATGTTGAACATACTGTTTGTATTGTTCAAGATTATTGCTGGAATTTGTTGGTTTTTCCGCAAAATCACGAATAACCTTGTGACACTGTTAACCGTGCCATCTTTACACCCTTGATTATTTTTATAAGATAGCACTTTGTTTGCTAAGTGGCTGGGTTTTTCAATAACAAACATCTAAGCTTTTACTGCTTATATTATGAAGCACAAATTTACAATAAATTTGTCGATTGTCTGGGCGAAAAGATGGAAAAAATTGTGGTTTTTGTTACAAAAGTTTGCTTGGGGTTTAGGGTTGTGCTTGGTAGGCTGGTTACTTGTTACTACCATAGCCTTATTTGTTGCGGCTAGACAACCTGTAGATGCCTTTTTTGTACTTGGTGGTAGTATTCGTCGGGAAATATACGTAGCTCAACTTGCCAAAAAACACCCGGAAATACCGATTTTAGTTTCTCATGGTTCTCAAGACCCCTGTATTTGGCTGATTTTTCAGCGAGAAGCCGCAGATTTACAAGGGGTTTGGTTAGAAAACTGTGCTAACTCAACTTTTGACAATTTTTACTATGGGTTACCAATTTTGCAACGTTGGAAAGTACATAAAGTAAAATTAATTACTTCTCAAACTCATCTCCCTAGAGCTAAGTGGATGGCGCAGATTATTTTTGGCTCTCATGGAATCTGGGTTGAGACCGACATCGTTAAAGAAAAAGGCGTACCTGGCAACCGTGAATCTTGGTTCAAAACAGTATTGGATATCATACGTAGTTTAACTTGGGCAGTGGCCTCCCAAATCGTCCAACCAACATGCTCAAATGTTACTAGACTGGTTGATATAGATATGCCAACTTGGGAAAAACGTAGTTATGTATGTGAACATCAGGGAGGGTTGAAGGAATTAAAAATTAAAAATTAAAAATTAAAATGGATTTTTAGAAATTTTATCCAAATTGGTAGCTTGCTACAAGAAATTAGAAACAATTATTAGCAGCTACCATGATTTATTGATGATTAATTTTTGTGTTTTCCGGTTTCAGTTCACTGATTGCTACCAGATGCAATACCTATTATAACTGAATTTCCAGGTTTTTATTTGGTAATTATCAACTACTGAAAATCGTTCATGATACTAAAAAAATTTCAGATAATTCTAGACGATGATCTCTAATTAAGCTAAAGGCTTTTGCATCTTCTTTTGCTGTGAGAGAATCAAAGAAGTAAGCAATATCTTCACGTAAGTAACTGTGACATTCCTGAACAGCCCAGTAAATAGAACCTGAAGAAAAGTGTACATCACATTCAAAGGCTGCATGATGTCTAGGTTGAATATTACTTGCTAGTAGTTTAAGGTACTCTGAAGGGAAGTAACAACGCTCTTTTTCGTTTTTGTACTCAGCAAACTGCTTTGCATCTTGTTCAGCAGTGTCTTGATTAACAAAGTATGCGATGTGGCGGCGGCGAGACGGTAAAGTTATAGTTCCATCAGTTTGTTCTTGCGCTTCTTTTGACTCTACAACTAACCAGTACGTTGATGATTCTTGAGAACGATTATCCCATCTTAAAGCTGTATAAACCATCTAAATCTTCTCCTGAGAAAAATTACTTTGTTGCTGCTTAGTAAAAATTAGAACTTTTGTTAGCCTTAAGTCGTTGGGGAACCGAAATCATGAAGAACGAGCTAGACTCTCTTGGAGGGTGAAAGTTTGGCTATTGCTTCTATTGGAGTTATCGTCTTGGAAAAAAGAATTTATGCTGATTCTTCAAAAATTTATTTTGCAGGTCGTTTGTAAATTATTTATAAATTGAGGCTCAGTTGCGTAGCGATCGCTTGTATAGTCAACAGAGGCACTTCCGCAAAATACTGCTGCTGAAATTGTTCTTCTCGTACAGCCGCTAAAAATTGGGCAATTGCCATCTCAGTAGGGGTTTGAGGACTGTCTACCTGATGCCAAGTAATATGTAAATAACGGTCTTGACGTTGGATAGTGAAACCTAAGTGCTTTAATGCTTTAAATCCTAACTGTAAGCTGGGTTCACTGATACCCAATTTTTCTAATAGTTGGACACGGGTAACTAATTGATTGGTGCGATTTAAGTACTTAGCTAGTCCGACTAAAGTCAGCCAAACGTGTTCAGGTTCTGGGTTTTGGGGTTTAGACCAAGCTAGTGCTAGTTGTTGATGATTGTAAAGCGCTCGCCTCATCCAAGCTCGTAAATCTTCCCAACTTTTCGGACAATCTGCAATGATTAAAATTGAATCTTGAGTGTTAAGTTTTGTGTATTCCTGTGGCGAAAGATTACGCCAATCGAGAATAAGTGTTGAGTGCTGATTGCTAAAGGTTAAATTAGCACTTGGACGCACCGCAATCAAGCGAATTTCATAGCGTTTTTTAAAACTATTATAGTCAATCTCGGCAATACAATCACATCTACCTACAGGTAATTCATCTTTATAATGTCCCCACCAAATACCAGGAAAAGGACTAGATGTAGAATCATCACGAATATCAAACTCTGTTTTAATATATTGAACTTTTTTACCCTTGAAATCTTCCTGATTACGATGCCAAGTATTCTCAAACCAACAATTTTTAATCAGTAATTTAGGGATAGGATTACCCATTCCGCAAGGTTCTAAAAGTTTCAGTTCTAAAAATAAATCTTTGCCTAAATCGGCAACTGTCACTACTAAATCTACTTGAATGGTTGGTATAAGGTTGATTCCGCCTAAATTTTGGCGTAATTTTTGATTAATTGCATCTGTAAATAAGGGCAGATTTTCAACTAATAAACTTAGACCTGCTGCAAAAGGATGTCCACCGAAGCGATGTAATAAATGAGCTTGTTCTTTAACTAATTGATATAGGTCTACAGAGTTAATGGAACGAGCCGAACCACGGGCATATAATTGAGAATTATTAGCTGAATTTTCTGTACTTAATAAAATAGTTGGTCTACCTGTTTCTTGGGCAACTTGACCAGCAACCAAACCCAAAACTCCTACAGGCCATTGAGGGTCTTCTAAGACGATGACGCTAGTAGTTGATAAGTCTAATTGTGATAGTTTTTGTGTTACTTGATTTTGTACATCTTTTTGTAAAGATTTGCGGCGAGAATTGGCTAATTCTGTTTCTTCTGCTAACTGATTACAGCGTTTAGCGTCCCGACTAGTTAACAATTCTACACAAAAACTAGCATCGCCGTGGATGCGACTAACAGCATTAATGCGTGGCCCCAAACCAAAAGAGATATCCGTGGGGCGATCGCCACTTTTCTGGCATAATTCTAATAAACGTCCTACACCTGGTCTTCTGCGTTCTCCAACAGGTTTTTTATAATCAGATTGTAATTGTTGAATACCCAATTGTGCTAAATAGCGACAATCGCCTTTTAACTGTACCAAATCTGCAATTAAACCCACCGCTACTAAATCTAATAAATCCTCCAATGGGTGTTCAGGAATATCAGGTAAAGTGTGATATAAAGCCTCTACCAACTTATAAGCAACCGCTACACCAGACAAATTAAATAAAGGATGATCATCAGTTAAATAGCGGGGATTAATAATAGCTGTAACTGGTGGACGTTCAGTCGGTAAAGTATGATGGTCTGTGACAATGATATCAATTCCTAACTGTTGAGCATAAATAATTTCACTAATATTGGTGCTGCCCGTATCACAAGTTACGATTAATTGACAACCTTCTTTAGCTAAACTATCAATTCCTGCTATATTCAGTCCGTGAGACTCTGTTAACCGATTAGGAATATAATAAACTAATTGTTCATTTTGTGCAAAAAACTGCCCCAAACCATCCCATAAAACCGCAGTTGAAGTAATTCCATCCGCATCAAAATCTCCCCAAATTACCACCTTTTCCCTATCTATTCCCGCTTGTTGTAATCGCTTCACAGCCAAATACATTTCCGTTCCAAACTCAAATGGACTTGCAGGTTGATAATTTTTATAATCAATAAAAGCCGCTAATTGTTTCTCATCTTTTATCCCCCGTTGCCAAAGTAACTGCGCTGCAAACATTCCCCCCGATGCTGGTGCATATTTTTGTACAGCCTCAATAAACCACTCAGGTGGTTTTTCATTTGCTGTTAAAATCCATTGTTGTTCAGTCATATTTTCTGCCCATCTTACCCCTAATTCTATTAACCCCAAAAATTAAATTTGATTTTGTTCATCGATAATTTGCGGTTCATTCATTAAAGGATTTAGAACTACGTCACTAGCGAAACCTTCTGATTTGCGGGGACGCATGGTGGGACGAGAGCGTTTATAACCTGCTCTTTCGGCTTTTTGATGTTCGTAATCTATTAATCGACCATAATAAGGATGTTTACTTAAATTCATTGATAGAAAAATGTGTTGGCGCATATTTCCAAAACCTTTGCGGTTAAAAAATTTAACTGCTGGTGTGTTGGTGGGGTCGGTATCTACTAACATAAATCTTGCGCCATCTTCTATCATTCTGGCGATAACTTTATCAACTAATTTATCTGCAACTCCCTTTCTTTGAAATTTGGGATTAACACCAAGCCATAAAATATAACCGTAAGTCCAGGCTGTTTTGGTGATGATAGTTCCTAAGATAAATCCTGCTAAATCTCCATCTATTTCTGCTACTAAGCAATATTCTGGATCTGTGTTGTAGAGTCCTATTACTTCCCATTCGTCCCAAGTACGATAGAGATAGGGATATAAATCACTGGTAAATAATTCTTCCCCTAGATGGTAGACAGGTGCAATATCATCTATTCCCAATTCTCGGACGTAAACATCATCTGTATAATCAATGTTTTTCATAAAGGTTAAAGTTCTGATTTTAGGTAGATGCTGAAAACCTATTACATTATATTTGGACGATTTTTGTAATATTTAGCCACTATTGTAGCAGTAATATTAGTAGGGTGCGTTCCCTAACCACGCATTTTGAATAATGTCAACTTTACTATAGCAATCCTAAATGAAACGTGAACAAACCCAATGGCACAAGCCTAGCCTGATCGGGGTGGGGACACGGCATAGCTGAGATTTCTATTTGACAACAATGTTTCTAATGCCGTGTCCCTACTTTCAATCTTGATTCTCATCACTGCCTAAGTGTCTATCAGTTCATAACTCAAATAGGAATGCTATATGATGCATCGGGGAACGCATCCTACTAAGTCGATTTTTTAATATTCTTTATGGTGATGCGTCGGGGGACACATCCTACTATTAAAAATAGTGGAAATTATATAAATTTAAAGTGAAACTTCTTGAATGTTTTCTAGTTTGGGTAATGAATGGGTGATGATTTCTGATTGGTTGATTTGTAAGCGATCGCATCTCACGTTATACTGACAATATTCACAAGCGTTTCTATACTCTGGTGTTTGGGGAAATTCCTGACCTTGTTGGTATTTTTCTAACCACTCGGTTAAATTATCCAGCAATTTATTCAAGTCTTGGGCTGTTTTTTGATGCTGTTTAATATCATAGATAAATTGGACACTTTGGGGTTTACCTTCAACTTGCACAAACCAATAAGTCATAGAGATATTTTCTGGCAAATATTTGCTAGTTTCAGCCAAAACATACATATATAATCGAGTTTGCCAGTTTTTAGCTAAACTGCTTTTGGGTGGTTTTTGTGCATAAGTTTTCCAGTCAAGAATTTGCGCTTGTTGGCTATCTGCAATCAGTAAGTCATAAATAACCGTAATTAAATAATCTTTGATTTGGAAAGTGCGATAGTGTTCACTCTCCCGAAAGATTTGATCATTATCGTTTGTTAATATTTCTGGTGCTGCGTTAGTAAAAGCCGACATCCAGGTTTGCAGTTGCGGATCTGCTTGGAGAATTTCATCAATTGGTAAACCAATTTCTCTTTGCTGCATTAGCAGGTGAAAGCGGCTACCTAAAGTCAAGTGTGCTTCCTGTTCGGGGTTGACGGGTGAAGACAGTTGTTCTAAATAGGAGTGTTGAAATTTGCGAGGACAAGTAGCGAGTAAGTTCAGTTGTCCTTGGGATAGGCGTAACAATGGGGTTGAAGTTACTATCATGCTTACATTGTAGAGCGATCGCCTATCTATCGCCTATCTGTTTACACCCATTTCTCGAAGAAAAAATAAAAAGTGAAAGGATAATGAAAAGATTTTAATTTTATCCTTTCACCTTTTTATGTACCTGATGCTTATTTAATGTTAGCCCGTGCATCCCTCACTGCGGCAAGAAAAAATAATCCTGTTAGGGGAATGCTTAATGCTAGGATAATTGCCGTGGTTTGTACGCCTAAATCTGGTTGTCCAGAAGTGAGTTCAAAGATTGAACCAACAGCTGCGATCGCTGTAATACAAGAACCACCTAAAAATAAACCGCTTTTTGGAGTTAAATACACTACTCAACCACCCTACGATCCTACTGGTTTGACTGCTTGATACGAGAAGCCATTTTTAGATAGTTCCTCAGCCAAAGTCAAGGAATTTTCCACGCGATCGACAAAAACTACACCAGTTAGGTGATCCATCTCGTGTTGGATGCAGCGTCCGAGTAAGTCACCAGCTTTTAAAGTCTTCGGTCTTCCATATTCATCTTTATAGGCGATTTCTACCACTTGAGGGCGTTTTACGTCGAGGTATACACCGGGAATACTCAAGCAGCCTTCTTGAGCCACACAGATATCTCTACTTACCTGTTTAATCACAGGGTTAATTAATATCAAGGGAGGATTAGCGGCGTTATCCGGTTCGCAGTCGATGACAATTAGTTGTTTGTTAATACCAACCTGGGGTGCAGCCAAACCAATGCCATCCTCGCTGTACATAGTTTGCAGCATCTCGCGCACTAGCTGGCGGAGTTCATCATCTATTTTGGTAATGCGCTTTGCGGGTTGACGCAACACGCGATCGCCTAAAAAGTGCAGCTTCAAAGGTGGGTTTTTTAACTTTTTCTTCTCTACAGCAATGTCCGAGGGCATGATTGTTGTGGCTTGATGGTGAATGGTTTTACTACTTCCATTCTATCAATTGGGTATCGGTGATTGGGGAAAAGGTGATTGGTGATTGGGGTATTTAGACTGAATCTGGGAATGTAGGGTATAAATTCTGTAATCAGGTATTATTCTGTTTATTCATTTTGAATTTTGAATTTTGAATTTTGAATTTTGAATTACTCCCGTGTTTAAAGCTTTTACTAAACTAGACTATCTACTCAAAGAAACCTTCTTAGGATTGTTGCGAGGAGGGTGGATGAATTGGGCAGCTGTCAGTACCATGACAGTGCTATTGTTTCTTTTTGGTTTAAGTTTGCAAGTTTCTTGGCAAGTAGAAACCTTACTTAATCAGTTTGGTAGTCAGCTAGAAATGTCAGTTTACTTAGAATCTGGGGTTAGTGCTACCAGTTTAGAAACAATGGTGACACAAATACCAGGAGTAGCCGCAGTACAGCTAATTCCCAAAGAACAAGCTTGGACAAAGTTAGTTAAAGAGTTGGGACTGACGGATGTTGAAGGTGCTACTCAGCAATTAGGGGGTAATCCTTTGGTGGATGAAATCAAGGTGAAGGCGCAAAAACCGGAAATTGTCCCCAATTTGGCGACACAATTGGCAAAATTACCAGGAGTGGATTTAGTACAATATATAGATGAAGCGGTAAAAAGAATTGCCCAGTTGCATCAGGGTTTAAACTGGGTGACAGTGGTGATTACAGCGATTTTGACATTAACTGCGATCGCCGTTACGACCACAACCATCCGCTTAATAGTCGTAGCTAGACGGCGAGAAATTGAAATCATGCAGCTAGTAGGCGCGACAGCAGCATGGATTTACCTACCATTTATTTTACAAGGGATTTCCTTTGGAGTATTGGGTGGGGCGATCGCTTGGAGTTTTATTTCTCTAACTCAACAATTTCTCGATCGTCTACTAGCCAATCAACCCGATTTTATCCAATTTCTCAGCAACGGTTTACGCCTTACTCCCTATCAAATCATCCTTTTACCTCTAATTCTCGTAGTTTTTGGTGCAATAGTCGGCTTAATGGGTAGTCTGTTTGCTGTAAAAAAATTTGCTAGATAATGATTAGTAATTTACAATTTTGAATTTTGAATTTTAAATTGAATTATGGCTTCTCAGTGGGAATATCTACTAAAAAATCTTGGTGAATGGCAAGGTTCATTTATTCGCTATTCATCCAAAGGCGAATTACTAGAAGACCTAAAAAGTGTTGTAACTTTAGAAGGTTTAAATAATAATCAAACAGTCCGTCAAACAATTCGTCAAGGTGGTTCAGAACAAGTTTTAGAATATAGCAATTTAGCTAGAAGTGTCTTATTTTTTGGAAATGGTGCATTTTCTCAAGGTTCTATACAGCTAGGGCCTTTTTCTGAATTTGGCGCGGAATTAGGTTTAATTTATGAAAATCGCCGCTTACGGTTAGTAGAGATTTTTAATAAAAATGGTGATTTAGATAGTATTACTTTAATTCCTGAATATCTTGCAGGTACAACAGCGACAGAAAATCCCCCATTGCAAGTAAATGATTTATTAGGAGAATGGCAAGGAGAAGCACAAACCATTTACTACGATTTACGTCCTCCTAGCACTTATTCTAGCAACCTCAAATTAGAAATTGACAATTCAGGAAGATTAGTACAAACTACCAGTTTTAGGGAAACAGTAATCACCAGCACTGCCTCAATCAAAGATAATATTATCCTCTTTGATCAAAATCCCCAAAAGCAAATTCAAGTATTACTTTTACCTCACGGTGCTTCTGCAACTGCCCCCCTCAAAGCACAATTACGTCAACCTTTATTTTTAGAAGCAGGTTGGTTAATTAATCCTAATTTACGCCAAAGAATAATTCGCAGCTATGACGATAAAGGTGCTTGGGTGAGTTCAACTTTAGTTACAGAACAGAGGAAAATTTAATTAAACATTAAAAATTAAAAATTAAAAATTAAAAAAGTATCGGGTACGCTATTAATTTGTGTATAGGCTGTATCCGATTTAAAAAATAATACAGCATTTTTCAGGTAAATGAGGTAAAAATTTTGGGAACAAAACCTTATGCTAAGAGACTTTCCACTCTGTTCCCCGTTCCCTGTTCCCTGCTGTAAATTACATCTATCTATATTTTTTAATTTTTAATTTTTAATTGTTATTACTATTTTTCACTGACTAGGAAAGCTCTCTAACGAATAGCTATACAACACAAATTAAGCTAATTCACAAGAGAGAGCAATGATTGAAGCAATAGTCAAAGACTTAAATGATAGATGTCTGCTAATGTGCCGTGCTGAGGCTGATATGCTCACAGACGAACCAGATTTTGGTGAGGAAATTTACCATTTTTGGCACAAATTCGACCCCAATATTTATGACTTTGATATTAGTGGTATTGCTGGAGAATGTGCTGAAAAATATAATATAGAAGCGTTTGGGGCTGAATACTGTATTGAAGCTATCAGAGAAATTGTTTTACAGTATGACCTTTTGATTAAAACTGCTACCAACCATGAATAAAAAAGTTATCAGGGATAATTTTATAAAAATTTTTTCTGCTTCTACCTTTTTTTACAGCAGATTTCGGGTAAATGAGGTACAAACTTTAAGACAAAAGCCGTATACCAAGAGACTTTCAACTCTGTTCCCTGTTAAGAGTTCCCTGTTCCCTGCTGTAATTGCCAAATCACAACAGCGAACACCTAGTTTGTAAAGCCTTTTTCAGTAAATTATCATATTCCTCTTCACTCACATAATAAGCCCCAAATCTTTCTAAATGGGGATTCATCATTTGCGCGTCAAATAATACAAATTTCCTTTGCTGTAATCTTTCTACCAACTTCACCATAGCCACCTTAGAACCTTCAGGGATGCGGTAAAACATCGACTCACCAATAAAAGCACCACCAATCACAATCCCTAAAATTCCTCCGGCTAATTCATCACCTTTCCAAGTTTCAAAACTAAAAGCATAACCAGCTTGGTAAAGTTGTAAATAAATTTCTTTTAACTCTGGGGAAATCCAAGTAGTTTCTCGGTTAGCACATCCAGCAACTACACTGGGAAAATCACAGTTAACTGCAACGGTAAAACGCTCTTGATTGAGAACACGTTGCAGTGATTTGGGATAGCGAAACCTTTGATCCAAAGGAATTAAGGTTCTTTCTCTGCTTCCATACCATCCCAGGCGATCGCTTTCATCAGCCATGAGAAAATAACCTTGGGCATAACCCCGAACTATAGCCGCAATGTCATATTGCATATTTTACTCAATCATCAAAAAATAGCCAGATGAACTTGTGCGTTTTTGTGCGTTCTTCTGAGCATATTGGCAAGTAAATCTGTTTAAATATACAAACATGACTGAACCAATTCCACCCATTACGCTACCAAGTTCTGAAAATCCTCAGCAAGAAGGTGAATGGTTACAACAAAATCTGCTGCGGTGGTTAGATGAAGAATTTATCCCAGAAGCAGTCAATGTGAAAATTGCCCAACGTGCAGCGCAAATCTTTGTGCGACAACGTATGGAAGGAGAAAATGATTTAGGTTCTCTGGTTTTGGCTATTGTCACAGAGATGCAGTCTTTTGATTTTTCCAAAAGTTTTTATGGAGAGTTTGCGATCGCCAACGCCGTTAGCGATCTACTCTTAGACAGCCTGGGAATTGATCGGTGTTGCGGTCAATAATGTTTTTGTCATTATGTCATTTGTCATTTGTTCCAACTCATGACCAATGACTAATGACTCATAACTACCAACTAGACTTGACAACTCCAGGTAACAGTCCCTCGTGGGCCCATTCCCGTAAAACGTTCCGAGATAGACCAAAATCACGGTATACGCCTCTAGGACGGCCAGTTACCCAGCAACGATTACGGCGGCGGCTAGGCGCACTGTTGCGGGGTAGTTGTTGAATTTTACGGTGAATTTCCAGCTTATCTAGGGGAGATTCTGTGGTTCTGAACTCTTCCAACAAAGCTTCCCGTTTAGCGGCATACTTTTCCACCAATTTAGCGCGTTTCTTCTCGCGCTCAATCATGCTCTTTTTGGCCATAAATCTTTAATCTAAGCAAAGACAGCATTTTTTATTCTACTATGGTTAGTTGTCAGTGGTCAGTTTTTTTGGGCATAAATCTGCTAATTCACAAGCTTCGCAACCTGGAGAACGTGCTTTACAAACAGCCCGACCATGATAAATTAACCGAATTGACCAGTTTTCCCAATCTGGTTGGGGCAACAGTTTCATTAAATCCTGCTCAATGTGAATGGGTTCGGTATTTTTAGTCAAACCCAAACGTTGGCTGAGTCTTTTGACGTGAGTATCTACTGTCACCCCAGCGTTGATACCATAAG
The DNA here is from genome assembly GCA_035298905.1 of Nostocaceae cyanobacterium. Classification (GTDB taxonomy): domain Bacteria; phylum Cyanobacteriota; class Cyanobacteriia; order Cyanobacteriales; family Nostocaceae; genus DATGXB01. Next base: position 7,025 of record DATGXQ010000073.1, on the reverse strand, counting down.
CATGAGCTAAAACTACATTCGCCGTTTTTCGCGCCACACCCGGAAGCTGCAATAATTGTTCCATTTGATTTGGAACTACAGAATTAAACTGATTGACAATCATCCGACAAGCGGCTTGAATGTTTTTAGCCTTATTGCGATAAAACCCAGTCGATCGCACCAACTCTTCTAATTCTGTTAAATCCGCGTTAGCCAAACCTTCTGCATCTGGAAACTTTGCGAACAATGCTGGTGTTACCTTATTTACTCGCTCATCTGTACATTGAGCGGAAAGAATAGTAGCCACCAGCAATTGTACTGGCGTGGCATAGTTTAAAGAGCAGGTCGCATCAGGATAAAGCCGCTTTAAGCGTGACAGAATTTCTAAAGCGCGTTGCTTCTTGGATGGATATTTACGAGTAACGCTCACTGCAACAACTTTTGCACCCACTCCAATTGGAAAGTTAATTGAGTAGTTTCTTTCACAAATAGGAAAATACCCAACCCTAAGAGTAGCACTAAACCGGTTTGCATCACACCCTCTTGAATCTTGTTAGGCAAGGGCTTACCGAGTATACCTTCAATCAGTAGAAAAGCTAACTGTCCACCATCTAAAGCTGGGAGGGGCAAAATATTAATCACTGCTAAATTAATACTGATAATTGCCGCAAAGGATAACAAATTGGCACTATTATCAGATGCTAATTCTGCTCCAATTTTGACAATATTTACTGGGCCAGAAACTTGTCCCACAGTTTGTTGAAAATTAGTAATTAACTGCCCAAAGCCTTTGATTGTACCAACAAATAGCTGTTGGAAATTATTAGCAGCTACCGTCAAAATTTCTATAGGATTGTGAGCAGGACGATAGGCCACCTTACCATGTGGACTCAGTTCTATTCCTATTACCCCTTTACCATCAGCCCCCTGTTTAGGAGTAATTTGTATAGTTTGCGGCTGATTTGGATGCTGAATTTTTAATTCTATTTGTTGGTTAGGATGATTTTGGATTTCTTTAGTGATGATTGACAAAGAACTACTAGCTGCTGGTAACTCTTGACCATTAACAGCCAGAATAATATCACCGTTTCTAATCCCTGCTTGATAAGCCACGGACTGCTCATTGACAGGCTTAACAATCACCCCTGGTTGATATTTGAGACTATCTGGTATACCAACGATTCCCAGTTGTAGAGCGAGTACCAGATAAGCAAAGATTAAGTTAGCGATTACCCCAGCACTAATGACGATCGCGCGATCGAAAATCGGACGATTCCGCAGCAGATTCGGGTCATTGGGTTCGATTTCACTATCCGGGTCGTCATCAGGGAAACCGACAAACCCACCCAAAGGAAAAGCGCGGATAGCGTATTCAGTTTGTGATCCTTGGTACTTCCACAGGATAGGGCCAAAACCCAAAGAAAAACGGTTAACTAGAATCCCCTGAGCGCGGGCGGCGATAAAATGCCCAAACTCGTGTACCAAGATTAGCACAGCCAAGACTGCGATCGCTGCTAAAACAGACAACATAGAGCAAAGGTCAAAATATTGAGATTTATTTCCTATTCTAGTAGGCGATGGGGCAGCTATGCAGAAGGCTGTCTTGCTTGAGGCAGGAGTTGCATTTTAAGGACGGAATCAAACAGAGATTTTATTTAATGAACTTTAGCGCATTATATGTGCGTTTATGGGGCTGAGGTTTCATCAGTGGTTGCTTAGTGCTTTTATTTGAGCTATTTTAGCGATCGTCTTTTCTGCATGAGAAATACTTTACTGTTTTACCTCATCTAACCAAACCTGTAAATCATGCAAACTAGTGAAATCTAACAAGGCTTCACTCAAATTTTCCACTACAGGTAAAGGTAAAGCAGAAATAGCATTATGTACTTCTTGCGGTAATTCTCCAAACCGTTTGGTTAATAGTCGAATAACAAGATTTAAAGTGGCTTGTTTTAATCCTTCTTCTATTCCTTCTTGTTTAATTTCCCGGTAAGCGCGACTTCTTTCTAATGAAAGTCCTAGCATTACTTCAACCTCCCTTAATGTAAGTTGTTCAAATCTGTACATCATTATCGTTGTGATCATTTCTATTATGACCTGACCCGATGACGATGACATTTCTTGATTACTTTTTGTTAACAAATACCTGGCTGCTTCTGGTGCTTGACTTTCTTCTAAAGTGGTCAGTACCATCAATCCTACCCACACAGGTAATTGCCGAATATCTCCCAATTCATCTAAATATATTCTATGTATTTGGTTGCCGTTGAGCAATGACCTATGAGGGTAAATATCACTTTGCTCCGTATTGCGAGAGGGATAAATTACTACAGCTTGCCAATCACTAAATCTAGCACGGTTACGGTAAAAATATAAATGAGATTCGGCAAATATTCTCTCATAAAGTTGTTCATCTTTTTGAAACTGCACCTCACAAAAATATACAGTACCCAGACTATCATTCTCTGGAGGTAAAAACACCCCGTCAATTTCAAATTTAGGTTCTTTTACTGCTACGGAATCGAATCTATAAGCATCCGCATTTTGTGGTGGCTGTGGTAATAGTTGAAATAATACAGATGGATATTGTTGAAATAGTTTATAAAAGATGGAATCTCTACGCATCAAACACCCTGGATCAATGATAATTTAAAATTGTATATTATTTATATTATGTTTTTTAAATTTTTACTACTTTAACTCTTGATCACGTTCTTCTATCGGTGTTGCTAGTCCTTCCCGAATAGATTCTCCCATCCCAGGAATGGAGAGAAGATAAAGAGTTTCCTGTACAGATGTCCAGTCAGCTTCAGATATTAAGACAGCATTACCACTCTGTCCTGCTATGATAATCGGTTGATGGGACTGGTTAACAGAATCAATTAAATCCTGTAACTGCTTTTGAGCTTCATTAATGGGAATCATAATTTTTTGTCTATCTCAATAATTTAATTATAGAGAAGCGAAATAGAATTATTTCATCAAATGATGATCAAGTTCTGGATATTGAGAGAAAAAACCATCAATACTCGCTAACTTTGCTTTGTATTCTAATGTTGTAGCTATAATTAAGCGGTCAAATGGATCTTTGTGAATAGGAGATAAATCTACAGCACGACAAGCAATTTCCGCAGTTAATGGAAATAATGTAATGTCTACTGGTTGCAAAGCTTCCTGAAACCATTGATTAGCAGGACAGGGTAGTTCTAATCTTCCTCGTTGGTGTGCGAGTGCAATTTCGTAGCAGGAAATGACCGAAACTCCTACCTGTTCAGCAGTTTCGATCGCTTCTTTCCAGTGCGAGGGAAATCGTGCAAATTCTTGGTTAATAAACCAAAACCAGATATGTGTATCGAGGACTATTATTTCAGACATTCCCACTCTTCATCACTAACAATAGGACTAATAATATCTCCCAAAGTTTTGCCTTTACCAGCGATAGATTCCGGGGGAGTGCGTCGTTTTGGTAATGGTAAATTTTCTTCTAGAATAGTCACAATTACACGAGCAGAATTAACTTGAGGCTGTTCCGATAGCCATGTTACTTTACCATTTTCATAAATTGCTTCGTAACTTTTTAACATAGTAATCCTATTTACATTAATCTTTGCTATTTCTATTTTATATCATCGCATAATTCAAACGAACTAGAATAGATGCGATCGCCTACGTCGAGAGTTCCACCATCGCATAATTCAAACGAACTAGAATAGATGCGATCGCCTACGCTGGGTGTTGTGCGATCGCCTACTCTAATCTTTTCGCCATCATACTTTGTGTTGTTAAGTTTGATTCTTTAAGCTAAGTTAAGTAAGTGAACTTAACTAAATACAGATTGTCATTGCAGATGGAACAAAGCGGAATATTCATGTAGCGTTCCTAAATTGTAGCAATAGACACTATCCGATGCTGTTCCACTCTATTTAATTTCGCTTAAAATGGTCTTAAATATTTCTTAAATGTACTTATTAGTATTCTTTTAGAAATCATGAAAAATAATTACTTGAACAAAAAAGGTAAATTTAGTTACGAATTAGCATTAAATACTCTTAAGGAGATACAGCCAATAGTTAAAAAAATTGCTAACCAAGAAAATTTTTTTGGGCAACATATTAATTCTAATGGAGAAGCAAAACCGATATCCTTTTCTACCTTACCACTAGATTTATTGTTTCAACCTGAACAAAAAGCCACTCTCAAAGAACTAGCCGAAGGTTTCTTGCGCGGAAGTGGAATGGAAGATAGTGTATCAACACAATTTGTATATAGACAATTAATTGATTTGTGTGCTAATGAAGATTTTTATCTAAATGAAAAACTTGATAATTCTAGTTCATTATCATTCTTTGAAAAACTCAAAAATTTATTACTGGCAGAAATTAATACAACTAAAATAGTTATCTTTACGGTATTAGGTGCATCACTTACAAGAGGAGAAAAATGCAATATTGGTTCAATTGAATTTTTGAATCCTCAAGACTTTATAGATAATTACAAAGATTTATTTGACGCTTTTATTGTTAAAGAACAAGGATTTCAACCATATATAGATAGCTTATCACAATGTGATATTATCGCTACAGTTAAAATTAAAAAACGAGACACAAATATAGCAGAAATATTAGCTAATGAAATAATGAAAAGAGTATATACTCTCGTGCGGTTAGTTATACCTATGTATAGTGGTAGATATAATTTTTTTGGTTCTGTTGGTGAAGAATATTTAGATTCGCGATTTTCTTTTTTATTTAGTGCTGAACAGAATAATGATACAAATATAAACAGCATCCAATTAGGACGTACTCGTAATTATTTTTCAAATAGGCAAATAAATTTATTAGAAGTTATTAGACCTTACCAAACACAGAAAAATAAGATTTGGTTTCCAAGATTTGAAAACCTAATTAATAAAGTCGTTAATAACGATCAATTGAATGATTTTGAAAAAAGACTATGGACTGCTTTTTACTGGTATGGTGAGGCTATTTCTGAAAAAGAGATAAATCCAATGATTATAAAGTATACTACATGTTTAGAAGCATTATTTAACAGTAGAGAAGGTGGAATAAGTGAACAAATATCAGAGTTTACTACTCATGTTGCAGGTCTAGGTAAAACTAAATATGAAAGAATGGAAATTTACAGCCATATGAAAAAACTATATAGTATGAGGTCTAGTGCAGTACATGGTAGTTCATTAGTTAGCAAGGTTGACGATAGCTTTATTCTTTATACACAATCTATATGTGAAACCGCTTTGCATTTAATGACTTATTATTCAGGAGAGAGATATTATCAAGATTCCAAAGGTTATGAAAAGTTTACCCAATATATTCTCAGAGAATATAGATTTCTATAATTTTAAGTTAATATTAATAAGCCTTAACTTATTTGAAAGCGAATTTGATGATTAGACTTCAGGATACTAACAAATCATAGAATTTTTAGTCAAACATAGAGTTTATTAATGATAGCTTAATCTACTTTTTATCCCTGTTGTTTCAAATAGGGAATAAAAAAATAATTGCATAATAGAGTCTAGGGATAACCGTACTTATTCAATACAGAATATTTACGTATATCCCCTAGTTCTATCTCGGAGTATTCTCAACCGTAACTTCTTTCAGTTACAAAACCTCCCTTCCCAAAAACGGCTGTAATGCTTCGGGTATCAAAATTGTCCCATCGGGTTGTTGATAATTCTCCAAAATGGCGGCCATGGTTCTTCCTACGGCTAAACCAGAACCGTTGAGGGTATGGACAAACTGTGTACCTTTTTTACCCGCTTCTTTAAAGCGAATGTCTGCCCGTCGCGCTTGGAAGTCACCACAGTTAGAACAACTGGAAATTTCTCGATACTTACCGGAAGAGGGTAGCCACACTTCTAAATCATAGGTTTTGGTCGCACCGAAACCCATATCACCAGTACATAGGTTGATGACTCGATAAGGTAACTTTAATGCCTGTAAAATCGCTTCGGCATTTTCCACCAGCTTTTCCAGTTCGTCAAAAGAACTACTCGGATGTACCAGCTTGACTAACTCCACTTTATTAAATTGATGTAGCCGAATTAACCCCCGCATATCCCGGCCATAACTTCCCGCTTCCCGACGGAAACATGGTGTATAAGCACAGTGATAAATGGGTAAATTTTCGGCTGCAAGAATTTCACCCCGGTATAAGTTAGTCAGGGGTACTTCGGCTGTGGGTATCAACCACAGGTCATCATCAGCACATTTGAAGCTTTCTTCAGCAAACTTTGGTAGTTGCCCTGTACCTGTGAGCGAGTCAGTATTGACTAATAAGGGCGGTGCAACTTCTACATAACCAGCTGCGGTTTGCTTGGCCAGCATAAATTGAATCAGCGCCCTTTCTAATGCTGCACCTGCACCAACTAAGGCTGTAAACCGACTTTGGGAAATTTTGACGGCTTTCTCAAAGTTCAAAATACCGAGTTTTTCGCCGATTTCCCAGTGGGGGAGAATATTCGGATTTTGAGGTAAATATTCATCACCCCAGCGCCGCACTTCTTGATTTTCTTCTTCGCTTTTACCAATGGGTGTGGTGTCACTGGGTAAGTTTGGTAAGGCTAAAATCAACTGCTGAATGTTTTCCTTGAGTTCCTTTTCTTGAGGTTCGAGGTCAGCTAATTTAGCCTTGATGGTATTCCCTTCTTCCCGCAAAGCTTGAATTTCGGAACTTTGGGGGTCAATACCCGATTTTACTTTTTGTCCGACGAGTTTACCGATTTCGTTACTACGGGCTTGGAGTTGACTACGTGACCCCTCTAGTTCCCGTTGCTTTTGGTCTAACTCTAAGATGGGCTGAATGTCATATTTACCACTACGATTATTCAGCTTTTCTTGAACCAGTTGGGGATTTTCCCGAATTTGCTTAATATCCAGCACAGATTTATCTCAATCTTTCGCTTACTACTTTCCTGCCAATTCATCAGCATACTATATGATTTTGGCTTGCAGTGAGTGGAAGTGCAAGGGGTGGGGAGGTGGGGAGGTGGGGAGATGGGGAGATGGGGAGATGGGGAG
>DATGXQ010000072.1:0-9985 GCA_035298905.1 Nostocaceae cyanobacterium | reverse complement strand
TGAAGGATTGTTTGGGGTAGGAAAGAGACACGGAGACGCGGGGACGCGGGGACGCGGAGAAAGAAAGACAAAGAAAGACTAAGTAAATTCTTCCCTCTCCCTGTCACCCCATCTCCCCCTCTCCCCTCTCCGCGTCACCCCTCCCCCCTCTCGCCCTAAGCGAATGTACGAGTGTTAGCAGTAGCTAGAGCTTCAACTAAACCACGTACAGCAGCAATCATCGCTACTTCGCTGTTGAGTTGGTTGATAGCAGAACCCACACCTACACCAGCCGCACCAGCAGCGATCGCCAAAGGTGCAGTAACATTAGAAATACCAGAAGCGCAGAGTACAGGCACAGACACAGCGCGAGAGATTTCATAAGCTGCGGCTAAAGTGGGAGCAGCTTTCTCCATTAAACCCAAAGTACCAGCATGAACAGGTTGGCTGCTAGTACCACCTTCAGTTTGAATGATATCAGCACCAGCTTTGACTAACTCTTCTGCCAGTTGTACTTGTTGATCTAAAGTCAGAATGTGAGGAACAGTCACAGAAAGAGTAATTGTCGGCAACAAAGCGCGGGTTTGGTGAGTCAAAGCTAAAACTTCCTCAGCCTCAAATCTGCGTCCTTGAGCGTAGAAAGCATCAAAATTACCGATTTCGATTAAATCAGCACCAGCATTGACACAAGTGACAAACTTTTCTGGCTCAACTGCTGATACACATACAGGTAAACTTGTCAAGCTTTTTGCCAATTGTACCAAATCAGCATCAGCAGCGATATCTACAAAAGTAGCACCACCTAACTCAGCCGCTTTGACAACGGAAGAAACTAGAGAGCGATCGAAATTATTTAAACCGCTAATTACCTTTAAAACATTACGGTTAGCAAATGCACGTTCAAGAATCGGATGCATTGTCATAATTCTTCTTGTCAATCTATCAAAGTAGGAATATTTTTACACTACTAGGCTCTAGAATCTAGAGGCCAGGGTAATATTTCAAGAATTGCAAACAATTACCATATTTCATCAAGTTTAGTATTATTTTATACAACTTATTTATAAAATAAAGCTTTTGAATGTGTAAATAAGAATTTCAATAAACTTTATTAAATCTAAAATTCCATTTTTTAATTTTTAATTTTTAATTTTTAATTAGTTATATCTGGCTTCTATCATAGAGAAAATAGCTTCACACTTATAACTATGAACTCCCCAGTTATTGAAAAACCAATCACTTCAGAGACTTCCTACGTTTTGCTGTATAACGTCACCTGGAATTAGAAAAGCTAGATACAGATTTAGAGGGAACAGGCGCTCGTTTAACATATTTAGATGAAACTTTAGAAATTAGCACCCCATTTACATTAGAACATGAAGAAGCAAAAACCACAGTTTCTCGTTTGTTAGAAGCATACATGCGAGAAAAGAAAATTCGCTTTTATATGTGTGGCAGTACAACAATAGGTAAAAAAGCAGACAAAACCAGAAGAGAACCAGATGAATCTTATAATTTGGGAACTAAAAAACCACTCCCTGATTTAATTCTAGAAATAACTGTCACCAGTGGCGGAATTGATCAATTAGAAATTTACAAGCGGTTGCAAATTCCAGAAGTTTGGGTTTGGGAAGATGGTGTACTGAAAGTTTACAGTTTCCAAAATGGGGAATATCAACAATTTAACCAGAGTTTATTACTTCCCGATTTAGATTTAGAAATGTTAGCTAGTTATTCCCGTATGGCTGATCAATATGATGCAATAAATGAGTTTATTCAGGTGGTTAGAGAAAATTGAGAAAAGAAAATTTATCTAAATAAAATATTGTGATTTGTCCATGCTAATGTTAATATAACTATACGTTCATTAAACTTAAAATATAATGTTTACTTTTCAACAACAAGACTCTATTGAAAATAAGGAAGTACAGCATAATCCTGATTTTATTGAAATTGAAAAATTAGATATTGAATTATTAAATCATTTTGCTAATAAAATTATAGTCAAAGAAGATTTAAATCGAAAAATTGTCAGCTTTCAGGCTAACAAAAATCTTTCCTCTTACCGTTGGTATAAATACAAAGAGGCTTTTTCATCCTCATTAATAGAATATTTATTGCAGCAATATCATATTCAATTTGGTAATTTACTTGATCCATTTGCTGGTAGTGGTACAAGTTTGTTTGCTGCTAGTGAACTTGGCTTAGACACTGATGGAATAGAGTTATTACCTATTGGACAGGAAATTATAAAATCTAGATTGGTTTTAGAAAAAGAATTTACTAAAGGTGATTTTGATAGACTTATTCATTGGTCAAAAAAATATCCTTGGGAAAATTCGATATTAAAGCAGTCATTAAATGAGTTAAGAATTACTAGAGGCGCATATCCTGAAGAAACATTAAATGATATTGAGCAGTATCTTGGGACATTGCACACAGAAAATGAACGAGTACAGATTGCTTTGCAATTTATCCTGTTATGTGTTTTGGAATCTATTAGTTATACCCGGAAAGATGGTCAGTATTTACGTTGGGATCATCGGTCTGGTCGCCAGCAGGGAAATAAACCATTTGATAAAGGAAAAGTTCTGAATTTTAGACAAGCAATTTGCGATAAATTATCAGAAATTTTAAATGATTTACATACTGGAAATAGACAAGGAGAGTTATTTTCTATTCTAACCAAACCTGGAAAGGTTAGCATGTTTAAAGGCTCTAGTTTAGATATAATGCCAAATTTCCAAAAATCAATATATGACGTTGTAATTACTTCGCCACCATATTGTAACCGTTATGATTACACTAGAACTTATGCTTTAGAGTTAGCTTTACTGGGCATAAGACAAGAGGAAATAGTGAATCTTAGACAACAAATGTTAAGTTGTACAGTAGAAAATCGACCAAAAAATTTGTTAGCAATTAATGCCCAATGGTCGGAAGTTATAGCTGTGACCGATCAACAGAAATTACTACAAGCTATCCTACAATTTTTAGAAAAGCAAAAATTAGAAGGCAAGTTAAATAATTCAGGTATTCCTAGAATGATTAAAGGCTATTTTTATGAAATGGCTTGTATAATTGCTGAGTGTTATCGAGTAATGAAGCCAAATGCTTTGTTGTTTATGGTTAATGATAACGTTCGATATGCGGGAGTGAGTATTTCTGTAGATTTAATTTTATCAAATATTGCTGAAAAGATGGGCTTTCAAGTAGAAAATATCCTTGTTTTACCTACTGGCAAGGGTAATAGTAGTCAACAAATGGGTGAACATGGACGAGATACTCTAAGAAAATGTATATATGTTTGGAGGAAAGTATAATTTAGGATTGTTCTGTTAACATGAATTAAAACTTAAAATAGTTTTTAAAAGGCATGAATATTGATATACCAACATCATTTAACCAGTGCTAGTGATCTCGTAACACCCTACGAAAAAATACGGGCGGGTTTTGTTGCATTAGCAATTGAAAGAAATCGTCGTGCAACACCATTTATTGACCAAGCAAGAGTATTAAAAACGATTGCATCTCAAGCATTAACTCCATCCGATTTAATTAATATTGCTGAAATACAACCTGCTTTATTAGCTGCTGCTGGAATTTCTGACAAAGCAGCTAATCACTTACAAATACAAGATAAAATAGATGCTATACAAGGATTAATTAAAGAATTTATTGAACCTGCTGGTTCAGATTTTGTTGAGGAGCTAGTTTATAGATTTCTCTTAACAAGAGGAGATACCCTTGGTGGTTCTATGCGAAATGTAGGGGGAGTATTGGCACAGCGTAAACTCACCCGTGCAATTATTGCTACTCTTTCACTAGCGAATATTCCTTATTATTGGCTTCACTCTACTGCTAAAATCTGGATTCCTATGACAGCAGAAGATGCAGGTATTGAGTTAAATCTGAGGGGATTAAGTTGGGGAATTGGCGGTAAAAACAGGACAATTATATATAATCTCAATGTTCCTATAGTCAAAAGTAATATTGATGTATGTTTACTAGATTGTAACTATCAACAAATTTCTGCTAATACTTATAAAACACCTGAACTTTACATTGCATTAGGAGAACTTAAAGGAGGAATCGATCCGGCTGGGGCAGATGAACACTGGAAAACTGCAAAAACAGCTTTATCTAGGATACGGACTGCTTTTTCTAAGGCTAATTTGTCACCCCTTACTTTTTTTATTGGTGCAGCAATTGAAACCAGAATGGCTGGAGAAATTTGGGGATATTTAGAAGAAGGTAGGCTGAGTAATGCTGCTAATTTAAATAATGATATTCATGTTGATTCACTATGTCATTGGTTAATTAGCCTCTAATATATCAAGAATAAAATAATTGGTGGAAATAGGCGCTAGTCCAAAAATGGAAAGCGCCTTGAAATAGGCTAACCGTTAAAAATTCTGGCAAAATTTTCGGTTAGCTATTTAGCTTCTAGTCCTTATCATTCTCCTCACCTTTGGAGGGGACACTAATAGTTGGCAGTGGAACTAATACAATTAGGGGAAGAAAAGAAATTGTGTCTAGCCCCGGAATATTTCCTTTTTTCCCTTTAGATTCTGATTGAGTTTTTTCCGTAGAGGGTTTAGAGTTTCCTCCGACTAAAATTTGTTGTTCCTCTACGGATAGTTCTTTGAGCATTTGATTTGACATAGTTATAGCCTCAAATAGTGACTCAGGTGTAATTACCTGAAATTTCAGCATAAGAATTGTTTATAGATAATTCATAAATCTGCGGGTAGAGACTATGATTAGGCGGGTATTATTTTCAGGTTTAGCGATCGCTCCTCCTCCAGTAGCAATTATTCTCAGTAGTCTAACTCTCCACTTACCTAAAAACAGATTCTTGCCCAAGAGGAGGCTAAGACTGATGTAGATTGGTAGATTGAGAATAATACAAATTAGCAAATCGCCAGATTTCACCGCAAAACATGGGCAGTATTTGGGAACTCGATTTTTACTCCCGTCCGATTCTGGACGAAAATCAAAAAAAGGTTTGGGAAGTGTTGGTGTGCGAAAGTCCCCAGGATGTCCGCACCAAGACAGATACTTTGTTTCGCTTTGCTAAATATTGCCCCAGCACTCAGGTAAACTCGGTTTGGTTGCGGACGGCTTTACAAGAAGCCATTGAGAAAGCCGGAGAAGCACCGATTAAAATCCGCTTTTTCCGCCGCCAAATGAACAATATGATCACTAAAGCCTGTCAAGATGCAGGGATTCCAGCTTTACCCAGCCGCCGCACTCTGATTTTAAGCCAATGGATACAGCAACGGATGGCAGAGGTTTACCCCCAAGAACCGGGTTATCAGGGGGTAGCTAATCCTTCGGTGCGGTTGGAAAGTCCTTTACCCCAGCGTTTACCTGATGCTTTGGAAGGTCAGCAATGGGTTTTTGTGAGTTTGACAGCTGCGGATTTAGCAGAAATGCCAGAATGGGAAATTGGTTTTGGCGAGGCTTTCCCTTTGGAGTTAGCGCAGTTATCTCCAGAAACTCGGATTCCAGGGGTCTTGATTTTTTCTTCAACTCGTGCATTACCCTTGGCAGGGTGGTTATCTGGTTTGGAGTTAGCTTATTTGCGTCTTGATGGCAATCAAGGGGAAAAGCTAGTTCTGGAAACTGGGGCAACAGAAAGCTGGATTTTAGCCAATCTCCGCAACCCGAAACTGTTGGCAGAGGCTAAGGGCTTTGAGGAAGCCAAGCAAAAAGCCAATGGGGTGCATTTTATTGGTGTACAGTCTAACCCCCAATCTGAATCTTTTGCTGGATTTTGGCTACTACAGGAGGCCAATCTGTCTTAAAGTGTTGACAGGGGAGTACAGCAATTCAGAATCTATAACCAAGCAGATTACTCATGACAAATCGGTAGCAATTAATCCAAGAAATGCCGACTATCGCCAGATAGATATTTTTTGGTTGTTTATTTGCGTGCGTATGCGGTTGAAAATTGCCACTGTGGCGACACGCTGATGGGATAATGATCTGCGTCTATCTGCGGTTCACAATCCAAATCCACTACTATTCAAGAGTCATGGGGTTTGAAAACTTGTCACAAGATATACTGGCAGAACAACTGCTAGAACTTGCTTTAAAATCTGGTGCGGAAGCTGCGGAGGTCTATCAGTCCCGATCGCTTTCTCGACCAGTATTTTTTGAGGCTAATCGGCTCAAACAATTGGAAACTAGTCAATCAGAAGGTACAGCTTTACGGTTGTGGCGTAATGGTCGTCCAGGGCTAACAGTAGCTTATGGTGCTGTTAACCCACAGGCTATGGTCGAAAAATCTCTGGCCTTAAGCGAACTCAATGAACCAGAACCAGTAGAGTTAGTCAGTAAATCTGAGCAAAATTATCCAGATTTAGGGACAGTTGTCCCAGTGGATACACTGATAAATTGGGGCAGGGAAGCGATCGCCCTGATTCGTGATGTCTATCCTGATGTGCTTTGTCATAGCGATTGGGAATGTGATATCGAAAATACCAGAATAGTCAATAGTCAAGGTTTAGACTGTCATTACAGCGATACTACTTTGAGTTGTTATGTTTCCGCCGAATGGGTGAGGGGTGAAGATTTCTTGAGTGTGTCCGATGGACAAACCCAACGGGGTGAACTAGAACCGGATAGGTTAGCTAGTCAAATTTTACAGCGATTAGATTGGGCGCAGGAAAATGTCCCCCCACCAAGCGGTCGAGTCCCCGTCTTATTTACCTCTAAAGCGGCTGATATGCTTTGGGGAACTGTCCAAGCAGCTTTAAATGGGAAGCGGATTTTAGAAAAAGCTTCTCCTTGGGCTGATAGATTAGGTAAACCAGTGATAGCACCGACTATTACCCTTTACCAAGACCCAGAAGCAGGGCCTTATAGCTGTCCCTTTGATGATGAAGGCCAGGTGACGGAAGCTTTAACATTTATTGAAAATGGGATTTTAAGGAATTTTTACAGCGATCGCGCCACTGGTAGACTATTAGGTACAGGTAGTACTGGCAATGGTTTTCGTCCTGGTTTGGGGAGTTATCCCACCCCTGGCTTATTTAATTTCTTAATTAAACCCGGTTCTGGTTCTCTATCAGAATTAATTAGTTATATGGAAAATGGTTTAATAGTTGACCAAATGCTAGGCGGAGGTGGTGGCATTTCCGGCGATTTTTCCATCAATGTAGATTTGGGGTATCTAGTCAAAAATGGCCGGGTAATTGGTAGGGTGAAAGATACTATGGTGGCGGGAAATGTGTACACAGCCTTAAAACAATTAGTTAAACTGGGTAGTGATGCTGATTGGAATGGGTCTTGTTATACTCCCTCTTTGATCGTGGAAGGACTATCAACTACAGGAAAGCAAAATTAACAATTCAAAATTCAAAATTCAAAATTCAAAATTATGGACAACAAATAACTAAATTTTTGGGTAGTGTGCGTTCCCTAACGCACAAAGTTTTCATCATTTCACCTTAATTTTCTTACAAAAAGATTGGCAAGGCTGTCTATTCTTTGACGCATCCTACTCCTAATTTTCTGATGTAAAAGGAGGGTAAATTATGGTTCAAGCTTTACAGAAATCAGTCACATTTGCAGAGTTTGTAGACTGGAAGCCAGAAGGAAATCGCTATGAATTACATCATGGGGTAATTGTTGAAATGAATCAACCAGCAGGAAAACATGAAAATATTATTGTTTTTTTAAATGAGAGAGTCACAATAGAGTATGTTCGCCTCAAGTTACCTTATGGCATACCCAAAACCGTTTTAGTTAGACCACCAGAAGCTGATTCGGCTTATTCACCAGATGTAATCTTACTCAACCGTCCTAATTTAGTGAATGAACCATTCTGGGAAAAATCATCAACAGTAACTCAAGGTGCTTCTGTTCCTTTAGTGATAGAAGTTGTGAGCAGTAATTGGCGAGTTGATTATTTAACTAAAGTCAAAGATTATGAGGAGATGGGTATTCCTGAATATTGGATTGTGGATTATTTAGGATTGGGTGGTAGACGTTTGATTGGCAATCCTAAACAACCAACTATTTCTGTTTATGAACTCATAGAAGGAGAATATCAAGTTAATCAATTTAGAGGTGATGAGAGGATATTATCGCCAACTTTCCCAGAGTTGGACTTAACTGCTAACCAGATTTTTCAAGCTGAGTTTTAGAAGGGTCAGCACAAGCCACGGCATAATTTTACCTTGCATTTCTTAATCGGTCTCTCTTTTTAGGAGCGAATTTAATATCATCTATGCCCAATAGTGCTGTCTGTTTGTCTACACCAAAACTCACGACTACAAGGCGTTCTCGAACTTTTGGTAGCCTTCCAAGCGACTTAAGAACTTCCTTTTCTCTACCTTGAAGCAAAATTGGAGATTTGAACTTTACCCCTGCTCCATAATCATTAAAACTCTCCACTTTCATCTGAATTTCTACGTTGTATTTGGGTCTATCTCTAAACTTACTAATATTGACTCTGCGTAGACTTATAACCTCACCAATAACTGTCATTTTCCATCCATACTCTACTCGTACCTCTCCTGGCTTTTCTTCAGCCGCATTTACGGAAGTTAAATTAAACCCGACAGATATTATTGCCACTATCAAAGTAAGCCAGGGTAGAATTTTACCTTGCATTTCTTGACCTACCTCTCTTTTTAGGAGCAAATTTAATATCCTCAATGCCTAATAGCACTGTCCGTTCTTCAAAACTATAACCTTGAACTACAAGCCGTTCTCCCACTTTTGGTAGCCGTCCCAGAGACTTAAGAACTTCCTTTTCACTACCTTGAACCAAAATTGGAGATGCTATCTTTACTCCTGTACCACGATCATTGAAACTCTCCACTTTCATATTGATTTCTATTTCGTATCTGGGTCTAAATGCAAATTTGCTAATATTTATCTTTCGTAGACTTATAACTGAACCGATAACTGTCACACTCAATCTATACAGAATTCTTGTTTCTCCTGGCTCTTCTTCAGCCGCATTTGTGGGAGTTAAATTAAACCCAACGAATACGATCGCCACTATCAAAGCAAGCCAGGGTAGAATTTTGCGTTGCATGTTAATTTGCTCCTGTTTTGTTCTTGAAGATTTACGTAAGTGTCAAACTCAAAAGCTTTTGTAGAGTGCATCAAATATTGAAAACCTTTTTAATGTAACTGATTTATCCAATCTGACGCACTCTACTGATGTACCAATTGAGTAATTTATGTTCTTATCTCTCTGGTTGAGGTTGAGGACTAACTACTGTCCTGGGAGGTTTGATAGTAACTTTTTTTGGCCGAGGTTCAGGCCCAACTACTGTTTTAGGAGGTTTTCCTTGGGAGTAAACCGTTGTTGTTCCAACCTTGTTTTTTTGGTTGTGGAGAATGCCATCATAGAGTGCGTTGGGGTAACAAATTCCCACTGTACTCATGCTTGGTGGAGTCTTGCCAGCGACTTCGGCTGCTTCTTTCACAAAAGTTGTGCAATTGTAGAAGTAGAGAGAATACTGGGCTTTTCTCTTAGACTCAGCATATTTAATCACATTCAATGCTTGATTCTCAGTGATATCGTAGGTTTGTGTTGCTTTGACTTTTTTCTGGTGGGTACGATCGGGGTGTATAATTTCTCCTGGAACGTAAGAGTTAAATATTTCAGTTGACATACCTCTTGGCCAAAAACCCATAGGATCGGCGAAACTTTTACCATCACGATTAGCCAGAAGTTGTCTATGATTTGGTGGTATGGTCTTGGGTACAGCCGCAGGGTTTTTCCACTCTAATGAAATCCAAGAATGTCCAACATTGGCATTCAGTTCATTGAGGTCTAATTGCACAACTTCTATGTCCGCGTGTAAATGCAGACGGGCTGGTTGTTCTTCTGTCTTCTTTTGGGGATTTTTGGGAGGCTGAGTAGTCCTGGCGGGTTTGGTTTGGATTTGAACTTCCGGTTGCTTTTGACTTGAAACGGCTTGATTTTCGGCGTTGCATAATTGAAGTATGAATTTGGGTAAGAGCAATGGAGTGTCCA
>DATGXQ010000071.1:0-5069 GCA_035298905.1 Nostocaceae cyanobacterium | reverse complement strand
GATATCCCTGGGCGCTAATTCCATCCGACTTGGGGCATAATTAGCCATAAAGCGATCGCCATTGGCATTAATCAAATACGCACCTTCCCCCCGCACAGCTTCGGAAATCAGCACCCCTACAGGATACAACCCCGTCGGGTGAAATTGGACAAACTCCATATCTTCCAAAGGCAGACCAGCGATCGCTGTCATTGCCAAACCGTCACCTGTAGAGGCATAATCGTTAGAAGTGGTGTTATATACGCGACCATAGCCTCCAGTGGCAAACATCACGGCTTTAGCCCGCACTACCTCGACTTGACCATCTAGCAAGTGAAACATCACCAAGCCTTTAGCCTGTCCCTCTTCTAAAATCAGGCGCATTACATACCATTCTTGGTAAATTTGCACACCATAACGCCGCAAGTTATTCACCAACTCATGTAAAATCGCATGACCTGTTTTATCTGCTGCGTAACAGGTACGGTTGCGGGAATGTCCACCAAAAGCCCTTTGAGCAATTCTACCATCAGGCAAGCGGGAGAATAACACCCCCATGTGTTCTAAATCAATTACTACGTCTGGTGCTTCTTGAGTAAGAATCGCTACTGCATCCTGATCCGCTAAATAGTCAGAACCCTTAACAGTATCAAAAGCGTGGGCTTCCCAAGTATCCTCTGCATCCACATTTTTCAGACTAGCAGCCATCCCACCTTGGGCAGCTACAGAGTGCGATCGAATCGGGTGAGTTTTGGCCACAACCGCTACATTCAAACTAGGATTAATCCGGGCTATTTCTACCGCCGCTCGACATCCTGCCAAACCACCACCAACAATTATCACATCATGCTCTAACATTATCAACCCCCAATTGCAAAAAAATACCCCGTCTCCAGACAGGGAAGGTATATCTATTTTGAATGGTCAAATTAAAATTTGGGATGATTAACTTATGCAAATTGCGAATCTTAAACCCTGTCAATTGGTTGCTTGTATCGGTTTTTGCTGAGAAACATTACCAGGAATAGGTTCAGTTTTCATTCCTGGTTCAATAGCAGTTAATTCAATATGATTTAACAAAGTTGTCACAAAGGCAAACAGCAAGAAAGGTAAAGTCAGAAAAACCACTAGTGCCACCGTAGCTAAAGCATAGACTGGTCTTTTTGCACCCATCAAAGCCAAAGCCGAAGCTAAACTGACAGTGATAGTAATTAACCAAACAATGATTTGACCGTAAATATCCCCAAACGTCAGTGTACAGACAAACCGATAGTTTTGGAAACCATTTTTGTTCATGTTCTTTGCCTCAAGTCTATCTTATAGGTTCTACGTTAGAGCCATGTTTGGCGATCGGGCAAATTCTCAACATTTTTGCAAGGTTTGTAATATCACTTTACAAATTTATAACTTTGTTACTGGCTGTAACTCTGGACATTGGCATCTATCACTAATCTTAGTTTAAGAAAATCTACAAAAAATGTTAATAAAGATTAAGCAGAAATATTAAAGAAATATTAAATAAAACTTATATGTAAATATTCATCTACTCTGACTGTAAAGTATACTTAATCTAGCGGCATAAATATTAATACCATGACGGCAATGTATAACTTATGGAAAAATTGATTCTTACGTTCCTATGATGGTAAAAATATTAATTGAATTTTTGTAGGTTGGGTTAAGGAACGCAACCCAACACCCACCCAAGTATCCTAAGTTAATGTTGGGTTTCACTTTGTACACTGCGGGAAGCAAGCTACAACCCAACATACAATCTTTAAAAGATGGAAAACCTATATAATGAAATTGCCAAAAGAGGTATAACCAAATGGTATTAACTCCTCAACAATTTGAACAATTAATGCCTGACGCTAGTCAGCTAGAAAGTGATGAACCAGAAATGGAAAGTTCCCTACATTATACCCAACTATTAATATTAGTCACCTGCTTAGAATGGCTATGGCGCGATAGAAATGATTATTTTATCGGGGCAAATCTTACCATTTATTATAGTCGCCAACAGCTAAAAAACCGTGAATTTCGCGGCCCTGATTTTTTCTTAGTCAAAAACACAGAAAAGCGTCACCGTAAGTCTTGGGTGGTTTGGGAAGAAGATGGTAAATATCCTAATGTCATTATTGAGTTACTCTCACCAAGCACCGCAGCCACAGACAGAAGTTTAAAAAAAGACTTGTATGAAAATAGGTTTCATACACCCGAATATTTCTGGTTTTCACCTGATACCCTAGAATTTGTTGGTTTTCATTTAGTCGGTGGTGAATATCAAGAAATTCCAGTTAATGAAAATGGCTGGCTGTGGAGTCAAGAATTAGGCTTGTATTTGGGTATTGAGTCTGATAAATTACGCTATTTCACATCTGAATGTGCTTTAGTTCCGACACCAGAAGAAGCCGCATTACAGGCAAAATTAGAGTTGGAACAGCAAACAATAGAACTACAGAAAGAACGACAACGGGCGGAAATTTTAGCTGAACGGTTGCGTTCTTTAGGTATAGATTTAGATTAAGCTTTATTCTCGTCTCCAACGTTGGTCTGTGGCTGTACCATTGTCAGCATTGCGTCCAGATAATTCACAGTCCCATAGTTGTAATTGTGCGCCATTAGTGCGACCTGGTGCGCCTGCTACATCTATACATTTTCCTGATAGTTGATTTCTGATAAATCCATCTCTGGTAATTATCCACTTTTGGTCTGTGGCTGTACCATTGTCAGCATTGCGTCCAGATAATTCACAGTCCCATAGTAATAGTTGTGCGCCATTAGTACGACCTGGTGCGCCCGCTACATCTATACATTTTCCTGAGAGTAAATTAACAACAAAAGAACTACGACTTTGGGCTGTACTTGATTGATTAGTGATAATTACAGACATCATTAAACTAGAACATATAAATAGAAAACTGCAACTTAATTTCGTATTTAACCGCATGATACTTATCCCTTTTTGTGAAAACAATATTATCTTTGATAAGTAAAATTTTACTTACCTTAGATGCAATGAATATATAGGATTCCGATTTGATTTTTAAAAGATAAGTAGGTTGGGCATTTACTCCCATCTTTCGCTTTGATTCAGAATTTGACCAAGAAATGCCCACCTTACACATACCTAAAATTTTTCACAAATCATTCAGGAGTCCTATAGTAATTATCTTTTACTTTTTCAGCAAGATACTATTTCTCAACATAATTTAATTACTTTCGTAACTTAAATTCATCAAATTTTATGACATTGGCATTTGGTTGACGGGTATCAAAACGGTAGCTACTTACTACACCTGTTCCTGTATCTAAAATGCTAAAAACTGATATTTCATTACTAGCTATATAAGGCTGTGGTTTACCATCTTCCCCTAAAATTGGGGCTATAGTTGGTACTATTGGTTCTAAGCCATTGGGATCACCACTTGCTGTATAATCTTCTTCATAGCCTGTTGGTACTTCTCGCTTTTTTTCTCCCCAAGCTGAACCGTAAGAATTACCAACATTAGAAGTTTCTAAAAAGTGCATACCGCTAGAACTAATAAAACGATTCCATAAATGAGAATGTCCATAAAAGACTAATTGTACATTCGCTGCTTCTAATAAAGGGAGAACATCACGAATTATATAGTCAGAATTTTTGGGATATTCATAACGTACTGCTGTAATTTTCCCTTGTTGATTTTTTTCTATCATTGCTACTGGGTTAGTATAAGGTGGGACGATGTTATCACCCAAGGTATGGGGTGGATGGTGAAACATGACTATTTTATATTTGGCTTGTCGAAATTCTGGGCTGTCAAGTTCTGCTTTTAGCCAGTTATATTGTTGACTACCTTGATAAATTGGTTCAAAAATTATTTGCCCATAACCCCAATTTTCTGGGTTATTTAAGTCTTTTTGGGCTTCGCTATATCTACCTTTAATTACTCCATCTAATTTGGGAACTCGCCACAAGTTAGTAATGTACAGAACTACTAGCCGTATATCTCCAAAACTAACCGCGTAATAGGTTTTATTGTTGGTTTGACTTTCAGGAAAAGTAAAAATTTCTTCGTAGGTATCAGTATTATAAGAATTATTTTTGAGAGATTTTTCCCCATACAATTCTTTAGCAACATCGCGGGGAATGGCATCATAAAATTCTTCATCTAAACTTTTAGTTCTGGCAACTCTGCCCATAACTTCATGATTACCAATAGCAGTAAACATGGGGGCATTTTGAATAATTTTTCCACCTGTATAAGTTATCTTATTTCCGTTATGTTCTATGTGGTAATTTGCCCGACCTTGTAAACCAGGAAATAAAGCATTACCTCTATTATCATCAAACCATTCAGAAGCGCGGTCTGGAACATTCACAAAATCTCCCGCAAAAAATACTCCATCTACTCTCCCTACTGTTTCCACAACCTTTTGCATATTGGCTGCTGTCATCGGTTTTAATTGATGGTCGGAGGTGAGGAGAATTTTTAAGGGTGTTCCTAGTTTGGGGGTAGCTGTCAGGGTAAATGTGTCGCTACTAACGCTTTTACCATCTTCTCGTAAACTGGTGATGCGGTAGGGAACTAAGACACCAGGACTTAACCCTGTGACTTTGGCTTCATGTCGCCAAATATCTCTTTTCACGGGTTTTTGATAAATTTGTCCTTTCTGAGTTTGGTTTCCAACTCGTGAGTCTTGGTCTTCCCTGGTGCGGCTGAGTTTGGTGGTTGTTGCTAGGACAATTTTATCAAGCTTGTCGCCATAGGTAACGGTATGTTTTTCGCCTGTAAATTCTGTAAACCACACTACCCGCACTGAATCTTCAGTTGGGAGTTGTAAGAATGGGTCTGTTAGCAATTGGGGTGCTGATATCATAGTTGTTTGCCCAAAAGAACGCACGCTTACCAGAGTAAGGCATACAATCAGGGAAAAA
Source organism: Nostocaceae cyanobacterium (assembly GCA_035298905.1). Lineage (GTDB taxonomy): Bacteria > Cyanobacteriota > Cyanobacteriia > Cyanobacteriales > Nostocaceae > DATGXB01. The sequence continues at coordinate 169 of DATGXQ010000071.1, read as the reverse complement.
ACAACCGCTAAGTTAACTTTACGCTTCTTCTTGCGGTTCAGCATTGCTATATTGAGTATTTTCTTTTAAAATCGGAGCGGCGGGATTCGAACCCACGACCTCCACTACCCCAAAGTGGCGCGCTACCGGGCTGCGCTATACGCTGTTGTTAGATTGCTAGAGTGTTAGA
>DATGXQ010000070.1:0-2291 GCA_035298905.1 Nostocaceae cyanobacterium | reverse complement strand
GGTAAACTAGCCTGTTCTAATGTGGGACACTTAGATTTAGATGTTTGAGCTAAAGATGACGGTTGACAAAAAACTGTTAGCATTGGCAAAAATACTAACCCAGATAATAAATATCGTATTTTCATAAATTTATCCTGGTTTCAATCTGCTAATAACTATAGTTTATGGATTAACTTCTTGAGAAAACCAGTTTTGATTTTCATCAAGTTGGTAAATTGTGCGATTTTGCGGTTCACCCCGTAATTCTAAATGGTCTACTTCTATAGGATTGAGAAGCAATAAGCAAAAATTTTCTAGTGGTTGCTTTGGATCTGGTGTTGGTGGTGTAAAGGCTGCCGGTGCTGCTTTTGGTTGACCAGGATCAGGCCAAGCGAACTGTAATCTGGCTGCGTCGCTGAGTTCTTGCCACATTTTTTGGCGATCGCCTTCTACACTATCATTACCAATTAAAGTTAATTGCCCAAATATCCGAAATTGTTCTCTTGTGTTGGGGAAATACCAGCAAATTTCTCCCCAAGGGTTTTGCTGTATCTGTGGGGCTTTTTCACTGCGGCTATCAGTAATAAATTTTAACTGGTTAGTATTGTCCAGAAAACCGCGAAAAACCACAGTTCGATTTGCGGGACGGTGATCAGCCCGAATTGTGGCTAGTTGCACATAACGAGCATAAATTAAACTACGGTTACGGTGGAGAGCATGAGCGATCGCACTCCGCCAAGGAGCAAGTGTCATCTTAATATTTTGTGACTATTAATACAAGCCTATAGCTAGCGCAAACTTGCCATTTTGGCAATCTTTCATCTTACCACCACATGGCGTATAGTCTTAATCTGTTAGCCAGAATTACGACTTAATTATGGTTCAAGAACTTGAACGTAAACGCCAGGGTGCAAGCTTCCCAGAAACAGCCCCAGCAGCCAATCCTGTGTTTTTTAGGACTTACAGCCGTCGTACAGAGGCGGGTTTAAGAGAAACTTGGGATGAGGTGTGCGATCGCATAACTAGCAAGTAGGTACATATTGTCTAAATTATGTTGACTTTTTGGTAGTAATACATACATACTAATAACCCCAATACTACATATATGCAAATAGGACAGGTATGAGTTATATTCTTGTATCGATCAAATTAGACAGAGGTTTAAACATGATTCGATCATCTGAAAGGAAACGCTTAGAACTCATATTAGAGGGGTATATAATGCTTGAAAAAAGCTATAAGAACCGTATTCACAGGCTCATAAGAAATTTTAAATCTCAGTTTGAGCAGCTTGCCCAGCAAGAGGAAAAGATTTATCAGCTGCAAAAAACCATTAAATGCAAGGATGAACAAATTACTGAACAATGTGAGGAAATTCAGCACTTGAAAAGAGAACTCCGATTTACATATGAACGGATTAGTGATTTGGAGTGCTTGCAAGACCCGTATTCACCTGATGGCGATCCCGTTTGCAACTCTTTTAGACATGAATGGATTAGTGATTTAGAGTGCTTGCAAGATGCGTATTCTTCTGATGATGATCCCATTTTTAACTCTGAGTTCTAAGGATTATGCACCATTTACCTGATTTTACTTTTGTGAGGTGTTGTAAATTGATCAACTTGCCAATCTTAAAATACTATTCTCTTTGGCGTATATTTGTACTTTGTTATCTAGTGACGGAGCTTAATTTATGCGCTTGAAACTCTACCGAATCAAACTCACAAAAAAATTCCCTAGCTTGTTCAACCAGGGAAAGACTTTATAAAATGCAAAAACAAGTATGACACAGAAGAGATACACCTTAGTCTACCCAATTCGGGATAAACCTTGTGTGGTAAGCTCTTCACATCTAGTTCCAATAAAGCGAATGGCTTAAAAACTATCTCTCCATGATTGGAAAATCAAACGGGTAGTTATAATTGCCTAGTTTTAGACCCTGGTTTTAGTAATCAGGGTCTTAGCTGGGCGTATTAGAAAAAAGTGAATCACTGTGACTATTAATACAATTTTATAGATAGCGTAAACTCACAAATTTATCAACTTTATTAATTAAATCTTTAGCATATCGCAATATAATCAACCTTATAACACCTAGTTTTTTGAAAAAAATTACCAATTACTTATTAAAAATGATACAATAGGGAGTTTATGCCAGATAACGATAAAATTACTTGGCGTGTCATTGTAACTTGTCCGTCATACTAATATATGGTTCAAGAATTAGAAAGAAAACGTCAGGGTGCAAGCTTCCCAGAAACAGCCCCAGCAGCCAATCCTGTGTTTTTTAGGACTTACAGCCGTCGTACAGA
>DATGXQ010000069.1:0-9303 GCA_035298905.1 Nostocaceae cyanobacterium | reverse complement strand
TTCAGAATCCAGAATCCAGAATTCAGAATAAGAGAGAATTGGAGAATCAAGCTAAATGATTTTGGCCAAATATGACTAATCTCTATTCTTTGTATAATAACTACTCTGACTCCTGACTCCTGACTCCTGAATTCTTACTAGATAATTTGGCTCTAGCTTGTTTCCATTGTAATCGTCAAAAATCAGATAAAATAACTGCTATAGATCCAGAATCAGGTTTAGAATTTCCTTTATTCAATCCTCGTATAAATTCTTGAAATGAGCATTTTATTTGGTCTGCCGATGGCTTAAAGATAGTGGGTTTAACACCAACAGGGAAAGCAACAATAGCAGCACTTAATTTAAACCGAGAACGGATGATTAATATTCGTGCTGCTGATAAAGTTATTAAGCGTCATACCAATTCACTAAAAGAATGTAACAGATATAAATCGTCAAACCCTTATCAAATCAGGTCTTCTTCATTTTGAATTTTGAATTTTGAATTGGTATCATCCCCCGCCAGAAGACCCGATTCAAGAGATATAAATATGATGATAGGTTATGACAGGCCAGAAGCCTGTCGATTAGTGTAAATTAATACTTACCAGTAAATACCCGTTCTGCGGGGCCTGTCATGTAAACCCGTTGATCGAGTTCTGACCATTCGATTTCTAGGGGACCACCTGGTAATTCTACTGTGGCGGTTCGATCGCACTTTTCGGTCAAGACACCAGCGACTAAGGATGCACAAGCACCTGTTCCGCAAGCTAGAGTGATTCCTGCACCTCTTTCCCAAACTCGCATTTTTAGATAGTTGCGATCGACCACTTGAATAAATTCGGTGTTAGTCTTTTGGGGGAAAGCAGGGTTAGTTTCAAATTGAGGGCCGATCGCTTCTAGGGAAATAGCAGCCACATCGTCTACAAAAGTAATACAGTGGGGATTACCCATACTCACACAAGTTACTTCCCAAGTTTTCCCCGCAACCTCTAGTGGTTGGTTAATCACTTTAGAATCAGCAGGTGCAAGGGTAGTAGGAATTTCCCCAGCTAGTAAATGAGGTAAACCCATATCTACCTTAATTTGACCATCGGGGGTAAGTTGGGGGGTGATGACACCAGCAGGGGTGTGAATGCGATAGAAGTCTTTAGTGCGGTTTACTCCCTCTAATTCTGTTAAAAATACCGCTAAACAGCGAATGCCATTACCACACATTTCCGGTTCTGAACCATCGGAATTAAAAATTCGCATGGTGTAGTCAGTACCGTTTTGACCAGGCAGGGCAAAAATTACACCATCAGCACCGATACCAAAATGGCGATCGCACATAGCCACTGCTTGCTCTGGCTTGAGAATTGGCGTAGATGAAACGCGATTGTCAATTAAAATGAAATCATTGCCCAAACCGTGATACTTAGTAAATTCGATTGCCATTTTTTTCAGGATCAATTATCAATGATTAGTTAGCCTAACTAATATTGTCTATCGTGCGTTAAGCATTTCCGAAAATGACAGCAACAGAATTCGACACTTCCATCCCCAGCGTCCGCCAAGTCCAAACTTGGATTAAAGAAAAAACCGCCGTAGAGTTTAAACTGGTGACTGGTGACTTAATCACAGGCAGGGTTTTTTGGCAAGATCATAACTGTGTCAGTATTTTAGATGCTAATAATCAGCAGATTACTGCCTGGAAGCACGCGATCGCTTATATGAAAGCGCAAGGTTAGAATCAATCAACCTCTTTTATCTTGCAGGGGTAAAAGAGGAGTTAAACAATTCAAAATTCAAAATTCAAAATAAATAAAAGCAAATACAGCACATTTGGCGTTGGTGATTCTAAGGATGAAAATGAATTTGTATAAATCTGAAACCATTGTATGAACGTACAGGAAAGTCTCTACACTCAAAAATCATACACCTATTAAGCAACGCCGCAAATTTCAGGTAAGTGAGGTACAAATTTTAGGAACAAAGCCTTAAGCTAAGAGACTTTCAACCCTGTTCCCTGCTGTATCTGGGCTGAAAATGAGATGTCCGTGATTTTAATAGTAAAGTTGACCTGATCTACTTTCACACTTAGTAAAGTAAGATACTCATTTTTTTGTTTAGTTAAATTACTTTGTGTAAATAAGAATTTATAGTTGCTATTTTTAATAAACTAGAGGGAACTATTAGTTATATAGTTCTTGAAAATAAAATCTCTATGTCTACTGGCAACATTAATAATTTAGAAAGTTTGACTTTAGAACAATTCCTAAATCATGCACAAATCCAACAAGTTTCGGATGTGCATTTAGCCATTGGTGATGTTCCTTATTTTCGGATTCAAGGAATATTACAAGCAAGTTCAGATGTGATAATTAATGAATTGATATTCGGGAATTGGTTAAAGTCCGTTTTTACTGTACATGAAATTGAACAAATAGAATCTGGTTCTCCTCTCCAAATCTTTCGTCAATATCCTTTTGGGGCTGTTTCTATATCATGTTTTCTGACTCTGCAAAGTCCTGTAATGACAATTAGGTTTTTACCTCATAATATTCCTACACTTGAAAAGCTAGGAATTCCTGTAGCATTCAAAAATATTTGTCAGCAGTCGTCACAGGGATTAATTTTGATTACTGGTGTAATTGGTAGTGGTAAGATTACAACCTTGGCTAGTCTTGTCGATAATTTGAGTCAGGAAAAAAACCGAAAAATCTTCATTATTGGAGAGGCGGTGAATTATGTATATCAAAATCATCAATCTTTAATTAATCATTGGGTGGTGGGAATACATACTCCGAATATAGTTCAAGGAGTGCTGACAGCGTTAAAAAATGATGCCGATGTGATTGTGCTAAATGAGTTATGCGATCGCTCCACGGTTGATATTGCTCTCAGGGCTGCTCGTTCTGGTACTCTAGTATTAGCTTGTCTGCAAACTGGAAGAGCGATCGCTACTATTCAAGAATTATTCAGTTTTTACAGTACCCAAGAACAGGATTTTATTCGCTTCCGTTTGGCTGATAGTTTAAAAGCCATCCTGTCTCAAAGATTAGTCCCAACCATCACTGGTGACTACAAACGTGCAGCTATTTTTGACCTTTTGTTAACAAGCGATGTTATTCGTACTTGTATTTTAGAAGGTAGGGTACAAGATTTATTCACACTTATGCAGCAAGGTCAAGAACTGGGTATGTGTACTCTAGAGGTTGAATTGCGAAAGCTGTTACAATCTAAAAGCATTACTCAGGAAGTTTTTGTAGAAACCTTACAAAAAATTAATTCCTGATTTTTAATTTTTAATTTTTAATTTTTAATTAGTAGAGACATTACACGTAACATCTCTACTTTTGTCTTAATTTGGTGTTTCTTCAGTAGAAAAGATTTCCTCTAATGCTGTGGTTTCTTCTAGTTTAACTACGGGAATGGCTAAAGGTAAACCACAGGAAGCTGTAAATAATTGTTGTAGTTCGTTGACAGTTGGCAAACTTCCACAGATTAACACTTGATCACCGATTTTTAAATCCATGTTGCTTTGAGGAAAGCGGATAAATTTACCATCCCGGCGAATAGCTTGGATTTTAACTTCTGATTGTTCACCATCAGTTAAATCTAATAAGGTTTTACCTAAAATCGGACAACTGGCTTGGACTGTTACCCATTGACAAGCACTATTTTCTTGAGGAACAGCTATCTGTCCTTTTGCAAGTTCAGCTAGGGCGGCTACTTCTTCAGCTTCACCGACAACTAATAAGCGATCGCCTTCTGCCAATTTTGTTTGTTCATTCGGATAATCTATCTCTGCACCATCAGCGCGACGAATGGCCATTAAACTGACTCCGGTTAAATAGCGCATATCGGCTTCTTCTAAAGTCATGCCAATTAAAGGAGAATCAGCCGGTAAATCATACCAGCGACGATTTAAGTCACGGGTGACAGCTTGTAAATGTTCTGAAACCTCCTTGGCTGAACGTTCTGGACGTAAGTATGAGTAGTGGTCTTTGCGGATTTGTTCTACTTTTTCTTGTACCGCTTCTGGTAATAAACCCACACCAATTAATAAATGAGTGGCCATCTCTAAACTAGCTTCAAATTCTGGCTGCACCACTTCCTTAGCACCCAGTTGATAAAGTACCTCAATGTTTCTATCTTGGGTAGCGCGGACAACTAAATCTAGTTCTGGTGATAATTCCAAAGCCCGTTTCAAGCATAAACGAATACTAGCAGGATCAGGAAGAGCGATCGCCATTCCTTTAGCATGATTTACTCCCGCCGTTTCCAACACATGAAAACTCACCGCATTACCGTAAACATAAGGTATTCCCGCCTCTCTCACCTGCTGAATCCGGCTTTCTGATTGGTCAATTACTATTACAGGTAACTCGTATTGCTGTAATAATTTTACTAAATTTCTGCCAATCCGCCCGTAACCGCATACAACTATATGGTCTTTTAGTGGTAAATCTTCCGCAACATCCAGTGCGCGATCGTCTGTCAAATAGGGTTTTAGCCAAGGCATGGATTCAGCAAAATTAAATAAAAATGGTACTAGCCGTAAGACAAATGGCGTTAACATTAATGTCACGGCAGTAGTTCCCAAAATTAGTAAATATATTTGGCGGGAAACTAAACCTAAAGCTTGCCCTTCACTGGCCAACACAAAGGAAAATTCCCCAATTTGGGCTAGTCCTAAACCAGCAATTAAAGCTGTTTTTAAAGGATAGCGAAATAATTTCACCAGTGGGGTAACAATTAAAAATTTACCCACAAACACTAAAGCCACTAAACCCAGAATTAACTCTATATTTTTCAACAAAAATACAGGGTCAATTAACATGCCAATGGAGGCGAAAAACAAACTAGCGAAAATATCTCGCAAAGGTTCGACATAAGTTAAAGTTTCATCAGCATACTCGACTTCAGAAATCATTAACCCCGCAACAAACGCCCCCATTTCGATAGATAGCCCTAATTGTTCTGTTAACAGGGCAATTCCTAAACAGATGGCTACCACACCTAATAAAAATAATTCCCGGCTTTCAGTCCTAGCTAACATTCGCAGCAAAGGAGGTATTAACCAAATTCCTGCTGCTACTGCCCCAGCACCGAATAAGCCAATATACACCAAGGCTTTTAGCACCGCTAGACCGATTAATTCTGGTGGTTGGTGTAAGGCTGGCAAAACAGCTAACATAAAGCCTAGCGCCAAATCCTGCACTACCAAAATCCCCAACATCACTTGTCCGTGGGGTGTTTCCGTTTCGTTGCGTTCCATCAAAGACTTGAGGACAACGGCTGTAGAAGACAAGGAGAGGATAGACCCCAAAAACACGCCTTTTGCGGGTAAAGTTCCCCAAAAGCCCGTGACACCGCAAATAATCACGGTAGTGAGGATAGTGAGGGCAATTTGTAAGATACCACCACCAAGAGCGATCGCCTTTACTTTCTTGAGTTCCGCAAAGGAAAACTCCACACCCAAAGCGAACAGCAAGAAAGCTACTCCAAATTGCGCTAAGGTTTCCACCTGGACGACTTCCTTAATGAGTCCCAGTCCAGCAGGGCCAATAATCATCCCACCGATGAGATAACCCAGCAGCACAGGCTGTTTTAACAGTGCTGCTAACAGTCCACCGCCAGCAGCGACAGCGAGAACCGAAACTAAGTCAACAATTAACCGAAAATCCTCTTGCACCAGCTTATAGAAGAAATATGAAGAACAATATACATTTAGTCTAGTGCAACCTCAGCCAACAAGGGAAAAACCTGTAACTTTATGGCTTTAGCGGCTTTTGTTGATGGTCAATTGCTGACTTTAGCAAACCTATCATTAGGAAAGGCATCACGTCACACTCCTTGCACAGTAAAAACGTGATGCCACAAAACTGAAACTTTAAAACTTAATTAAAATTGAGGCAAAGATTATACTTTTGGTATATGCGGGAAAGTTTCACTCCTGTCAAAAACTACTTGATGATTTTGACCTGTAGAATGGGTGAGAAGTTTAGCGTATTCCTCAGCATCATTACGATTGCGATATCGGTTAACAAGTTTGTTAGGTGATGACGGGAATAAAATTTGAAAAACTGCCCAAGGTGCAAGTCTGTTTTGATAGATTTGATTGCTCATAATTAATGATAGTTATTTCGTTAATGACAATTTTTTAGATGTATTTGCAGCGATGACACCTGAATCTTTTTGATTTTCTTTCATCAATCGGCTGTAGGTGCGTTGAGGGATAAAATGCAGTGGATTTTCTCCGAAAAGACGCAACATTACAACACAAGCCCATGAATATTTACCCTCATGAATGAATTGAATTAGTTGATTTATTTGTTCGGGAGTTAGTTCAATTGTTTGTGACATTTCCTAACTCCTGTATTTGCTAAATAGTGTCTTGTAAGCATTGGTAAATCCCCTGTTTTTGAGCATTACAATTTGTCCGCATTCGCTGGATTAATGCAGAGATAGGTTGAGGAAATAGCCCGCAGGGGGTAAAGCTGCGGACACAGAAATAGTTCATCTACATGAAAGCTTCCCGCCTGATTTTGATGTGTTTCACCGACACGACATCAAGGGATAAGGCAGAAATTAGTTTTGTATGACAAAACTCTAATATGAATGCTATATTGTTAGTACAAAACAGTCAAGGGTTTTGTAAAACAAAAAGTATCGTACTTACAATAAAATGGAGGTGTTGTTCTGGGGATGAATGATGGGAAGACCCAAGAAGCTGGAAGACGACTCGATGATAGCCTCTGTCCGCATCAATCGGAGAGACTGGGAAAACTTCGACATAACAGCCAAGTCATTGGGTTACAACAGATCGGATCTGCTTCGGCTGATAGTTCAGGGCAAAATACCTCTAGGACAAATGTCAATGACACAAGCCCAAGTGCTGGGAAAATCCTAGAGCGCCTCAAGCAGTTAGAGCATGAGTTTTTGTCATACTTACACACTCATCAGCAGACGCTAGAGGCGCGACTTGAAAACAGTAAAGAAGTTGAACAAAGATTTTATAGGGAAATTCAAGAATTAGAGCAAGAAATTCTCGGACTGTCGCAGCAAGAAAACCAATAGATGAGGCGGTTTGTTTTTTGCCAATCAATAAGCGATCGCTCTCTTCGCAAGTGTAAAATGTATCCAGATAATCAAGGTAGTAAGGACATGGCATTGCCATGTCCCTACGATGATATTAAGATAATTGTGTGTGGGTGTTTGGGGCGATCGCCATAAAGCGGGTGTTTGGCGATCGCTATAAAGCAAGTGTTACGCGATCGTCCTTGTATAATTATTTGGTGCATGACATTGGATTACCATAACCGCTATAATTATCATCAGGACTTAATAGAATTACATCTTATGGAAACAAAAAATATTAAAGAAGAAGCAAGACGATTAATTGACAACTTACCAGATAACATTACTTGGGATGATTTAATGTATGAAATCTATGTCAGACAAGCGATAGAAGCAGGATTAAGTGATAGTCAAGCAGGAAAAGTTTTTTCTATAGAACAAGTAAAGGTTAAATTTGGATTACAGAAGTGAAAGTTTTTTGGACAGAAACCGCCGTTAATCATTTGTCTTCGATTTACAGTTATATTGCCCAAAACTCTCCCCAGTACGCACAAAGACTTGTAGAAAGATTAACGAATCGTTCTGAACAGATTGCACAGTTTCCTCTATCGGGTCGGATTGTTCCAGAATTTGAAAGCAAGCAAATTCGAGAAGTGATTGAAGGCTCTTATCGAATTATTTATTATATTAAACCTGAACAAATTGATATTATTGCTGTGCTTCATGGTTCTCAGCAAATTCAATCTATGGAGGAAGAGTAAAAAGATTGAATTGGGAAATTTTATTAGTAGCGATCGCCTACGCGGGCGTTTCCCTGCGGGAAGCTGCACTAACGCCATCGACTACGCAGGGCATTTCGCCATCACATTTTATAGTTGATTGGCAGTGGAAAAAACATGTAGCATCTAATAAAATATTTTATGAAGCACTTTATTTAATGCTATGACCATCAAAATTAATCTAGAAAATATTCAAACTCTCACAGATTTCAAACGCAATGCTAAAGACTATGTAGAACGCATCAAGACAACAAAGTCACCATTGATACTCACTGTCAACGGCAAAGCAGAGGTTGTGGTGCATGAAGCACAAGCGTTTCAGGAAATGATTAACCAGTTGGAACGCATGGAAAAAGAACTAGAACAACTCAAGCTAGAAGCATTAAAGCGAGAAATCGCTATTGGCATCGAGCAGATAGAAAATGGTCAATATACCGAATATGATGAAGATTCTATTGCCACTATGTTTGATCAAATAGCAGCGCGGGGAAGAAAAAGGTTAGCAGATAACGGAAATCTATGAGTCGGTTTAAGATTTCTCATCAAGCATTGCAAGACATTGAAAATATCTGGAACTACATTGCTAATCAAAATCCCCAGGCTGCTGATAACTTATTTGATCAGCTAAGAGCAAAATTTCCCAAACTAGCTAAATTTCCGCAAATGGGACGATCGCGTTTTGATTTAGCCCCTTCTTTACGCTGTTTTCCAGTTGCAAGTTACCTGATTTTTTATCGCCCTATCGAACAAGGTATCGAAATTGTACGCATCCTTCACGGCTCACAAGACATAGAATCAATATTTACCGATATAGCAGATACAGAAGAAGAAAATTGAGATGATGAGCGATCGCCTCCGGTGGGTGTTTTGCGATCGACTACGGCGGGTGTTATGCCATCGCTAATAAAATCCTGAAAATCCTTAAATCCTAAAAATCCTGATCCTGATAGTGGATATTCTTCCCCGACGTGCAGCAAGTTCCTGTTCTATTTCCTCTTCGTTAAGCAGTTGTAAACCAGAGGCGATCGCCAAAGGCGGGTGTTTTGCGATCGCACGTTGGCGAATTTCCCATAATTTTTTGGCTAAGGGTGTTTTTGGCACAAAATCAGATTTAGAAGGTGTTATTTCTGACTCAGACCTCAGCAATTCTACAAACTCCAAAACCTGCTGTTGCTTTTCAGGTGTCAGTTCTCGCCATTGTTCTAGTAATTCAACTTCATTACTCATCATTGCTTTGCCGTTGAATAATACCTTTATTTTATTGGCAGAAACCTGAATAGCGTCAAGCAAACATCCTGAAAATCCTTAAATCCTGAAAATCCTGATGCTGACCCCCACATTCATTTAATCTCAACAAGCACATCCTCAACAACTCCACACCCGAAAGCACTCAAAACATCCTGAAAATCCTTAAATCCTGAAAATCCTGATGCTGACCCCCACATTCATTTAATCTCAACAAGCACATCCTCAACAACTC
>DATGXQ010000068.1:0-1926 GCA_035298905.1 Nostocaceae cyanobacterium | reverse complement strand
GCGGGGTAAACGTCTGGCAGAATCGATAATTTGTTGGGCTAGATTTTCGGCGAATCCTTTGATTGTGGTGGCTGATGCTGCACCTTGTACATCTACTAGTAAAGGAATGATATCTGAAGTGACTTTATAAGGTAAATATTTCAGTGCGGAAGTTTTGCCTGTTCTTCGTCCACCGTATAGTAACAAAACTGGGGGTTGGTCAGAAAGTGTCAAGGTTTCGATTTCTCGAAAGATGTCAATTCGCCCTTTAAAACGATACTTGGCTGTTTCTGGATCTAGTGAATTACCTGCGATATAAACTTGGCGAATTTCTTGTGATTGTTTTGCTGTTTCCTCTAAGGTACGTTGCGCTAACTGTAAAATGGTTAACCAGCTTTCTGTTATGCTGCCAAACTTGGTAGTTAATGAAGCATTTTTCCCAAAAGCTAGAGTTTTTTTCAGTTCGTTTAAGGCGCGGATAGGAGGGTTGAGTAACTCATATCGACGATATAGTGTAGTTGCTTCTTGTGATGCCCTGACACTTTGGCTAATTTCTAAAAGTTGCGGTAGAACAAAGTCAAATTCTTTTGGTGGTGGTGAGGGAACCCAAGTTAATTGATTAGCAATGTGTACAATATCTTCTAGTCGTTGACAACGATTCAGAATATCAACAGCAATACTAACTATTGCCTGTACTGCTACTTTTTGCTGATTTGTGGAAGTGATCAGGTAATCTATTGTCTCAATGGCAACTGGGGCGTTTTCTTGGTAAGCCTCGACAATCATCTGACCCAAGAAAGGTAGAGGTAAAATAATTAATTCATCAAAGCGGGGGGGTAGGTATCTTAAGCAATTTACCCGCTTCCCATTTGGGGGAAACAAGAAAAGAAAGATTGTCCACAACAATTCCGGCAACCAACAGCAAAGCCTTAGCGCCCCAAAAACCCAAAGCGCACTGAATGCTAAACCAAACTTTACTCCTTCAGTCGTGCTTATCATAGCGCTAAGCACCAAACCTATCATCACACTAAACATGACTCCTGTCTTCATGCTGGAAGCTACGCCAAAAGCTACGCTTCCGATGATGCTGAATGACGACGGCACAAACGTCACAGCGAACGAGACACTAAAAACCACGCCGAACATCACACTAAACGCCACGCCCAACACCACGCCAAACGCCACACCGAAGGCTAGGTCAAAGACTAAGCCTGATAAAAATCTCAATGCAAAAAACAAGGTAAGCAAGGCTACCAAAAAAATATCTTGTCTGCTTCTATTAGCACCAATATATAAAATTTGTGCTATGAACCAGCCCAAGAAAAAAGAAAAGTATAGAAACCAATTAAAGGATTTTCCACTGACTAAAATATCAACTGGCGCTAATAACAAGCCAGTAAATATTGGCATGAGGCTAATTAGCCACCAAACCTGCATAGCATAGCGACGCAATCGGTGGTTAGCGCGAAACTCAGCTTTTTTATCAAAGGGGTTATCTCTCGGCTTTAATTCTGGATGAATATCACGCAGCCAGCGTTCAAAGGTGTAAGGCTTAAAGTAAATCCAATACAGGAGGCGAAAACATTCAGCTAGATAATTCCAAAAGGCTGATGTTCGAGATTTACTCATCGCTACTTAATCCCCAACTGGTCACGTACAAAATCCCAAACTTGCTTCCAGTCGAGTACACGCATCAAAACTAGGATAGACATGACTACAATTCCTATCCCAATAATCCAGCTACTCACATCATCTACAGTGACACCTATCAATTTGGTGAAACTACCCAAGCGCTTGGGCAAATCTACAAATATAAACAGCAGCCATTTTTGCCAATAGCTTTGTTGTTTTCCCGATGCAGGATGATTAATCTGTTGTTCAAACTGCTGTTTCGCCCATTTGATTGGCTTACCTGTTTGACGTGCTTCCCACAAACAAGTACCAGCT
>DATGXQ010000067.1:0-5861 GCA_035298905.1 Nostocaceae cyanobacterium | reverse complement strand
ACAAGCACTCTGACAGAAAGGAATGTGGAAATACAAAGACAGAGGTGTTTGACGTTGGTTAGAATTACAGATAGCTGTTTCAAAGTCTTGAACAGTGAATGTTTCATTTAATTCTGTAGCAGGTGGGTAACTGGTGTATCTGGGTGCGCGAGTGTCATACTTTTGAATCAGATCCAGATCAAACTTCACACCAGGTAATAAAAAGACCATCAAAACCTCCGAGTAATGCGAATAAACCGCCAGTAGAATTCAAAATTCAAAATTCAAAATTCAAAATCACTTTTGAGAATTTTGAATTTTTGGTTGATTTCCGTTGTGCTGTATAAGAATTCAGGAGTCAGGAGGAGGCAGTGCGGTCTTGGGGTTTCCCCAAGTGGAGCAACTGCCGTTCAGGAATCAGAATGCTGCTCAAATCAAGAATTTTTCTGTTCGCTGTTTTGTAGAATCATCACCCCAATAGCTGGCAGTTTTATTCATTCTGAATTCTGGATTCTGAATTCTGAATCCTTACTGTGCTGTATTAGTTGTCAGTTGTAGATAAAATCACAAAGGCAGTAATTTTGTAGGTAGTTTTCCTGCACTTGATCCAACAATTAGCATAAAAAATGCTATTTATTTCTACACTCTTTTCTACTGCCTGATTGGGGTAGAATTTACGTAAAGAACCCCGATTTTGCTCTAAAATACTATAAGTAAATGTGGCAAATAGAATTAACTGCTACACAAATTTTCCACATATCCGCAAAAAGCTTAATTAGCAGCACCTACTTCTGTACTCCCAGAGTGATGAGAGCGAGTAAGTTCATAATACTGAGCTTCCCCAAGAGCTAGAATTAAATAACTTTCTAACTCCCGTACCATTTGCATATTTAAGTAAAAAGCATAGTTAGCCTCTGCCACAATTTTATCAGCAGTAGCATCATCAACAGGTACTAAATCTAAAGCTTGACGATACTTATTTTTGAATGCCTGTTTATCAGGAATTTGCTCAAAATTGTAAAAAGAAGTACCCTCATAGCCAGAGAGTTTTAATACCAATTGAGCGACTTTTTGTAGCATTTGTCCCCCAGACAAATCACCCATATAACGGGTGTAAGCATGACCTAATAGTAAAGCAGGTTCATGGAGAGAAAGTTGTTGCAGACGAGTAACATAATTTTGTGCAGTAGGGGAAGGGGAAATTTTATTACGCCATTCATTCCCATAGTAAAATAGCATATCTTTTTCTAGGGAAGCTTGACGATTCAGTTCAGGGAAATAAACAAGACTGATTACAGGATGCTGCTTGTGTTTCTCAATTTGTGCTTCTAGTTCACTATAAACAAAATACAAATTACTTAAAAATTTAGCGAAACATTCTCGATCAACCACACCCTTAACAAAACATTTCATAAAGCCGACGTTTTCTGCATCTGTATGGGCTTTTTGAGTACCAGAACGCAGTTTTATGGCTAAATTATTACTCATTATTGCTTCCTTCCTGTTTCAGCACAAGGTTTGCACATAGTCATCGACTCCCTCACCAGTTCAAAGTCGATGTTTAAGCTAAAAAATTGCTATTCTAGATTGACGGGGGTTCTGCACTAATCTACCCAGCACGCACCACCACCGATGTAGATCCTGGCTAATTTTCTTTCCCCAAAATTATTTAACTATTAATTTTCGTATATCTCTAAAGACATTAATATTTCTTTATGCTTTCGCTAATCAATTTGTGATGTCAATAGGTATTTTAACTAAATTAAAAGCTGAAAAACTCAGGTAATTTTGCACAATTTGCTTTCAATAATTTAACTGATGACTACTAACAATTATTTATGCTTATATTATTTTTAGGCAGATAATAGCAAAAGGAGTGTCATGGTTAAGTCGCCAGATAAACCTCAAGTAGACTTACTGAAACCAGGTGTAAAAGCACCAGTTCAAGAAACATTATTAACACCTCGGTTTTATACTACTGACTTTGATGAATTGGCAAAACTTGACCTTTCATCCTATGAGACAGAACTAAAGGCAGTAATCGAGGAACTCAAGGCTGATTATAACCGTCGTCACTTTGTCCGGGATGAAGAATTTAAACAGTCTTGGGAACACGTAACCGGAGAAAAACGCGAAGCTTTTATTGACTTTTTGGAACGTTCTTGTACTTCGGAGTTTTCCGGGTTTTTACTGTTTAAAGAGTTATCCCGCCGACTCAAAGATAGTCAACCTTTATTGTCAGAAGCATTCGATTATTTAGCACGAGATGAAGCTAGACATGCGGGTTTTTTAAATAAGTCAATGTCGGATTTTAATCTGTCTCTTGACTTGAGTTACTTAACTAAAAGCCGCACTTATACCTTCTTCCCCCCATCTTGGATTATTTACACCGTTTATCTATCGGAAAAAATTGGTTACTGGCGTTATATTTTAGTATATCGCCATATTGAGAAGCATCCAGAATACCAGTTTTACCCATTATTTAAGAAGTTTGATAACTGGTGTCAGGATGAAAATAGACACGGTGATTTCTTTAAGGCACTGTTGCGATCGCAGCCTCATTTATGGAATAATTGGCGGGCGCGGCTATGGATTCGTTTCTTCCTGTTATCGGTGTTTGTTACTCACACGATGACAGTATTTGAGAGAGCGAATTTCTATGAAGCGATCGGCATTCATCCCCGCAAGTACAATACCCAAGTCATTGAAGAAACTAACAAAACTTCCGCACGCGCTTTCCCAGTGATCTTAAATACAAATCACCCCTACTTTTTCTGGTATTTAGAACAATGTGCCATCTTTAACCAGAAATTAATCGACTTGAATAAGAGTAACAAGTCACCCATTGAGAAATTCTTTGAAAGAATTCCTTTGGTAATAGGTGTTCTTTGGTATATGTTGCTAATCTACACGATTAGTCCTATTAAGACAGAAGCATCTCGCCAGGAAGTACGTTAATTATTCTAGTGGTGATGCTTTCTATAATTTTGATTATTTTAGACTCTGGCGTAATTCCTAATTCCTAATATTTTTGTAACCATTTAGCCGTTCGGGGCGGGTTCTGTTGATGAATTATTAGATTGTATCAAAAATTATCTGCTTAATCCGCCCCTACAGCAAGAATCTGATGTGTAAAATAAGGCATTAAGGCTTAAAATCTTTATGTGCTGATTATTACCCAAGGTTATGAAGATTTTAACGCGCGATCGCCTGTGGATAATTTTGTCTTTGTGTTTAGTTGCTATAGCGGGTTTTCAGGTCTTTTCTCAACTACCTAGCCTAGCGAAACAACCCCACAATGTAGTTATCTTTGTCACAGATGGACTCAGACCTGCAACAGTCAATTCTACTGATACACCCACAATCCAAGCAATTCGAGAACAGGGAGTTAATTTTGTCAATAGTCACTCTCTCTTTCCTACTTTTACTACAGCAAATGCTTCCGCTATAGCCACCGGTCATTACTTAGGCGATACAGGAGATTTTAGCAACACAATTAAAGTTAAAGCACCTGTGAAAAGTGCTAATAATAGCTTAGTTCCCTTTTTAGAAAACGATGCTGTTCTCAAAGAAGTTAACCAACAATTTGGTCAAAACTTTTTGAATGAAATCAGTTTATTAGCAACAGCAAAAAAAGTAGGTTATAGTACTGCGGCTGTAGGGAAACTTGGACCAGTGCTAATACAAGATGTGACTCAAGACAAAGGTGAGCCGACAATTATTATTGATGATCAAACAGGTACAGATGCAGGAATACCATTAAGTACAAAAATTACTGAATTATTGCAAGAAAATTTACTTCCTTTAAAAACTCCATCGAGGGGAGAAAATGGTAAATCAGGAGATAGTAAAACCCCTGGAACACAAGTTGCGAATATTGAACAACAAAAATATTTTGCTGATGTCACTACCAAAGTAATTTTACCTTTATTTAAACAAAAACAAAAACCATTTGTGTTAGTTTATTGGTCACGTGATCCAGACGGAACTCAACACAATCACGGTGATAGTCTCAATCAATTAGTTCCTGGTATCAATGGGCCGACTACCCAAGCAGCAAGACAAAATGTTGACCGAAATTTAGCACAACTTCGTACTGCACTTAAAGAATTAGGTTTAGAAACCAATACCAATATTTTTGTGACTGCTGATCATGGTTTTTCTACAATTAGTAAAGAAAGTAAAACCAGTTATGCAGCGAGTTTAAATTATGCAAGTGTGCCAACTGGCTTTTTACCACCGGGTTTTATTGGGATTGATTTAGCCCATGATTTAAACCTATCTATATTTGATCCAGATAATCAAAATCAACTCATTAACCCAACTCAGGGACAGTATTCTAAAAATAGTATTTTGGGTAAAGATGCTAAAAACCCAGATGTAGTAATAGCGGGGAATGGTGGTTCTGATTTAATTTATTTACCCAATCTAACTAATCAAAAAGACTATGCAGTTAAAATAGTAAATTCTCTGCTGCAACAAGATTACATCAGTGGCTTATTTGTGAATGATGCGTTAGGGAAAATTCCTGGTACTTTACCTCTAAGTGCAATTAATTTACGAGGAACAGCGCGGACTCCTACACCTTCAATTGTAGTAAATTTCCGTTCTTTTGATACTGGTTGCAATGTTCCTACAGCTTGCGGTGTAGAAATAGCGGACACTCCTTTGCAACAAGGTCAAGGAATGCATGGCAGTTTTAGCCGTGCAGATACCTTTAATATTATGACAGCAATAGGCCCTGATTTTAAACAGAAATATGTAGATTTAGCACCTGTAAGTAATGCAGATGTAGCAGTGACATTGGCAAAAGTTTTGAAGTTAAAAGTATCTACTCAGGGTCAACTCCAAGGAAGAATATTAACGGAAGCTTTGCAGGGTAAATCTGATCAAGTGAAATTCAAATCATACACTTTAGAATCTACACCTGCGGAGAATGGGTTAAAGACGATTTTGAAGTATCAAACAGTGGGAAAAACTCGTTATTTTGATGTAGCTGGTTTCCCTGGTCGGACTTTGGGGTTATAGCTAGATACTTAGGGTGGGCTTTACTATCATTTCTCGCTTTGATTCAGAATTTGACATGCCCACCCTACACCTACTTATCTCACAATAAAGCAAGGAAAATCATCCATCCCATCAAAATACATAAAAAGCCCATAAATGTATTAATTACGCCTAAAATTCTAGCTATTATTTTAGGAACTCTTGTGTACAAGAGTCCGAATATGGCAGAAGTACTCAGTTCACCAGTGATAGCTATACACAAACCAAATCTTGTCCCATAAAATAAACCGCCACAACACAAAGTGAGTGAGACAAGTAATAGATATAAATGATTATGACTTTCAAAATATTTCCTAATTGGAACTACAAAAGCTGAAACTAATAGCATGGTAAAAGTTATTAAACTACTGACAAAAGCGTAGTCAGCAATTCGGTAAAGATTATTCAAGTTCATACAATATTTAAGATTATTTACTAGATTTTGTCCCCAATTTATTATATTGGGCTATTTCATTCTGGAGATGCAACGCCCTAAAATCAATTTTGGGCTAATAGCTCAAGTCCATTAAAACGGACTAAATTTATCATTAATAGTCGGATTGAGCCGAGTTTTTCTATCATCGGAGTTGAGTCTGATACTATTTCACCAAAACCCTAATATATATAGATTATGTAGGGACATGGCACTGCCCATTAGTGTCAACTTAACGAAAAATGGGCGGTTAGAAACCGCTTCTACACAAGCAAGACGCATAGCGGCTTCCCGCAGGGAAGGCCACCTGCGTGGGTTTGAAAACCTTGATTTTTCATTAGTCCGCGTAGGCGGACTTGGCCTGTATAGCCACGAATTCTATTCGTTAGGGCTTAAGTTTACA
>DATGXQ010000066.1:0-7063 GCA_035298905.1 Nostocaceae cyanobacterium | reverse complement strand
TGTAAACTTAAGCCCTAACGAATAGAATTCGTGGCTATACAGGCCAAGTCCGCCTACGCGGACTAATGAAAAATCAAGGTTTTCAAACCCACGCAGGTGGCCTTCCCTGCGGGAAGCCGCTATGCGTCTTGCTTGTGTAGACGCGGTTTCTAACCGCTCCTTTTTCGTTAAGTTGACACTAATGGGCAATGCCATGTCCTTATCAATCTATCTAGCTCATTACCAAAATCAAATAGTATAGAACACCAACTTTCATGTTCTGAACACTAACTTTCATGTTCTGAGCATGAACATTGTACCTTTGAGGTACAAAATTTGACCTTTTAGCTCGAAGTTTCAAGCTTTTAGCTCGAAGTTCCAAGCTTTAGGCTCGAAGTTCCAAGCTTTTAGCTCAAAGTTATCAAATTTCATCCCCGTGAAATAAATTACCTACAGTAGAGACGTTCCATGGAACTTCTCTACAAACCCGTTCAAACGTTTCCAGCACCAAATTCTAGTTAGCTTTAGCTAACTTTAGCTTTCAGCCGGAAATTGATTTCACGGCTATCGATTTCACGGCTATCGATTTCACGGCTTCCCCATCCCCCCACAAACATCAAAATCATGCCAAAATGATCACACGCACTCAACAAAAACGGTATGTTCTGGCACAAGGGACAATTAATATATAACGGTAAATACCAAATCGAGAAACAATTAGGTTTTGGTGGTTTCGCACTTACCTACAAAGCAACACACACCCAACTAAACCGCCCAGTCGTCATCAAAACCCCAAACATCAGCGTTCAAAATGACCCAGAATACCCCAAATATGTAGAACGGTTCAAAAAAGAAGCGCAAATGTTAGCCCAGTGTTGCAGCGAACCTCACCCCCATATTGTGCAAATCTTCGACTTTTTTGAAGTCGATGGCCGCTTCTGCTTAGAAATGCAATATATAGAAGGTTTAAGTTTATGGGATTATGTGAGAAATAAAGGCAAATTACCAGAAGCAGAAGCAATAAAATACATTCAACAAATAGGTTTAGCCTTAATAGAAGTACATAAAAACGGCATTTTTCATCTTGATGTCACCCCACCAAATATAATGCTCACTGGTGATACAGGATTAACTAATTCTGGTAAAGCCGTATTAATTGATTTTGGTATTGCTGGCGATATGTCACCACCCAGCACCCTATCCAGAACATTTGGAAATAAAGCCTTTGCACCTTATCATGAATTACGTAAAGGTATCCGTGAAGCATCAATAGATGTTTATTGTTTAGCCGCATCTTTATATTATGCCGTCACTGGTGAACAACCAACCAACGCTTTAGATCGTAAATTAGATGATGAGGAATTAATAGCACCAAAACAACTTGTTCCTAATCTTAGTGATATTGTGAATAATGGAATTTTACAAGGTTTAGCTTTGGAGGCAAAAGATAGACCTCACACAATACAAGAATGGTTAAATTTACTTCCATCTTCACTTGTAGAAACTAAATCGGAATTAATATTAATGTCTGATATGGAATTAGACTACTCTAATTTATCCAATTTACTTAAGGCTGGAAAATGGAAAGAAGCCGATCAAGAAACTAATAGAATAATGCTAAAAATAGTAGGTAGAGAAAAACTTGGTTGGCTTGATTATAATCATATTATAAATCTTCCCTGTATACACTTATGCATGATTGATAAACTTTGGTTAGAACATAGCAATTATCATTTTGGCTTTAGTATACAAAAGCGTATTTGGTTAGGATATGGAGGGAGAGAAGATTACAAAACAGAGTGCCTTATGGGTGATCATCTTGGCTGGCGCAAAGATGGAAAATGGTTAATGTATAATGAATTAAACTTTGACAAGAATGCTCCGCAGGGACATCTACCAGTTAGTTGGTTAGTTAGATGGCGGGGTTGGGTAGTAGGTAGATTTTTCACTCGTTTTCAGATGTGTAAACTTTAATCATAAGAACTTCATTTATTAGTTAGTTATTAGGTTAGGTTAACTTAGAAAACCCAATATTCATAAAATATCTGTTAGGTTTTGCTGTTGATCAACCCAACATAAAAACCATTACGGCAGATTGTAAGTGAATGAGATACAAACTGAAAATCAAAACTCAAGAATTTCACTACTGAACGTCAGCTGCTTTTTCTGAGTAAATCTAGGATGTGTTAGGCGCACAAAAAAATATAAATTTTAAACCGATAAATAAAACTTACGCCGTAACGCACCACCCCCAACAGTGCGTTACACTTCGTTAACGCACCCTACTTTTAAATCTCTCGCTGTGTTTTTATCTCGCTGAAAAATCAATTTTTATACTAATAAAATCAATCTAACTTAACCAATTTAATGAATTATGACGATAATCAAGTTTAGCTGATTATAGATAATAAATTAATTATTTTCTTCCACTCGCAAAGCTGCATAGGAAAGTGAATCATAAATATCTTCTAACTCTAAATAAGGATAGGCTTTGAGAATATCCTCTGGCGTTTTTCCTGCGGCCATTAAACCGATAATTGTACCTACAGTAACACGCATCCCCCGAATACAAGCTTTACCACCCATAACTTCCGGGTTAAATGTAGTTCTCTTGAATGATTCCATAAATTGATTAGTCTTATCACTTTAAAAGTATTTTTTACCAATTATATGGTGTTTGAAGTACATTATCAATATAAGTTTAAAATCAATAAAAAAATCACATCGTAACGCACTATCCCCAACCGTGCTTTACAGTTCGTTAATTTATTTTACTTTTAAATCTCTGCCTACATTACTATACTCCTAACTGGTATTATTAACTCGGAAAAGTACTGAATTGGAGAAAAAACTTATGTCTGACATTAGAAAACTTGGTTCATATTGGACATTTAACTGGTTCTTTGGATTTACCCGGATTCCTACAGATGAAGATTGCTGCATTTATCTGAAGGCTGTTTTATGTTGCGCTAAAGGAGATGGAGTTCTATCACAAGAAGAAAAAGATTGGGCGATTGGATTTTGTGCATCTTGGGGAGTAGCAGACTGGGTGATTGAAGAACTACAAAAATACGAAGCAAATGAGGATTTAAAAGAAGTTGTTGCTCGTTCTCCTCAAGTATCAATAGCCCAAAGAGATTTACTTCTCACTGCTATTCGGGCTTGTGCTGCTGATGGAGATTATCATCAAGAGGAAAAAGCAAAAGTTCGGCAAATGGCTTCTATTTTAGGAGTTTCAGAAGAAATAGTAGAACAGTTAGAGCAGCTACAACAAGAAGAATTTGCATTAAGACGCAAGCGCATTAACCTTTTATATCCTGAAGTAAGCCCCTATTAATTATCTTCAGAATATCAATTCTCAAGTAATTTTAGGGTGCGTTATACACGATAAAAAACAATTTTCAAATAAATAAAATTTGCGCTGTAACGTACCATATTCGTGCGTTACACTTTGTTAACTCACCTAATTTTAAATCTCTTGCTTGGTTGTTATTCCGCAACTTTTAATTAAATTAAAAATACTGAGAAATGTAACAACCAAAAATATGTTAAAATATAAACATTCCCAAATTTTCTAAAATAGAACTATGATCACTCAAGTGATGGTTCAACCTTCATGCTGGATAGAATCAGGAATCCAAATCAGCAAAGTTAGGAATTTAAACTTGTTCAAATTTACCACAGAGTTACAATCTCGACTGGAAGAACTTTCTGAGAAAAATAAAGTTGGAATGCTAACCTCAAGCGAAGAAGCAGAATTAACAGGAATACTAGAATTGGATAGAATTTTTACTCTGCTTAATGCTAAAATAATTGCTGAATCATGACAGTTAATGATATAACGAGAAAATTAGTTCGAGAAAGGGCAAAATTCCTTTGCGAATACTGTCATTCTTTAGAAGAAGCAAGCGCAGCTTTATTTGCAATTGATCATATTATTCCTCAGTCTCTTCCTGGTTCATCTGATGAACCTGATAATTTAGCTTTAGCCTGTCAACGGTGTAATGGATATCGCTACAACTTTACAACTGGTATTGATCCAGAAACTGGAGAGATAATACCCTTATTTAATCCTCGAAAACAAAAATGGTCTGATCATTTTATTGGTCAGCAGATTGTTTAAAAATTATTGGTATTACTCCCACAGGAAGGGCTACTTGTCATCGCTTAGACCTCAATGATGAACGTCATAATGAAGGTTCGATTGTAAAAGCACGTCGTTTTTGGTTGAAAGGTGGTTGGCATCCACCAGATGAAGACCCACGACAACAAATAGAAAATTGAAAGTTCCAGTATTAAATAAACTCTGATTAATATTAGTTTTATTCCTCTCCAAACCTCTCCCCCAATGAGGAGAGGCTAAGAATAGCGGTTAATTAAAAAACTTTTCTACACATCTAACAAATATTTCTACACCCATCGGTAAAACGGTTTCGTCAAAGTCAAATCGGGGATGATGATGAGGATAATTTAATCTTTTCTCAGCATTGGCTGAACCTAAAAAGAAATAACAGCCGGGTACTTCTTGCAGGAAAAATGACATGTCTTCACCGCCCATTGTTTGACATTCTGGCACTATTCCTACGGGAGTTTCTACTACTTCTACTGCTACAGAACGCACTAATTCGGCTATTTCGGCATGATTAATTACTGGGGGGTAAAGATGCGAGTAGCTAAACTCATAATTTGCCCCGTAACTTTGACAAATGCCGGCGATAATTTGCTCAATTTTCTGTTGGAAAAAGTCTGCTAATTCTGGATTAAAATATCTAACTGTGCCACTCATTCTTGCTGTGTCAGCTATCACGTTTCTCGCTGTACCTGCGTGGAGTTCTCCCACTGTGACGACGGCTGATTCTATGGGGCTAACATTCCGGGCTACTATGGTTTGTAAGGCGTTGACAATTTGCGCTGCTACTACTACAGAATCTACTGTTTGATGTGGCATTGCACCATGTCCACCTCTACCCAAAATTGTACAGTCAAAACATTCGACTGCGGCCATTAATGCCCCAGTACGGACTCCTATAGTCCCCACAGGTAAAACATTCCACAGGTGTAAACCAATAATGGCATCAACATTGGGGTTTTTTAATACCCCTGCTTCTATCATCGGTTTTGCACCCCCTGGGCTTTCTTCTGCTGGCTGAAAAATGATTTTTACTGTGCCGTTGAGGTGTTGACGATTTTGCTGTAAATGGTATGCTGTACCGAGAGCGATCGCCACATGTCCGTCATGTCCACAAGCGTGCATCACTCCCGGATTTTGGGAACAATAGGGTACTTCGTTTAATTCTTGTATCGGTAGCGCATCCATATCCGCACGGATGGCTAAAACTTTTTCACTCGCTACTTTTTCACCTTTGATAATGGCAACTATACCAGTTTCGGCTATACCTGTTTGATGTTCAATTCCCCATTCTTGCAGTTTTTGGGAAATAAATTCAGCCGTCAATTTTTCTTGAAAACCTAATTCTGGCTTTTGGTGAATACGTCTGCGCCATTCTATCAACTGTGCTTGTAAAGCACGAATTTCTAACCTGACATGGGAGAGGTTAACAGAAGTAGGATAAGAATAAGTAGCAACCATTTTGAAAATTACCTTTCTTGGTTTTTAATTTTTAATTTTTAATTTTTAATTTATTCCGGCTTGTTGAAAAACATCTTCCGGGGTAAATTCTATTCCTAAAAGTAGGGAATCGGCTAAACTATCTGTATTCCTTTTTGTTTGTGGACGCGCATCAGGATAGAAAATAGTCACAGTTTTGGATTTAGCATCAACAACCCAAACCCTCATCACACCTGCTTCCAGATAATCTATAGCTTTTGCACTCATATCACTAAAAGTCTGATCACAAGAGATAATTTCTATCACTAATTCTGAAGGTAGAGGACAAGCTTCATCAACAATTACATCACGAGAAAGGCGAGAATAAGAAATATAAAGTAAATCTGGTACTAGAACCCAATCTTTTCCTTGACGCTTTAAAGTAACTGCCCACTCAATCCCGACTTCACTACGATTTTGTGACCATTGAGTTAAAAGTAGACTTAAAGCTAAAGTTAATCGTGAATGAAATCTTTTTGGCGACATTTTGGGTTTTGCTTCACCATCTATTAATTCATAGGTAATATCACTTTCGGGAAGTGCTAGAAACTCTTGGAGTGTAAGTTTAGGTTTGATTGAAACCATAAGCAATTCAAAATTCAAAATTCAAAATTCAAAATGTTAGTGGCATCTGAATTAGCAATTTAAGTGTTTTGAAATCGCAAGGTTTCCCAATCTAAATTAGATGCGACTTGGGCAAGTTTATCTAAATCTGTGCGGTTTTCTAAATAGGGTACACAGCCTAAAACGGGAATATGAGTAAATGAGTAAATTAATTCCGGTGGTGTTAAATCAGCAATTTCTGATTCTGTGCGGGGTTGGGTACAATTTAAAACAATTCCTTGGAGATTAATCTTGGTTTGTCTAGCTAAAGCCACATTGGCCACAGCTTGAGCGATCGCCCCTAATCTCACTGGTACAACTAATATAGTAGGTAGTCTCCATTCTCCTGCCAAATCAGCCACCGTTAACTCGTTGGTGACAGGTGAACCCAAACCCCCTAAAGATTCCACCAACACAAAATCACGCTGCTGTTGTAATTTCTGTAAGCTTTGCCAAACTACAGCTAAATCAATGTGACGATTTTCCTTAGCCGCAGCAATGGGAGGGGCTAAAGGTGCTTGAAAATATTGTGGTGTAATTTCCTCTGGGGTTTGGTCTAGTGTAAATAAATTTTGGTAAGTTTCTCTATCTCCCACCCCCGACTGTATCGGCTTCATTATCCCTAAACGGCTTTGAGGATAATATTTTTGCCAATAAGCTGCTAAAGCTGTAGTGACAACAGTCTTACCAGCATCTGTATCAGTTCCCGTAATCAGTAGTGTTTTCAACAATTTAGCTCAAAATTACTATTTCCAACTTTAATTCTAAACTTCAGAGCGCAGGTAAGGTATTGGTGACTGGTGATTGAGTAAGTTTTATTATTTTCTCCTCTCTCCCCACCTCCCCATCTCCCCACCTCCCCACCTCCCCACC
>DATGXQ010000065.1:0-2579 GCA_035298905.1 Nostocaceae cyanobacterium | reverse complement strand
CGAATAGAATTCGTGGCTACACAGGCAAAGTCCGCCTACGCGGACTAATGAAAAATCAAGGTTTTCAAACCCACGCAGGTGGCCTTCCCTACGGGAAGCCGCTACGCGTCTTGTTTGTGTAGACGCGGTTTCTAACCGCCCCTTTTTCGTTAAGTTGACACTAATGAGCATTGCTATGTCCCTACGAGGAAATGAGATAGAATGCGGTTTAAAAATTAAACACTTTTCAACTTAATTACACCTCTATCAAATACCTTATTATCAGTCCCAATTGCACTTATTTCAATTCTATCTGCAAAGACATCGTAAGCTGCAAAGCTTAAATTGCTGGTTGAATATTCTGTCCATTCGGAACGACCAACGGGACGATTTCCAGCACCAGCACCACATATTAAATAGGTTGTTCCATTAATGTTGCGGGTGCGTTCATAATGGTGTTCATGACCATTAATATAAAGTTGGACACCATATTTTTGAAATAATGGTGTGAATGTTTTAATGAAATTTTCACTACTCCCATACACACCAGAAGCATAAACAGGATGATGACCAAATACTATCTTCCAAGGTGCTTTACTGGCTTTTAATTCTTTTTCTAACCAAACTAGCTGATTTTTCCAGTCAGCATTACCGTTAGTATCTAAGGCGAAAAATTGCACTTGACCACGGTTAAATGTGTAATACCTTCCTTTCATATTGAAGCCAGGATATTTAAGCTGGTTTTCACCATTAGCTGTACGAATATCATGATTTCCTAAACATGCTTGAAATTTCACACCTGCTTTTAATAAAGGTGCATAAGGACGCTCAAAAACAGCGTTAATTTTTTCTATTTCGCCGTTGTTGTAAATGTTATCACCTGCTAAAATAACTAAATTGTAAGGATTCTTTTGGTGATATACATTCATGGCGTTAGCGACATCATATTGTCCTTTTGCGCCAGTTCCCGTATCAGCTACAGAAACAAAACGTAAGAGTAATTTTTTTTGGTGTAGATTAGCTGCATTAGCTGTTTCTAATAAATAATTTTTAGCTAATTTCCAACCTAAAAGTCCTGTACCAATGGTGCTAATTCCACTTAAAAACAAAAATTGACGGCGTTTGAGTTTCATAAATCACTAAGTCCTATTAATGGCAAAATAGATGGGAATGGTCAAAATGTATTTGTCTCTATTTTTGATTTACTAAGTTAGATTTAAGTTCCATGACGCGAGATAATGAGCGAAGACGTAGAAGTGGTAAGAGAAATCAACCTTCTCCCAAAAGTTACCAGAAAAAACCGCCATTTTGGAAGGAGATAATGATCCAAGTTCTCAGGGGAACAAGTGGAATTTTAGAAAATGCTGCGGTAAAACTGGAAACAGAAACTCCATCAACTGCTAAGAATACACCCGGTTTGAGGGGATGGGGGAAATTTTTAAATCAGGTGCGGTTGTTTTTACCGTCTAGTGTTTCTAATAGTTTGTCAGATACAGTTTTGACAGGAATTTTGGCTATTTTTGCGGTGGGGATAGTCGGGATAAGTTCATTTTTCTGGACTGGGAAACCTGCGGAAATAGCTACGCTTCCCCCTGTGGAGGAAGTTCCGACACCAACACCAACGGTAACTGCTTCTCCAGAGAGTTTACCAGTTGTAGAAGTTACACCAACACCGCAAGCAAAAGTAACACCTTCTCCTATCCCAGATGTGACAGTAACACCAGAACCGACATCTAAATCGACACAGGAAACAACACCAGAAACGACACCGATACCGACACAAGAACCGCAACCAAAAACGACACCGACACCGACACAGGAAACAACACCAGAACTGACATCTACTTCGACACAGGAAACGCAACCAGAACCGATACCTACTCCTGTGATTGAGTTAACACCAGAAGAAGCTTTAATT
The DNA here is from genome assembly GCA_035298905.1 of Nostocaceae cyanobacterium. Taxonomy (GTDB): domain Bacteria; phylum Cyanobacteriota; class Cyanobacteriia; order Cyanobacteriales; family Nostocaceae; genus DATGXB01. The sequence continues at coordinate 682 of DATGXQ010000065.1, read as the reverse complement.
GCGGAGATACAAAATCAAGTAGTGGAAATTAGCGATCGCATCTCTGTCAATTTGATAAAATCCATTCAGGCTAATTTCCGTACCAGTGACTTAATTATCAACATTAGTGATGCTTGGTACACTCTGGAAAAGTCACAGCAAGACAAATTATCTAGAGAAATATTACAGCGTTCTCAACAATTAGATTTTACTCATTTAGAACTTTTTGACTCCCAAAATCGCTTAATTGCACGTAGCCCAGTGGTAGGAAATGAAATGGTAATTTATAAAAGACAGATAGCAATTAAAAATTAAAAATTAAAAATTAAAAAATTTAGATTCAATCTGAGTTTACTGGCTCAAATTATTTGGTATCTTTTTGGTTCAGGTGTATTATGGTGCATATGTAAACTTTCTGTTTTACTCCATTTTATAAAAAAGTCTAACACATCCTACTAGCTTCAAATAAAGTTCAGGAAATTAGTATGAATGCAGATGAAGGTATTTTAGTATTACAAAAAGTTGATTTGAAAAATAAACAACTTTTACCAGAATATTCTGGTAAGCTAATCGGCATCGAAATTGCATATAATAGAAGAGAAAAGACTAAAACCAGGGTGTGCTATGCCAGTAAAGGGTTTTCTGACAAAAGAGCAGGTAAAGAGACTGAAGAAAGAATTAAAAGAGAGTAAATTACCCCATG
>DATGXQ010000064.1:0-5970 GCA_035298905.1 Nostocaceae cyanobacterium | reverse complement strand
CATGGGGTAATTTACTCTCTTTTAATTCTTTCTTCAGTCTCTTTACCTGCTCTTTTGTCAGAAAACCCTTTACTGGCATAGCACACCCTGGTTTTAGTCTTTTCTCTTCTATTATATGCAATTTCGATGCCGATTAGCTTAGCTAAATCTGGTTCTGGTTCTGAGTTAGTTTCTTTGATGGTAATGGGTTTAGCATCTCGTACTAGGGCTTTTTGTCCCAGCAATTGACGCAGGTAGTCGGCGGCATCTGTGCTGATTTGGGCGTGTTCTGGCCCTTCTGGTGGCATATCAATGATTTCTCCATTGAGTAGTTCAACTTGACGACTTGCTAAAAGACCAACTTCAATCATGCGATGATAATCTTCTAGACTCCATTTAGCCGTTGTTAAGGTCATGGTGAGTATTCCTCACATACAATTAAAAATTAAAAATTAAAAATTAAAAAAGATGATTGCTTGTAGCCGATTTCGATTCAATCATCTGATTATTTATTATAGTCAAGGGTAAACCGCTATAACAATTTACAGTATTATTGGCTACTATAAATCAAGGTAAAATTTACAAATAACCTGTATCTTTCACAAATTCTAAAACTTCTTGAATCAAGACTTTACACGCACCAGTGGAAGCATCATGATAGCAATTCTTCAAAAGTTTAAATTGAGAATTAGGTAAATGTTGATGTAATTTTTCGCCATGAGTAGCGGGAAACCAACCATCTTGATCACCCCATAAAACTAATGTGGGACATTCAATTAAATGTAAATTATTTTGGACATCGGTTAGCATACTAGGCTTATTGAATATTGAATTTTCAATTGCCCTGGCAGCTATTTGTAAATTCTCGGCGACTTTGACTAAAGTACCAGATAGTTCAATGTAAGGATAAGTAATCCAATAAACATCTTCGGCTGTCAAAACAGAGGGATCAAATAAAACTTTACGTCTTTCTATAGCCATTACTTCTCTAACTAAAGGTGCAAAACAATGTGCTAGACGTAATGTGTCTATTGTCTGAATAATTTCTAATGGCATTTTGGCTAATAAACTCATGCCCCAATGAGGTAAACCTTCAGGGAAAATAGGGGCATTCATGACTATTAACCGCCCAATTAATTGGGGATTTTTTTCAGCTACACCCAAAGCAATTAATGCACCTAAAGATTCAGCGACAATGACGGGTGGTTGATCAGATAAAGCTTGAATAATACGCTCAAATTCTACAACTTGATGTCCTTCTTCTTCTCTTCTGGATAGAGACTTAGCAGAAAAGCCAAAACCTTTAGCATCAAAACAAATTACGCGAAAATATTTAGATAAGGGGTCAATACAGTGTCGCCAATTATAACTCCAACTACCTAAACCATGTAGTAAAAAAATTGGTTTACCCGTTCCTTTTTCACCGTAAGCTATTTCTACGGGATAACCATAGGCATCAGTAATAGTTAGTTTTTGCCGTCCTTGAGGAAATTTGACCTGCCACCAATCTTTCATTATTGAATAATTAATTAATTGTTTAAGAACCAGTTACAGCTTGCCATACTAAAGCTAGTAATAGCACAGGTATAGCTAATAAGACAATACCAAGTAATATTAAACCAACCATTAAGATGAGCAGAAATTTTCTATCTGTTTCTCTTGGCTGTTTGGATGATTTTAAATCTTGTTCCAATAAATCAATATTAAAACTATTAGCCGTCCAAGCTATATCAAACAAGTCTCCCAACATTGGGAAAGAACCAGCTAATGAATCAATGATCACGTTGAAGATCATTTTGCCTAACGTATTGTTAGATACGCCTAGTCGTGCTGCTTCAATGATGATATAAAAAGAAAATATCAACCCTAGCGCATCTCCACCAATTGGTAATAAGCCAATTAAAGCGTCTAAACCAACACCTGCTTTAGTTCCAGGTAAAGTAATTGCTTTATCTAAAAGTTTAGCAAGTTGACGCAAACGCTTTAATTTCGGTGCGTAGGCATCAGTTGTAAGATAAAATTGTGGGCCATTAGACATTTGATAATTATGAGTAATCAAATCGTTGATATTTTAACTCTCTAATCAAGCTTTTTCGGTTGATGAGATTTAATTATGGAGTTTCTTGCTAAATTTTTAGCTTTTATCCGCATATCTTCACCAATTGTTACATTTAGCTGATGTCCCACTAAAAGAATAAAGGCACTCATCCACAACCACAACATTAAAACAATAAAAGCACCTACTGTACCATAAACTTTGTTATAGTTACCAAAATTAGTTACATATAGACGGAATAAAGCGGAAACTAAAGCCCAAAACATCGCGGCTAAAGTTGCCCCTGGTAGTAGTGGTGTACCAAATTTCCAAACGCTAGGACCATAGAGATAGATAAAACTAAATGCACCTGCAACTATACCTAAAACCACAGGCCAAAGTAATAGCTGCCAAATGTGTAGTAAGAATGATAGAGAGGTATGACCTTTTACTAGCATACCTAAGAATAAATCGCTGATAAAGACTAGAAAGGAAGCCAGCATTAATAACAAAATGTTACTAATTGTTAAACCAAGGGAAACAAGTTTAGCTTGCCAAAATAAACGCTGTTTATTAGTGGGTGTTTGCTGAATTTTATCTAGGGCTGTCATGGCGGTATTAACAGCACCGGAAGCTGTCCAAATAGCGATCGCAAAACTGAAAGAAAATAAACTAGTATTTTTAGAGTGAGCAATTTCCTTACTAGCAAAATCACTAATTATTACCCAGGCTTCTTGGGGGATAAGTTGACTGAGTTGGGTTGCTAGTTGTGTAAAAGTATTATGTAAAGCTTCCGCATACAGACCGATCGCTGTTAACATGGCCAGAATTGCCGGAAATAGCGATAACATGGAATGAAATGCGATTTCTGCGGCTAGTCCTAGCAACCGATTTTCAATAATTTTGTTAACGGTTTTTGTCAATGTGTGCCAGTTAAGATGGCAAAAGAAGCGAATAAAACTAGGCCAAGCCATGATTTTACCTTTGAGAAGGCAGGAGTCAGGAGGCGGTTATGCTTGAGGACATAGGATTTTAAGTACAAGTATTTGTAGTAATTCTACTGTAAAATATCAATTTTGACGAGGGGCTTTTTTATTTCACTATCAAAATAATATAGCAATCCGATTTGAGTTGTGAACTGACTAGTAGAGGTAAGGGAACTCTTAACAGGGAACAGGGAACAGGGAACAGGAAGTGTTCATAAATGATTTAGGATTGCTATATTCTTCCCAATAAATCTTTAAGTAAAAGGCGGGATTTTATGACTATTACACCGATAGAACGTCTTTACAGTTTTGAGGAATATCTAGCTTATGAAGATGGCGCAGAAAAACGTTATGAACTTGAGGATGGAAAGTTAATAGAAATGCCTCCAGCCGCAGATTTACATGAAGCAATTATTACTTTTTTACTAATTCAATTTTATTTAGAAATTCAGCGTTCAGGGCAAAATTTACAAGTCCGTCCTAGTGGAACTGGTGTGAGAACAAAAGCTAATAAATCCCGTCTTCCTGATTTAGTTGTGATGACTGATGAACAAAGAAAATCAATTCAAGGAAAATCTGCTGTTTTGGAAGTTCCACCCGTATTAGTCGTAGAGGTTGTGAGTGCTGAATCAGTCAAGCGAGATTATGAAACAAAATTAATTGAATATGCTGATTTAGGAATTTCTGAATATTGGATTGCTGACCCGTTAGAAAGTAAAGTTACAGTTTTATTGTGGGAAAATGGGAGGTTTTTAGAAACAGTTTTTACCGATGAAAAAAAGCTAGTTTCCCGTATTTTTCCAGATTTAGCTTTGAGTGCTAAACAAATTTTACTTGCTGCCTTGTAAAATAATGTAGAAAAAAACGCCATTCCTTAGCGTCCTGTAGAGAAGACACTTTCTTTTTTTATTCCTCTTTACCTTCCGTAACTCACCGCACAATCACCTTTTGTTGTAATATTTCCAACAGAACTAATTTTATGCTATTTAGTATCACCTACTACACCTAACTAAAATAATGACGGAAAGTATTGATAGAACCGGTCAATTAACGCAGCAGTGGTTAGCGGAAATTAAAGCCTTAAAACAACAAATGGCACAACTGCAACAGGAACGGGATGAAGCGTGGCAAAGTTCGCAAAAATGGCGCTCACTGTACAATACAGAAGCAGAACAACGACGCAATGATGCTGAATTATATAAGAAAACGATCGCTCTCCCTCAATCTCCGCAAATACCGATAGATGTTGGTGAAGTTTCCAACACAGCCGCAATAGAAGCAGAAATCGCCAAATACACTACAGCCGAAGAATTACGGGGTAAACTAATTGCGGTAATTAAAGAACGCGATCGCTTGTTACATTCCTTAAAAACTGAACAGGCAAATCACGCTCAAACGCGCAAAAGTCTAACTACTGCTTTAGGTGATGCGATCGATAGTCTAACGCGAGAACGTGCAGAGGCGGGAAAAAGCCAAGTAGATGAGGAGGACGCGGAGAGGGGAGAGGAGGATGAGGGAGATGGGGAGATACTGTGAGGGGAGAGGGGAGACGCGGAGAGGGGAGACAGGGAGAGGGGGAGAGGGGAGAAAGAATATCTTTTTCGTCACCGCGTCCCCGTGTCTCTTTTCCCCGCGTCCCCGTGTCTCTTTTCTCCGCGTCCCCGCGTCTTCCTACCCCTCTGCCCCCCTAAAATCCCATCGCTTCTGCTACTGCCAAAATCTCGGCGGGGATGCCTTGCTTAAATTGAGCAACGCTGTGTTTAATCGCTGTGTCGGGGTCTTTTAAACCATTCCCAGTCAATACACAGACTACAGTCGCGCCGGTGGGAACTTCATCTTTGACCTTTAACAACCCAGCTACAGAAGCCGCAGAAGCCGGTTCACAGAAAATGCCTTCTGAAGACGCTAACAACCGATAAGCGTCTAAAATTTCCTCATCGGTGACAGCATTAAAACTGCCCTGACTAGCTGATTTAGCTGCTACGGCTTTATCCCAACTCGCAGGATTACCGATTCTAATCGCTGTAGCCAGAGTTTCTGGGTTAGGTACTGGTTGACCATTGACCAGAGGTGCTGCACCAGCCGCTTGAAAACCCATCATCCGGGGGAGGCGATCGCATTTTCCAGCTTGATGGTATTGACAAAAGCCCATCCAATATGCTGTGATATTCCCCGCATTTCCCACAGGAATACATAACCAGTCTGGGGAATCACCCAAAGCATCGACAATTTCAAAAGCCCCTGTTTTTTGTCCTTCTAAGCGATAGGGGTTAACAGAATTTACCAAAGTGATGGGATAACTTTCGGCCATATCCCGGACAATTTCTAAAGCCCGGTCAAAGTTCCCTTTAATCGCCAATACTTCCGCCCCATACAATAAAGCTTGGGCTAACTTACCCAAAGCCACATAACCATCGGGAATGATCACAAAAGCCTTCATTCCGCCCCTTCTGGCGTATGCAGCAGCAGCAGCAGAGGTGTTACCGGTACTAGCACAAATAACAGCTTTAGCCCCTGCTTCCTTGGCTTTGGTAATAGCCATAGTCATGCCCCGGTCTTTAAAACTACCAGTGGGGTTCAGACCATCATATTTAACAAATACCTTGACCTGTCTACCAATACACTCGGCAATCTTTGGCACTGGGATCAAGGGTGTGTTACCTTCCAACAGAGTCACAACAGGGGTTGTGTCACTGACAGGCAAATATTCACGATAGGCTTCTATCAGCCCAGGCCAAGGTTGGCGAAGAGATTTAGCAGCAGACAAGCTCACAGTCACGGGATTTAAAACTTCCTAACTACAGATGACTAACTACAGATGACTCAAATTGGGATTGGTGTATGCTTCCCACTTGCCAATTTTATGGGATGAAGGGCATAAATTGATCATCAATGTTGCAGATTTGTCTTTGGGCAGGGGACGCGGGGACGCGGGGACGCGGGGACACGGAGAAAAGAGACACGGGGACG
>DATGXQ010000063.1:0-3069 GCA_035298905.1 Nostocaceae cyanobacterium | reverse complement strand
CAGATTTTAAATCCCAGACTTTGATTGTCATGTCATCAGAACCAGAAATCACAGATTGACCATCTGGAGTTATCGCCACTGCATTCACATAGGAACTATGACCAGTGAGAGTAAATTTTTCACTACCAGATTTTAAATCCCAGACTTTGATTGTCATGTCATCAGAACCAGAAATCACAGATTGACCATCTGGAGTTATCGCCACTGCTCTCACCCAGAAACGATGACCTTCTAATGTGCGGATTAATGCACCACCTGGAGGAGTTAAGCTACTGGTTAAACAACGAAAACCCGTGTTTGGAGTTGCTATTACTTGTTGTATTAAACCTGTAATTTCTGGTTGATGAAAACTCAATAATCTTCCTGTTAATTGTCCGGCTAATTGCTTTTTATCTTGATTTAAAACATGGGATGATAGCCGTAAAGCACCTTGAATTAATTTTAATGCTTTTGCTGTGGCTGTATATTCCGCATCCGTCGATAACACATCATCAATTAAATCATAATCCTCAATTAATGCCTGTACACCAAATTGAGAATGATTTATCTTCGCTTCTATAAAATCATAATTAGCTAATAACCGACAAAATTGATCAAAACTTCCCCCTTCTACCCATAACCGAGGAACTTCACCTAAAAAATGTTCCTGTTCTTCCGGTGACTTGTCAGCTAACCAAGCGCGAAGATTACTCATAAACTTAACCCTTCCGTCATATTTTCGGCAACTTCCGCGCTGATATCTGGTAAACTCACCCCCGCAGCTTTGATAATCTCTAAATTATGTAAAAAGTCTCGGAAACTTTCATGATAAAATCTATAACGTGGTGGTTGATAATTTTCTTGTTTCTGTAGAAATTGCGCCCAACCATCTAAAACTTCTTGTACTGTTAACTCGTTTTGCTTGGAATATTTAGCAATCACTTCACGGGATGCAGCACTTTTTAAGGCACACATCACATAGACAATTTTAATTTTATTTTTGGGTAATGGTTTGTTAGTCATTCCCATTATTCGCCAATGACTGAGATAATATCCTTGTAAACCTACTGGTATTTGATTCAGAGGTTTATCATTATAAAATCCTTCGGCTATGGCTGGTAAGACACAGCGCAAATACATAAAATTATTTTCACTTTTCGCTGCTATTTCTTTGACAAATTCAGATTTAGATAAATTCGGCTGTTTCTCTATCCACTGCTGTAAACCTTGTTGATATTCACCAGAATTTAGCAATAGCCAAATATATTCTTGTACATCATCATTACTTTTTTGGTCATATTCCCTTAAATCTAATTCCTGATAAGCCACGCTAGGAGAAATATTTAATCTTTTTTCTTCTGCTAAACATGGTCTTCTGGTGAGGAGAAAGTAAATATTGTTCGGTAAAATCGTCGGTAAATATAATAAATTGCCGCTTGCTTCTTGGTCAACTTCATCCAAAGCATCAACTACAATAATTAATCTTTCACCGTTGGATATTTTCTCACTGACTTTAGTTAATAAAGTGGATAAATCAGCATCTTCTACATTTAAGAGTTCGTACCTTTCCTTTAATTGCTGACGAATAACTTTGAGAAATAAATCGGGGCGGTTTTTGCCTTCAGCCCGAATATTAAAATAACAAACTGTTTCTGGATGGTCTAATATATATTTAGCTGCAATGGCACTTTTACCCATTCCCGCATCACCAACAACGGTAAAATAGCCATTTGAGTTATTTTGAATAAATTCTGCTATTGCTTGAAAGACAAAACCACGACCACAGAATGATTTGGTTTTATCGTCGATTAGTTTCTGAAACTCTGACGGATATGTCAGGGAATTATTACTAATCTTGTTATCGTTAAATTGAATATTCTGCTTTTGATAAAATTTCTTTTTTAAATATTCATCATGCAGAGTTTGTAATTTACCTGCACCATCCTGTTGTTGTAATTTCTCACAACTCTCTGCAAATTTATCATAAATTGATGATAATCTTTTTTTGACAGTGTGTTCTGAGATATTCAATTGTATTGATAATTGTTTCTGATTTATTTGGATATTTAATTTAGGAAATGCGGCTAGTAATGTTTCTTCCTGATCACTAGATAAGCCGTGTAACCCCGCCTCTTGTTTGAGAAAGTCTTGCCATTCCATAGTAAATCTATAATATCTGTATTAATGATAACTTCAGATCAAGGCGAGGACACGGCGTAAGTTAAATTTTGGTTTGATAATGATATTTTTGATGCCGTGTCCCTACATTAAATTTATATCTCTCCTGATTGCTACCTATGATAAGTTTACAAATTTAATAGGGTAATTATACATAATATTACAGCATAATACCACAGTTTAGTTAAAGTTTAGACTTCATTTATACTTTATTTACACTTCTGTTCTACAGACTTCTTCTATACCCAGTTTTATACTTCTCTGATATTCAGTTTATGGGAAATGATGTGAACATAGGAAACATAGAGAAGATGCGTAAACAACATTATTTAGGGAATTTATCAGCTATGTTCAATCCTTTAAAAAAAACGACCCAATCAGATGCAGATGAAAAAGAGATGAAACGCAAAATCAATGAGGAATTTTTACGTCAGGTAAAATTAACTTTTAATTTAGCTTTGGGTGTGAGTGCAGCATCAGCAATGATGACTTTATTTGGAGTGGGAATGCTCTATTTTAATAAAGTGCAAGAGGGAGGTGTGACGACGGGAACGGGTATTTTAGCTAGTATTGGTTCTGTCCAGTTTGCTAAGGAGGCTAAGGAGGATTTAAGGAAGTTAATGGAGGAGTTGGAAGAATTAAAAATTAAAAATTAAAAATTAAAAATTGTGAAGATAGGATTTTTAAAATGTTTACCGATTCTTTGACAGATTTTAACTTTACATTTTCCCCCTAAACCCTTTAAACGTAGGGACATGGCACTGCCCATTAGTGTCAACTTAACAAAAAATGGGCGGTTAGAAACCGCGTCTACACAAACAAAACCCACCTGCGTGGGTTTGAAAACCTTGATTTTTCATTAGTCCGCGTAGGCGGACTTTGCCTGTGTAGCCACGAATTCTATTCGTTAGG
>DATGXQ010000062.1:0-4089 GCA_035298905.1 Nostocaceae cyanobacterium | reverse complement strand
GAATTCTGACTCCTGAATTCTGACTCCTGACTCCTGACTCCTAACTCCTGACTCCTGTCAACTTTAGCAGCCAATAAAAACTGAAGAATGAAGTGAGAAAAATTACTGTTTTCTTCTTCATTCTTCATAATTATTTATGGAGAACTGTCGTAAAACAGACAGTTTTTTTTTGGCTAACGGAACATACTACTTACAGAGCTATCTTCGTGAATTCGCCAGATAGTTTCACCTAACAGATTGGCAACGGAAAGTACTACCAACTGAGGAAAACGCTTACTGTCTGGGATAGGAATTGTGTTAGTGACTATGACTTCCTCAAACAAACCACTAGACAATCTTTCTACCGCAGGTGGGGAAAATACTGCATGAGTAGCACAAGCATATACTTGTCTAGCTCCTTCTTCCCTTAGCAGCCTAGCTCCTTCAGAAATTGTGCCACCGGTATCAATCATGTCATCTACCAACACTGCCGTTTTGCCTTTAACATCACCGATTACATTTAAAACTTCAGCGACGTTATGAGCTTGACGGCGTTTATCAATAATTGCCAAGGGAGCATCATTTAATTTTTTCGCAAATGCTCTAGCTCTGGCCACACCACCCACATCAGGAGAAACAACTACTAGGTCATGGAGTTGTTTACTTGCTAAATAATCGAGGATGACTGGAGAACCATAAACGTGATCAAAGGGAATATCAAAATATCCCTGGATTTGAGCAGAATGCAAATCCATTGCTAGTACACGGTTAGCCCCAGCTTGAGTAATTAGGTTAGCAACTAATTTCGCTGTAATTGATTCTCGTCCAGCAGTTTTTCTATCAGCACGAGCATAACCATAATAAGGAATTACTGCTGTGATCTGCCGTGCAGAAGCGCGACGACAAGCATCAATCATGATCAATAATTCCATTAAATGATCGTTGACTGGTTGACAACTGGGCTGAATTAAATAAACATCACAACCCCGAATTGATTCTTGGACTTGAATGTAAATTTCTCCATCCGCAAATCTTTTGCGAATCATGGGTCCCAAGTCCATCCCCAGGTAACGAGCGACTTCTTGAGATAGTGGTAAATTGGCAGAACCAGAAAACAAACGCAGACGATTATTTTCAGACAGTCCTGTTGCAGTAGACTGCAATTTTAAGGTTGCAGAACTTAGCACAGCAGATCCTTGAAGTGCATTCATGGCAATATTGTCTTCAGAGATTGAGCAGATTTAACAGAAAGAGACTGAATAAAACACCTTTAAGTTTTGTGGTAGCACTCATACAAATTTTAAGAATTTCTCCATAGAATTAACATTCACTAAGTTTTCTCGTTTGTTCAGATAACAAGTCACTGAGGGTTTACCAACATTGAGGGTGGTAAATAGCTTCAGAGTTTTTAATTTTTGGGTTGGGGGAATCCGCCCCAATCTCTGAGAAGTTTTTGATGGTAGAGTGTTTATTCTACACGTTATTTTTTTAACTGAGAGTAAATTTTTCTCAGTTACAGTGTTATTTCCGTGAGTTTTCAGGCAGCAGGACGGCAATGATTTAGCATTGAATGTGTAAATAAATATTCTATGATATATGGCCTAATTTATAAACTAGCAGACTTAATTTTAGATATTTAGATTTTCCATCCCACAAGCTCAAAGAGCGATCGCCTCTACTAGAATTTTGACATTTGAAGTTCAAATTAACTATATTAACAGCATTTCAACTTACTGTCAGTTTTTCTCAGGCAGACCAAGAATAATTATAGCGTTACTTATGTTTAGCATATCCCAATGATGGAGGAATGTGGAAAATTGAGAGAGGTGAGGGAGATATGGCAGATGAAACGTTGTGGATAATTTTTCCACTAATATTTATACTGCTACTGCACCCTGATCCTTTAGCTGACTTGTAGCTCAGTTGCCATTACACCTTATATTATTGATGTATATTGATCATGCAACCACCAATTACAAACGGTACTGTCCTGCAAAATCGTTATCAGATTCTACAAATTCTCGGACAGGGCGGTTTTGGTAGAACCTATCTAGCAGAAGATCAACGACGCTTTAATGAGCTTTGTGCAATTAAAGAATTGATTCTCACGCTTCCGGGGGTATACGCTGGAGAGAAGGCGCAAGAGCTGTTTGAGCGAGAAGCGGCAACTTTATATCAAATTGAACATCCGCAAATTCCCAAGTTTCGGGAGAAATTTGCCCAAGACCAACGCCTATTTTTAGTGGTAGATTATGTGGCGGGTAAAACTTATAGAACTTTGTTATCAGAACGCCAAGCTGTTAATCAAACTCTTTCAGAAACAGAAGTTATACAGTTAATTCGCTCTCTCCTACCAGTTTTAGAGCATATCCACAAACAAGGGATTATTCATCGGGACATTTCCCCAGAGAATATTATTCTGCGTCACAGTGATGGCTTACCTGTGCTAATAGATTTTGGCGTGGTGAAAGAGTTAGCAAACAGATTACAAGCCACTGGTACAACTCCGGCTACTACTGTAGGTAAATTGGGTTATGCTCCTAGTGAGCAAATGCAAACAGGACGAGCTTATCCTAGCAGTGATTTGTATGCGCTGGCGGTAACTGCGCTGGTATTACTGACTGGGAAAGAACCAGCAGACATCTATGATGAAACTCGGTTAATTTGGAATTGGCAAAAGTGGGTGAGTTTGAGTCCGGGTTTTGCCCAAATTTTGCAGCGAATGTTAAGTTATGTGCCGAGTGAACGTTACCAAAGTGCAGCAGAGGTAGCCCAAGCATTACAAGCTATAAATCAAGATGATGTAACTAATTCTTTGGTGTCCTATGTACAGACTATTGCTGTAGGACATCGCCCCGAACCTTTGCCAACTCCACCAGACCAACCAGATCCAGTAATTCCTCCTGCATCTAACGGTTCTATTTTAGACAATTCTTTAGTTGTCGGAGCGATCGGTGCGGCTGTAGTTATTTTAGCGGGTGTTGGTTCTTGGGCTTTGGTTAATTCTATTCGATCGCAAAATAGAAAACCGCCAGAACCAACCACTTCACCCCAAACTTTCCCTTCCCCAATTATTCCCCAAGAAACGGCAACACCGACACCCACTATCACCTCCACACCCACACCGACACCAACAAAGGTCGAACCTGTCATCTTGATTAAACGCTTAAGATTTGATGCGGCCAACACGGCTCAAGTCAACGATACAATTAAGGAAAATGAAATTATTAGCTATGGTTTTCCAGGGAAAGCGGGGCAAAAATTAACCGTTTCTGTGGATCAATTCAGTGGTGTTTCGTTCACAATTTTAGATCCTGATGGTCAGGCGATCGATGGCAATACCCAACAAGTAAAATCCTATGAGGGCATTTTATCGGTCACTGGTGGATATGTAATTCAAGTACGCTTACCTGGGGGAGTAACGCAAAGCGACTATACTCTGAATGCGACTTTACAAGATCCCATCCAACCAACACCCACACCCACCGAAACTATCACCCCCACACCCACACCCACCGAAACCAGCACCCCCACACCAACCGAAACAGCAACACCCACACCCACCGAAACGGCAACCCCTGATAATGGGGAAAATCAACCGTCTAACGGAGTGATCAGTACACCAGGAGGGGAGAGTCAGTAAGGGAGATAGGGAGGTGGGGAGATGGGGAGATGGGGAGGTGGGGAGGTGGGGAGATGGGGGGATGGGGAGGTTAATTAATTTAGAACGAAACGTAAAACTTAAATTTTTCAATTTAAAATTTTCGCTTCAGCAGTATAGTATTTGGTAAAATCTGGTGATTTGATTGATTAGCTGAAGGGTAAAGTTGTGCAAATTCCTTATTTTACTGAAACCGATCATCCACAGGTCAAGTCTCTGTCTCATTATAGCGATCGAGAACTATTAACTTTGTTTCAACGCCATCCTGAAGAAGGAAAATATTTTACGGCTATTTTTTGTCGATATAGTCCGATCGTTTATACTTTAATTGCCCACTCTGGACGTTCTCCTGTACAGGTTGATTATTTGTTTGCCCTGACTTGGCGACACATCTATTATGCGATGATGGAATTGGATTTGCGGGGTTCAAGTGCGCCGGGAATGGAAAA
>DATGXQ010000061.1:0-4512 GCA_035298905.1 Nostocaceae cyanobacterium | reverse complement strand
TCGCGTTGATGTCGATGTTGAGGTTGTTCGTTACAGGGAAGAGAAAGACGAGACTGAGGGGACATTTTTAGACTCGTTTACCGTAGAGTGCTTTATTGAGGAATTTAATGGTGAGTGGGACGTAGTTGATACCAACTTAAGAGGGTGATAGTTCTCACACACAACTCACACACACATTAATTATAAGTAGTGCATGAACAACATTCTCTTAATACTCCTAACACCATTGCTACTCTTAGGCTATGCCATCTACATGGTTCTTACTTGGCTGAAAGACTTCATTAACTTTCTGTATTATCTCCCCTGCCAGATTTGCATCTTACTACTTTGGCTACTGGAGAATTTAGGCTTAATTTCTCAGGAAGAAACTAATAAATTATTGGGTGCTGATGATGGAAGAGAATCTGATGATTGAGCAAGCTAAAACAATTTACGATTGCTTTTTTAATGACGCACCCGTAGATTCACTTGGGCTGGCATTGCCTTGGGATGACTTGACCCCAGAAGCTCAACAAAGGTACATCAATTTAGCCAACAAACTTGCTATCGACGTTTTAGCAATATTTGAGAACACATTGTTTAAGCTCCTGCTACATGAAAATGACCCTTTAAATATTCCTGAGAATGAATTTTACACAAAGGTCATTATCAGCCGTAAACAGGTAGAAGAGTTGTACGAAATACTTCCCGTTACTGACGACAGAGTTCCTGAGTTACTTTTATCCGCCGTAAAACTGTGGATTAAATGTGAAACATGGTGGTACGACTTTAGAGGCTTCCGTCCGATGCTTGAAAAAATAGCTCAACAAACGGAAGGAAGCGCTTACAACCACTCAGAGGTAATACATTACGCCCGCTCTATGTTGAAGCTATTTAACCAGCACAGTACTAAATATTTTGAAGAAGAAATACGAGTTTTGCTTCAATCTATGACGCTAAAAGGGCTTCCTCATTCCACTCGCTCATTTCTTGCTAAAGAGATTCTTTCGCTATTGGATCAGGACGAAGAACGGAGAAGGATAGATGCTGAGAACATGAGAAACCCTGATTGGTTTTAAGCATGATAACGACTTTGTTAAAAGGGAATAAACAAAGATGCACCTAGCCTATTAATTGAGTGAGCATTTTTCTCTGAATAAATAAATACAAAAAACTCACCGGGGTTATCCGGTGAGACTCAAAAAATGATCGAAATACTATGAACAATAACACCAAAAGCTTTGTTAATTACGCTGTACATATTCTAACAAATTTCGCATCTATCAGGGGAGGTGAATTGTAATGGTACAAGGTATTTACCAGTTCCCCTCATCTCCTAACGCTCAAGTTGTGGGTGAACATTTATCACAACTAGGTTATAAAAAGGGCGATATAGTCTATCTTCGTGGCTTCTTTCCTAGTAACGACCCCAGAAAAGAACAGGATAAGGGTAGAAAATCACAAGTTAAAAGTTTAGACCAATTAATTAAAATTGCTTTTCAATGGCAAAAAGAAGGCAGAGGGGTTTATTTAGTAGTTAATGGCGGTGGACATACCGATGATAAAGTCACTCAATGCCGCGCCATATTCTATGAACACGACAATTTAGACAAAGAAATTCAGCGTCAACTATGGCAATCATTAGGGCTACCTGAACCCACATTACAGATAGATACAGGCGGCAAATCAATACATAGTTACTGGGTATTTTCTGAGCAAATCACCCCAGAACAATGGAAGATTTTACAGACTGATTTACTAGAGTTTGCTGACGGTGACAGAGCATTAAAAAACCCTTCTAGGGTAATGAGATTGGCAGGATGCTATCATTCTCCATCTACTAGCGAAAATATCTCAGAAATTATTCATAATTCTGGTAAAAAGTACAGTTTTGAGGAATTGAGGGCAATAATTCCTACCAAAGAACAAGCAGTAGCACCAAAGCCACAACAGCACCCAGCCATAGATGATGATTGGGCGGATATGAGAAAAATATCCCAATATTTGGAGGGATATAAACCAGAGGGGCGTAAGGGCTGGATTACTTGTAAATGTCCTGTACATGGTGGGCAAAGTCTTGATTCTTTGCACATCAATGAAGCTACAGGACAGTTTCACTGTCACTCTGGTTGTGACAACAAAGAAGTTTTTAGAGTGTCTTTAGAGATTGCTAAATCGAAAGGACATATAGCCCCAGAAAAGCATTTTAATCACTCTAGCAGCAGCTACAGCAGCAGTAATAATAAAACGGTTTCTACCCCTACCCCAACATCTGAAACTCTAACCAAAGAACAGTTATTTCAAGAAATTGATCAGCTGATAGAACAGGAATTACCAAAGTCAGAGTTGGGTTTGATTTTTCCAGACCTGGCCAAGAGAACTACATACAAAGAAGGAACGATCGCCAAACTTTACTGGGAACGACGGAAGGAAAAACAACAGGCAGAGAACAGAGAAGAGGCGAGTAAACAAATCCCCAGTTTATTAGAGGCACAACAGGCACGGCTTGACCCCTACCGATTGCTCTGGGGTGACGGCGGGAGATTTGCACATCTGTTACAGAAAACAGCAAACGCCATGCCTACGTGCGTCGAATCACTAATCACCACTCTCATCCCCACCGTTGGGAGTCGAATGGGGACAGAGGCGCGAATTATAATAAAACCCCTTACTGACTACTGGCAACCACCTATTTTTTGGTCATGTGTAGTTGCTCGTAGTGGTCGGATCAAGACTCCAGCACAAAAGATAATTATTGCACCACTCAATAAGCTGGAGGCTCAAGAGTATAATTTATGGCTGGTGAACAAAGAGCAATATGAGGATGAGCTAAAACTATATAAACCGAATTCAGGAGAAGAACCGCCAACAAAGCCAGCCCCTCGTAAACGGTATATTATTCAAAATGCTACATCTGAAACCCGAATCAAACTGCATAGCCAGAATCGTAGAGGGATTCTCTACTATCGTGACGAGTGGTCAGGTTTCATCAATAGCCGCAACAAATACCGCAACGGTAAGGGTGATGACTTAGAACTAGAGCTCAGTGAGTATAATGGCGATTTCGTCAGTAAAGATGTTAGTGACGCGGATCAAAGCATTTATTTAGAACAAACAGCTATTAGTAGAACTGGAAATACTCAGACGGACACATTAAAACGTTTTCTCTCTTATCAGAATTTTGCAGATTATACAGGTGAGTTTGCTAGATGGTTGTTCTGTTTAGTCCCCAGTCCCATTGCTTATATCGATCTATTTGAGGAAGACGACGGTACGGCACAAGCACTAAAAGACTCTTTAAGCCATATCTACAAAACGGTGGGACAAATACAAAATCTAGACCTGTTTCTTGACAACAGCGCGAAAAAGATTTGCCAGAGATACATGGATTTTCTGGCTGAGGCAGAGGATACAGAATCTCATCCAGGCTTGAAGACTGCTTATCCCAAATTAAAAAGTTATTTTGCTCGTTTTGCCTTGTGGCTGCATGTGGTAAACGCTATTCTCGCTGGTACAGATGCCAAGTCCATAAGCCAATTTGTTGATGAACATACAATGTCCGTGGCTTGTGAGCTAACTGATTTTTACTTGGCTCAATTCAAGGTGTTGTATGGGGGCAATGACTCAGAAGCAGAGATTACAGGCACTTTACTCAAGATTAAGGAGTACATCGAGAAGCACTCAGAGGGGGTAACAGTCAGGAATATTAAGCGAATAGTTAAAGCATGTAAGAACACACCTTCAGCAGAAATACTCGCAAACTGCGAATCGCTCGTTAATTCAGGAGCTATTACCAGCGATGGTAAAAAGTTCTATCCTCTTTCAAAAGGGGCCGACAAGGCCGACAACTACCATCGAAGCCTTACACTGTCTAACTTTGGTTTAGCCGACAATATGGCCGACAATAGGCCGACAAAGCCGACACTTAGCACAGAAGAGATAATTAAATTTTCAAATCATACAGATGTCGGCCCTGTCGGCCCTGTGTCGGCCAATGAGCCGACAGACGAAACATGGACAGGAGGGGGGATACAACAATTTGTCGGCCCTGTCGGCCATTCTTTGCCAAATACAAACAATGAACCACAACAGACAGCTACACAAAACGAGTCGGTTACAGCACTAACAGTTGGTGCAATTTACGAAGTCTACAAAGGCTTGGAATGGATACCCTGTTATTTACTCCAACAGAATAATAGTGAGTGCTATTTCGTCTCCGTGAGAGATAGCGGGTATAAATTCTGGCACAGCATCAGCAGGGGCGGAGTCAGAGAAATCAACATCAATCTTGTAGAAAGTGTCTACAAAAAGTTCCGCGCTGCCCTTGATCAAGAATGGAGTGACCAAGAAATATCAGTTATAAAAATTTTTGCTGCTTACTGCGGAGTATCAGATTTTGCATTCTTCAAAACTGGCCGAGTGATTCCCAGCACTTTGGACAAGCTACATGAATATCTTGATCATGTTGTTCCTGGTCTTGTGCAACGTGTAGAGGGGCAAGGAATAACAGAGGAGAGTTCTTCTAACACCCAA
>DATGXQ010000060.1:0-2688 GCA_035298905.1 Nostocaceae cyanobacterium | reverse complement strand
TCAGGATGGTTGCACCGTACCTCTGGTAAAGTGGAGGTTTGCCGTATTCAGCAAGCCTCGGCAACATAGGCACTATCGCCTCCGGCGGGCGTTCCGCGATCGCTCATCTTATTACATCTTCTTCACCTCTGAGTCCAGCGCCAATTATAGCGATTCCACTCATACACACCTTGAATTTCGTACTCAGTACCGTTGTAAAAACGAATTGTGCAACTGGTCGTCTTACCAGCGCCGTTATTAACTTCATTTACCTGAATCACCATACAGGGAAACCATTCACGCTGACAGGGGCCTTGATCCTGAACCCATTCCCACAGGGCATTACAAACCTCAATGCGATCGCCTACTCTGAGTTTGACGGCATCTTCTATCAGGGAATATTGCTCAAAATGATATGACTCAACTCGATTTAACCACTGCAACCCATAGCGATCGCGGATAAACTGAACTTGACCTGAGTCTTGCTCTAATAGCCAATCATTCATTAACCGCACTTTCCAAGCACCATTATTCTGTTCTTGTTGTGACTTGACAAACTGTAATAATGCTTCTAGTTCCTCTGATGTCAACTCATCTAGAGGATTAGCAGGATCTAGCACCCCAGTGCTAAAATTTTCCTGCACCTGCTCCAATACTTGCAGTAATATTTGTTTCTGCATATCCGTGAGAGGACAGCCAGCAGCAGCACACTCTCTAAAGGCTGATTGCAAGGCTGCTTCGACCTCATCTGGAGTCATAGGTAAATGGTAGCTAAAGACTGATTTCTCTAATTATGACAAATAATTTAGTGGGATTTTGAAGCGCGATCGACATCAACTTAAAGAAATCTGGGTTAAACAACATTACTGCGTACTGAATGAGTCACAGTGCCTCTTTAAGTAAAAAATAAATATAGTTAAGTTTCTCTGGTACGATTTCGTCAATATGCAAAAGACAAACATCTTTTTATCTGGAGCTATAAAAAGCTTCTTAGCGCTCATTCCACCCTTGAAAATGATTCTGGCAACTACCTTGCTGATTCTGCTTTCTTGGGTAGTCACTCCCAGCGCCACGGCACTCACACCCATTAAATTATCTGACATTTCCTATCAAGACTGTCCACCAGAAATCGCTCAGGGTGCTGTTACCAGTGGTGGGAATAGTGCGGCTGCTAAATGCTTTATTGTCACTGGCAAAGCAGAAAATGGCACTCGTAAAACAGTTTATGATGCAGATATCTACGGTCGCATCTATGATGCCAATAATGATCCTATCCTCCAAAACCGTACCCGCTTGGGTTCTATTGCTGAAGTACCCCCAGGCGTGAGTAATTTTGAATTGAGAATTTCTGTCCCACTTAACCAACCTACTCCCCTAAAGTTAAAGCAATTTAAGGCTTCTGGGTTTAGTTCCCCAGTTAGACGCTGATAAATTAGCACAAAAGTGTCTAAGTTAATTTCCCCAGACACTTTTGTCAGCCTCAAGCAAAAGGACGCAAACTATTAGAATATGAGACTCAAGCCTTGTACTGCTACCTGTCCTATCAATTGTAAAACAATAACTCCTAACATGGGGGATAAATCTATACCACCAAAGGAAGGAAGGAGCGATCGAAATAAATCTAGGTAAGGGTCAGTCAACTGGGCCAAAGCGTTAAAGGGCTGATTATACCAATTAATATTGGGGAACCAAGTTAATGCTACCCGAACAAACAATAGGGCAGAGTAAACTTGTATAAATAATAACAAAAAACTTATGACGAACATAGGCGGGTTTCTTTGCAAATCAAGTGTATAATGCGGTTTGAGAATGAATTTTCCTGCCTCTATGGATAGCTAATATTTATACCACAGATGCACTTTAGGAGTCTTGGGAAAGGGAACGCTCATTAGCTGTTTGAGGAGCATTACCATTGACATTCCCCAACTGCTTGCGGACATCATCAATTGTGGCATTAAGTTGGGCAATTTTATCTTCTAGCGATCGCCTCGCCGTTTCCATTTCCAGACTATCATTAGCTGCGGCCTTCATTTGCCTTCTGGGAGCATCTTTATTCGCCTCTGAGGAGTTAATAGCAGCTTCTCCTGCCTCTTCTCCTGAAAATAGGGCATCTCGGCGATTGGCCAGCACCGCACCCAAAAGACCACCAACAATACCGCCGACTAACGCTCCCGTAAAAAAACCACTAGCAAAACCATCTCGACTCATATCTTTACCGCCTTCAAGCAATCTGCGACTTTTTGTGTAGTTAAGCTATATTCCGGCTCTAGCTGCATCCTAGCTTAAGTCCCAAAGATGCGATCGCCTGCATCCCCTAATCCCGGTACAATATACCCCTGATCATTAACTACTTCATCAATAGTAGCAGTATACACAGTTAACCCTGGATAGGCAGCACTAAGCTTTTGTAAAGCCGGCGGTGCAGCTACAACGCTGACAATCCGTGTCAGGGAAGGATCAACGCCCCTCTTTGTTAACTCTGTCATCGCCGCCATTATAGACCCTCCTGTTGCCAACATTGGCTCGGTAATTAATACCCTTGTCTGTGGGTCAAACTTTTCTGGCAGCTTATTCAAATAACAAGCAGGTTCTAATGTTTCCTCATTTCGCACCAAGCCTAAATGATAGATAGAAGCCAATGGTAATAAGGTCTGCGCTCCTTCCAGTAGTCCTAACCCAGCCCGTAAAATCGGCACTACGGCCACAGGT
>DATGXQ010000059.1:0-4276 GCA_035298905.1 Nostocaceae cyanobacterium | reverse complement strand
CTGGCGGGGGGGTAATTAAATTAGGTAAAACGCCAGCACTCAACTTTAATGTTACAGCCCAAAATTTACCGGGAGATGCGATCGCTAAACTCTACAATATCAATTCTTCTGTACAAGTCGGGAAGGTAGCCGCTACAGTCCAAACTAGCGGTGTAGTTAATAATCTGCAAACTTTAGTCAAATGGCAAGCACCACAAGCCACTTATCCCGCAAGCGGTGAGGCTATTCTTAATCCAGACCGCAGTATCTCTTTTCGCAATGTAGCGGTAAATTTGCGCGGGGGGACAGTGCGGGGTTTTGGTAAGTACGCTAACCAACGCTGGCAAGCCGTCATCCAAGCACCTGGGTTAAAATTAGCACCTTTCCTCAATCCACAACAACTGCAAAATGTCTCTTTAGAAGATGCTTCATTTCAAGGTCGGTTAATAGTTTCCGGTAGTGCTGCCCCCTTCAAAATCGAAAAGCTCCGCACTGAAGGCGCAGGTATACAAATTGCTGGCGGTAGTGTTAATATTACCCAAGTTGAATTAGCAAATCAAGATTTTGCAGCTGAATTAGTCGCTAAGGGAATACGCATTGGCCGAATTTTAAAACAGTCACCCCCAGCATTAAGAGGGTTGTTAGACGGTAAATTTATTATTGCGGGGAATCTCAATAACTTAAGTGCCAAAACCTTACGAGGAGTGGGTGCAGCTAACTTAGCTGTTGCGGGGGGAAATGTTGTAGCTAATAATATTAAATTGATAGATGGTAATTATCAAGCGCAACTTTTAGCTAATAATCTCTCACTTCAAGAGTTAGCTAATATACCACCTCAATTTAGAGGTAGATTAGCCGGTCAGTTTATAGTTGCAGGTAACGTTGAATCTTTCCAACCACAAAACATCCAAGCGATCGGCCAAGGTAAACTGCAATTAGCTAGTGGTACAGTCGTTGCTAATAATATCAAACTGGCTAACGGTCGCTATCAAGCAGAAGTCGCTACCAACCGTTTATTATTAAATCGTTTTAGTCCAGTTTTACAGGGTCAATTAGGCGGAAAATTACAAGTAGCTGGTAATGTCAGTTCTACTAGATTGGCTGACATTCAGGCGGCTGGGCAATTACAATTTAGTCAAGGTGTCGCTGGTCTAGATTCACCCCTCAACGCAGCGATCGCCTGGAATGGAGAAAAGTTAACTATTGACCGTGCTAATAGTCGAAATTTAAGTGCTAATGGGTACATTTTAGCTAATGCTAAACAACCAGGTATTCCCACCATTACCCAATTAAATCTTAATGTCCAAGCCAGAAATTATGACTTACAAAAATTACCTGTAAAATTACCTAATGTTTTGGGTATTGTCGGTAAAGTCGATTTTAGCGGCTTGGTGGGTGGAAATCTGAATAAACCCAATGTTACAGGTTTACTAGCTTTACGTGATTTAGCCGTTAAAGGCATCGCTTTTGATAAATTGTTAACTGGGAATGTCAACTTAGACCAAGGAAAAGGTTTCAGTGTAGACTTAGCAGGAAAAAGTGACCGCCTAGCGCTCAACTTAAACACCGAAAACCGTCCCAACTCCTTTTTAATCAAATGGCAGCAAGCCCTAGCCACAGGTCAAACTACAGGCGATAATTGGGCTGTAAAAGTCGAAAACTTTCCCTTAAAAGTTCTCAATTTAACAGTTCCTGGTAATACATTTTTAAGTAATAGTTTAGTTGCTGGTTTATTAAGCGGAGACTTACAACTTAACCAAAAGACATTTGCAACACAGGGAAAAGTAGCGATCGCTAAACCAGAACTAGGTAGAATTAGGGGGGATGAACTAAGTACCCAATTCACCTATAAAAATGGAGTAGCCACTCTTACTGATAGTAAATTTATTAAAGGTCAAAGTATCTACGCCTTTAATGCTGCTATTAAACCAACTAACACTATTCCTGAAGTTCAAGCCAAAATTAATATTAGTAACGGTAACATTCAGGACGTACTCACAGCAGCCCAAATCTTTGATATTAAAGACATCCAGCGAGGTGTAGCTACCCCTACCTACGGTAGAGCAGCCGACCTGATTACCATCCCCCAAGGCTTACCCAATCAATCCCTATACAGCCAAATTCAGCGTCTTTACGAAATAGATGCCTTACTATCCGAACAACAACAAAAACGGATTGCATCTCAACCAATTCCTTATTTAACTGACCTTAAAGGGATATTTAACGGCGACATTGCTATTAACACCAAAGACGCTTTATCCGTACAGTTTGGCCTCAAAGGAGAAAACTTTGTTTGGGGTAGAGAAGACGAACCTACCCGCTATTATAAAGCTGATCGAGTCATTGCTGAGGGTGCTTTTGAAAAAGGAGTTTTACGTTTACAACCCTTACGAATTAGATCCGAAAATAGACTAATTGCTTTTACTGGTAATATTGGTGGTAAAGACCAATCTGGACAACTACGAGTTAAAAATTTCCCCATAGAAATATTAAGTAATTTCGTTAAACTCCCAGTAGGAATTACAGGCAATCTTAACGCTACAGCTGCCTTAGCTGGGAGTATATCTAACCCCCAAGCTAGAGGAGATTTAGAACTGATTGACGGAGCATTAAATCAGAAAAAAATCGCCTCAGCTACTGCTGGTTTTAGTTATGCCGATGGTCGTTTAAGCTTTGGTAGCACTGTTTTAGCATCTGGGTCAGAACCAGTCAGTATTTCTGGAAATATTCCCTACAAATTACCTTTTGCTTCAGTTGAACCAGATAGCGATCAAATTAACTTAGATATTAAAGTCAGAAATGACGGTTTAGCATTAATTAATCTTCTGACCAATCAGATAGCTTTTGAAGGTGGAGAAGGAAATCTAGATATCAAAGTTAGAGGAACAATACTACAGCCATTAGTTAAAGGAATCGCTTCCCTCAATAATGCTACCTTTGCAGCCCAAGCTTTACCAGGCAAAATTACTAATGTTTCTGGTCAAGCCGAGTTTGATTTTGACCGGATTTTAGTAGAAAGTCTGCAAGGTAAATTTAGTCAAGGTAAAATAGAAGCCGCCGGAGAAATTCCGATTTTTAATTCAGCCAGAAAAATAGAAAATCCTCTAACTGTTAACTTAGAAAAATTAGCCCTAACTCTCAAAGGATTATATCAAGGTGGAGTTAGTGGAAACTTGAAAATTACTGGTTCTGCCCTCAGACCAGCAATTGGCGGTCAGATTGAATTATCTGATGGTCAAGTATTACTAGCAGAATCTAGTCCCTCTGATGGTTTAGAAAATAAAGCTAATCCCACAAATATTAAAGTTAATAAGCAAAATAAAGCAGACACAGGTAACGAAGCTACTAGGTTAAATAATCTCGAAATTAAGCTTGGTAAAAATGTGCAAATTGCCCGTCCTCCAGTCCTGAATTTTTTAGCATCTGGTGATTTAATCGTCAGTGGTTCTTTGAGTGACCCCATCCCCGAAGGAACGATTAAATTAATTTCTGGCGGTGTAAATTTATTCACCACTCAATTAGTTTTAGCCCGTGGTTATGAACACACTGCTACTTTTAGGGCTAGTCAACCCCGTGACCCTAACTTAAATATTCGCCTATCGGCAAAAATCTTAGATGTCATTCAAAGTTCTGACATTACTAGACAAGGTAGTGGTTTAGCAGGTTTAGAAACTGTGCGAGTAGAAGCAAATATTAAAGGTCTTGCTAGTCAAATCAATGAAAACTTAGAATTAACCAGTACTCCCAGTCGTTCACAAACAGAAATTATTACTCTCTTAGGTGGTGGATTTGTGGGTACACAAGGAAGGGGAGATAGTACCTTGGGTTTAATTAATATTGCTGGTTCGGCAGTATTTAATAATTTCCAAGGTGCATTTAACCAAATTGGTAATGCTTTTGGTTTAAGTGAGTTGCGTTTGTTTCCAACAATTCTTTCTGACAGACCACAAGCAGGTAGAAGTAGTTCTACTTTAGAATTAGCCTTAGAAGCTGGGGTAGATATTTCTAATCGAGTGTCTATTTCTAGTATTAAGATTCTTACAGCTAACGACCCATTCCAATGGGGGATCAATTACCGTATTAATGATCAGTTTCGTGTCCGTGCTTCCACAAATTTAACTGATGATAGTCGTGCAGTAGTTGAGTTTGAAAGACGTTTCTAAAGTTAATTATTTAGGTTCTACCACTATTGGGAAAGTAAGTCCTGATGCAAAATCATAGCCCTGGCGATTAGAAATCGCGGCTACACAAGCAAAGTCCGCCTGCGCGGACTAATTTGTAAGGGGGGTAATAAAAC
>DATGXQ010000058.1:0-6947 GCA_035298905.1 Nostocaceae cyanobacterium | reverse complement strand
CTGCTCCCCTGCCCCCTACTTTATGATTAACATCTACACGCAAATAGACCAGGGTAAGGAATGGCTGAGGCGTTATCGTGGGAGATTTCCTGTATTTGCCTGTGTTTTGGGATTTACGGAAACTGGGTTAATACCTTGGATTTCTGCGGCGGGTAAGACTCCAGAAGACCGAAAATATACTGCTTGCGCTGATGCTGAATTTTTATACCTTGGTTGTAAATACCAGCCTCATTATCCTTTACCACCTTTAACAGCAGGGGCTTCTCCTGTGGTGATTTCCCGCGCAGTGGTGGAAGCATTACAAATACCCATTTTTTTATTTAATGCTGGTTTACCCCAAGTTCCTCATATCCCGGTGATTGATTTGGGTGGAACTCCGGCTAGATGTTTAACTCAGGCTGCGGCTATGGAAATAACCACAGTCAAACATTTACTCCAACAGGGGTTGTTATGGGGAGAGAAACTAGCTGCTAACGTTCCTCAAAGTTATGTGATTTTAAGTGAGTGTGTTGTGGGTGGAACTACAACCGCTTTGGCTGTGTTAACTGGTTTGGGAGTCGATGCTGTTGGCAAGGTTAATAGTAGCCACCCTGTTTGTAACCACGGGCAAAAATGGGAAGTGGTACAAACTGGTTTACAAAATATACAGATTCCTCTTGATCCCTTACAACTGGTAGCAGCAGTGGGTGATCCCATGCAGGTGGTAGTAGCTGGGATGGCGATCGCTGCTAGTCGCAGTTGTGGGGTTCTCCTGGCTGGAGGAACGCAAATGCTTGCTGTTTATGCACTTATAGAAGCGATCGTCCAAACCTACAATTTAGCCTGGCAACCAGAACAAATAGTCATTGGTACAACCCGTTGGGTAGCAGAAGACCCCACTGGCAATACAGTTGATTTAGCTCAAAATTTGGGTTGCAAAGCTATTCCTCCTCTATTAGCTACACAGTTGAATTTTGCTGATTCTCGTTATCCTCAACTCCAAGCTTATGAACGGGGTTTTGTCAAAGAAGGTGTTGGCGCTGGTGCTGCTTGCATAGCTGCTCATTTAGGTCAAAATTGGCAGCAAAATCAACTTTTAGCAGCTATTGAAACCCAAATTGAGCAATTGGGCAAATTTCAGGGTAATTAGGGCAAAAAGAGAGAAACAGAGGTGAGAGGGGAGAAAGGAGAGGGGAGAATTTTTCTGTCTTTCTTTCTCCGCGTCCCCGTGTCCCCGTATCCCCGCGTCCCCGTGTCCCCGTGTCTCTTTCCCTAATCTCCAATCCTCAATTAAGAAATCCGTTCTCTTAATAACTGTTCTTCTAAGGCAGCAATCCGATTGTATGCTGCTGTTAATTGTGCTGTTAGTCTTTGGATTTGAATTTCGGGTGTTATGTTCTTATCTCCAGCCTGACGATTCATTTCTGGATAAATACCATCTACTAATACATCCTTATGTTCTAATTCAGAATTAAAAGTAATTTGACCCTTTAACTGATAACGCTCTACCTCACTGTTGTCTAGATAATTATCTCGTACTTGTGTTTTCCCAGTAGAACACTCTGATAGAGCTTGAGACACTTTTAAGTCCAGTTGCTCAATCAGCTGGTAGAGGGTGTCCAGTTTCTGGCTCAAAGTCAGGATCTGTTTTTGTAATGGCTCCATTTAATACCCTCATCCAAAAATGTTTTTTCTATGTTATTCAATTTACTGGCATAGTTAACCATACTTATGAATTATTTAATTATTAATATCTTTTTTGTAAAGATGACACTTAAAGCTTTAATTCTAAATACTACTCAATCAGAACCATTAGCACTAATCACTTAATTATTGAGAAAAGTTAATTAATTTACATTTAATCAAAGAAAAATCTCTGACGGTAAGGAAAAAACCCGCTAAATAGTTGCTTTTGCTCAGATTTGATGAAAAAATTCAACACAATCAGCCGGAAGTGCTTTAAACATCACACTATTGTTTGAGTAAAGAAACTTTAATTTATATTAATCAAGAAAAGATGACAATTTTAGGCGATCGCCTGTAAATACTGACAGAAGTAGATAGTTGGTGCTCGAATCTTGACTATTTAATTATCTCTTAAGCACTAAACCCGAAATTTCTTAATTATTTTGCTATAATACCATCCGATTTTTATCAAAAACCGAACAGTTAACTATTGCATTCATAGCGATCGCACCTATTTAAGATCATTAGTTGCTGTGGGATGTAAGAATAGGCTTGTAGTGTTTTTTCACCTCTGTTGCTACCTTGACTTAAAATTCTATGAGTCACAAATTCTTAAATCAATGGATAGACGGTCTTTTTTATTAAGTACAAGTACATTAATAGCATCACAACTGCTGATGGGATGTAATGGAAATAACCAGAAACAATTTAACGTACAGTTATTGAAAGGTTCTATCCCAGATCAAGTAGTTAATCAGTTTCGCAACAGTTTACAAACAGGAGTAGGGTTAAACTTTACTCCCATTGTTCAAATTAGAAGTTTATTTCAGCAATTAGTAACTTGGCAGCAGTCAGCAAAAACTCCCGATCAAAAAGCTGCTATCCCTGATTTGGTGACATTGGGAGATTATTGGTTAAAAGCAGCAATTGAACAAAAACTGATTCAACCTTTACAACCAGAACAAATTAAAAATTGGTCTGTGTTAAATAGTAAGTGGCAAGAATTAGTCCGGCGTGATGAACAAGGAAATCCCAATTTACAAGGGCAAATTTGGGGTGTTCCTTATCGTTGGGGTAACACAGTTATTATTTATAATCGTGACAAATTTAAAACCTTGAATTGGCGACCTAGAGATTGGAGTGATTTGTGGCGTTTGGAGATGCGATCGCGCATTTCGCTACTTGATCACCACCGGGAAGTAATTGGCTTAGTTTTAAAAAAGTTAGGTAAATCCTATAACACAGAAAATCTTGATCAAATTCCCAATTTAGAACAGGAATTACAGACATTAAACAAACAGGTCAAATTCTATGATTCTACTAATTATCTAGAACCACTGCTGACCGGAGATACTTGGTTAGCGGTGGGTTGGTCAAATGATATCATCTCCCCACTCAATCGCTATTCGCAATTAGGTGTAGTTGTTCCCCAATCAGGAACAGCAATTTGGGCAGATTTATGGGTGCGTCCTGTTGGCGCTGGTGAAAATCCTTTGTTGTACCAATGGATTGATTTCTGTTGGCAACCAAATATTGCCAAGCAAATTACTTTGTTAACTAAAAATAAATCGCCAATTAATACTAATATTACTACTGCGGATATTCCAGAAAATCTCCAAGCTTTATTACTTACTAATCAGGCAGTTTTTGATCAGAGTGAATTTATTCTGCCTTTATCCCCAACAGCTAATGAAGAATATAAATCGTTATTTACGAAAATCAAAACCATGAAAACTTAAAAATTACAAATTAGGTATTTAGCTGCCAGGTAAGAATTCAGGAGTCAGGAGCGGAGCCTCCAGACGCTCCGCCTCCGGTCAGAATGCTGATCTAATCAGGAATAGATAGTAGTAATATTTCTTGAGAATCATTCAGCTTGACTGTAAAAGTCTCTTTAATTCTGAATTCTGGATTCTGGATTCTGAATACTTACGCTGCTAGAGACGGGTTTTGTAGATAAACTATCCGCTAAACCCGTCCTGACTAGAAAATGCAACTTTTCTTATTGAATAGATTGACGTAAACTTGATTTGCTTTGAGTATTCACTTGAATTCTGCATAAAGCCGGGCTAGTATTAAAATTACAGGTGTAAGTTGCTAAAGCTTCCTGTTGATAATTAAAAACTCGAACATTATAACCATAATTTCTAGTTAGAGTCCCCAAGCGATTAACAAAGTCGTAGCGTTCTACATAATCTAGTAAACTCCAAACTTGTTGATTGACTAATACATCTACACGCGCCGGTTCTTGCTGATTGGCTGGATAGGCTATCCAGTTATCCAAAAGTTTATTTTCTGAATTAGCTTTTGCCCACCACAAACTAGGAATAGTTAAACTTCTCAGATTAATGGTATTAGCTGTAATTACTGAACCATCAGGTTTGGTTAATAAATTTAGTTCTAGTGGTGCATCAGAAGGTTTGGGAATGTTTTGCGCTGATGATTTGAGAATTGGTAAGCAGGAAAATATTACCAAACCAGTGGTGAGGAATATCTGACAACTGACTAAATTATATTTGGACGTAAATTTAGATTTTAATTTAGACATGGGGGCTAAATTCCTAATAAAGTCCTAAAAAAGTATTGGAATTAGTCAAAGTTTCACGGCAAAAATCCGTATTCTCCAATAGTCGGCGATCCAAGTTCCTTGATGGTATAATTTCGGTTTGAGTTCCGCTTCCACAAGGCTAATTACTTCAGCTTGTTGTTGAGCAGATAAATCTATTAAAAATGAATTAGCAAACATCCGAATCCAGTTTCTTAACCCTGCTTCTCCATCTGTTAAAAAAGTGGGACGGGGAAAGGTATTAGCATAAGTTACATCAAATCCTTGTTGTTCTA
Organism: Nostocaceae cyanobacterium; assembly: GCA_035298905.1. Classification (GTDB taxonomy): domain Bacteria; phylum Cyanobacteriota; class Cyanobacteriia; order Cyanobacteriales; family Nostocaceae; genus DATGXB01. The sequence continues at coordinate 2,441 of DATGXQ010000058.1, read as the reverse complement.
ATTTGCTGACATATTCGCCTAAACTGGGGAAATACCAAGGATTTCTGGTTTGTGGTTCAGGAATACCAATCTTAGCTAAACTGGTTTCTAAAGCTTGAGCGATCGCGTCAATATTGCGCCGATAACCAAATTCTGCCACAAATCGCCCTCCTGGTTTCAGAGCTTGAGAAATACAAGCAATAACCGCATCTGCTTCTTTAATCCAATGTAAAGTAGCGTTGGAGAAAATTGCATCGCAGGGTTTGTCAACCTGAAAATTCCGTGCATCCCCTACCTGAAAACGCAACTGGGGATAATTGGCTTTTGCTGTTTCAATCATGCTTGGTGCAGCATCAATACCCAAAATCTCCGCACCAGCGATCGCTATTTTTTCCGTTAACTGCCCAGTGCCACAACCCAAATCTAGAATATATTCTCCCAACTTCGGGTTCAGCAGTCTTAGCAAATCTTCACCATGCTGCCACACAAAAGCATGTTTGTCGTTGTAGAGAGAACCGTCCCAATTACTTTGTATTTTATAGTTGCTCATATTATGGGGAAACGATAACTTTTAGCTACGCCTTCTCCAATCAAGTCCCTGAGAACTATGACATCTTAATTTTCAGAATCAAACAGCCAGCCTATTGTTTCCAGTCTCAGGTAAAACTGATGTGTATTAACAATGCCCAGAACCGAGAGAATAAGAGATAAGGTGTAAATTAACCTTATGTAATTTTTAACAAAAAATTCACTAACAATTCTGCCCACTTATGCCACTTTTCTCAGGGCTGCTAAACTGGGGTATAGTTGCGATAACCACAAACTATGCTTAAGCGTTCTAAGTTCGAGACAACCCAGTCTCAGATTATGCATCGTGCTGAAGATTTAATTAGTGCAGCCTCTAACCGCTACCGCATCACAGTTCAAGTGGCCAATCGTGCCAAACGTCGGCGTTATGAAGATTTTGAGAATAACGAAGACGTGATGATGAAACCTGTACTCAGAGCCATTATAGAGATGTCTGACGAGTTAACCCAACCAGAAATCATCGGCGAAGTTTAGATAGCTCTTTTTTTTGACCAAAAGAATGGGATACAAGCCCCGTCCTAAAAGGACGGCTTTGTGCTAATTTTTGAGTATAGTCGCCATAGGGCATTGGGAGACTTTAAACGGACATGGAGGGATGATAAGACCACTTATGTGGCACACCCCAGTGAAGTGTCAAGGAATCCTCCCTTCGGGACGAAGGCAGCGAACGCTCCTTTAGGACGAGGAGGTATGTCAAACTAAGATGAAAGCTAAAATACTGAGTCAATATCAACTCAGTCCAACTTTCATCTTAGAAGCTTTACCTTATGAGAAAACAATCTTTGACTTTGCGAATTAAGTCTGTATTAATTATTGCCTGTGTGGCACTAGGAATAATTCTGACTAACATTACTCACTCACCTGCCGTTGCCCAGAGGATTAGTCCTACCGATATTTGGCAGACAGTATATCAAAAATTACCAGACCTCCCCAAAGAAAATACATATATTAGTAAAGAGACGGGTAAAGCCGCCGAAGAAAACACTTTAATCGGTCGCCTCATTCGCTATCACATTTATGTTAAAGGCAGGTCCCCCATCTATCGCTTCGACTGGAAACTAACATTAGCAGATTACTTGAATGCTAATGAAATCATGTATGATACCTCCTACCCAGGTAATGACAGTTTAAGAGAAAATCCCCTAGATGGCGATCGCCTGGCCATATCTAAACTTACCCGTCGTCAAAGAGACCAACTCGTACAAGTCCTAGTTAACATCTTTAACCCCAACACCCAAACACCAACCACCACACCCCAAACCACCCAGCAAACACCACAAACCCCCTCCAGAGGAAGTGCCGACCTCCTCAAATAACCTCCTCTGCGCCCCTCTGCGCTAACCTCCGCGCCCCTCTGCGTTAAAAAAACTCAAAATGGACAAACTCATAAAAAGCGGTATAGGATGGCGGATTGGCTGGAATGCGATCGCCCCAGAATTTAAAGGCTTAGTTGGTACAGACGACTGGGCGATCGAACTCACAGAAGCTGAACTCAATGACTTTTGCCGTCTCGCCAGCCAACTAGCCAACACCATGAACACCCTAGCCGCCGAACTCATGGACGAAGAAAAAATCGCCTGTGAAGCCGAAAGCGACCTGTTATGGATGGAAGTAGAAGGCTATCCCCACAGCTACGGCCTGCGCTTTATCCTTAACACCGGTCGAGGTGCAGAAGGAAAATGGCAAGCCGCAGCCACACTCGAATTAGTACAAGCGGCCGCCATGCTAAAAGTTTTTTGAAAAAGACTTGCCAATCCTCGAAATTGGTGATACCTTTAGGAAAGTGACTTAATTAAATTTAGATGTTGAATCTAGAAAATTAAGTAACGGGGCGTAGCGCAGCTTGGTAGCGCGCCACTTTGGGGTAGTGGAGG
>DATGXQ010000057.1:0-9109 GCA_035298905.1 Nostocaceae cyanobacterium | reverse complement strand
CAAAGATGATATATGTCAACTGTGCTTTTGCCTTGGCAGATTTAGTTAAATCCGCTATGGCTTGCGTAAACTAAGAAAAAAAGCCAATGAAGCAGGATAACGATCTTCGTAATAACTTGAAGTCAATCAGAACTCGTTTAGGGATGAGCCAGCAAGACCTGGCAAACTTAGCTGGTGTTACCCGTCAAACAATTAGTGGTGTAGAATCAGGGCAATACGCTCCTTCTGTAGCAATTACCCTTCGTCTTGCCAAAGCGCTTGGCTGTCAAGTTGAGGATCTATTCTGGCTAGAGCAGGATTTACCAGAAATTGAAGCAGTTCTGGCCAAACCTGTTCCTCACCTACAACAGATGCGAGTTAGTGTAGCGAGAGTAGCAGGTCAATGGATAGCTTATCCATTAATTGGCAAAGATGCTTTTCGCCAAGATATGATTCCAGCAGATGGTGAGGGTGAAAAGCTGGCAAATACGGATAAACTTCGTGTTCGTCTCTTAGACGACAACATCAACACACTCAGCAACACAGTCGTCATTGCCGGTTGTTCACCTGTAATTTCTCTTTGGGCTAGAGCTACTGAACGCTGGCATCCCCAATTAAGAGTACAATTTAACTTTGCCAACAGTATGGCTGCATTGCACAGTCTATGCAGAGGTGAAGCTCACATTGCCGGGATGCATTTGTACGACCAACAAACAGGAGACTATAACACTCCTTTTGTGCGTCAAGTTTTAGCCGGGAGGGAAGCAGTTCTAATTACCTTGGGAGTTTGGGAAGAAGGACTAATGGTACAGTCTGGAAACCCAAAAGGAATTAGTAGTCTCACCAAATTAGTAGAAATAGGTGCAACTATTGTTAATCGAGAAGTGGGATCAGGCAGTCGTTTACTTCTAGAGCAAACATTACAAAAAGAACAATTGCCATTCCACACAGTTCAGGGATTTGATCACATTGTCAAAAGTCACCAAGATGTTGCTCAAGTTGTAGCCTCTGGTATAGCCGACGTAGGCATTAGCACGGCCTCTGTAGCTGCGGCTTTTGGATTAGGATTTATCCCATTGCATCAGTCAAGATACGATTTAGTAATACTTAAAGAATACTTGGAGGAGTCACCAGTACAGCAATTGCTCAGTACTTTAGGACATCGGCTGGTACATTCGCAATTAGAAGTATTAGGCGGATATGATATCAGCAAAATTGGGGAAGTAGTAGCAACTATCTAAGTTCATCCTGTAATTTTCGGTTGGTAGTCTGGTTTGGGGAAACTCTGCATACATCCAAATCTTTCTGTAGCCATTTTCTCGTTATTCTTTAGTCATTAGTTATTAGTCATTAGTCATTTGTTCTTGGGAAAAACAATTGGCTAATGATTACCAAAAATTTATCCACTATTTGCAATATGTACTTGATTTCTACAACTTTAGTTGTAGAACGTTCACCACCGTAACGTTCTACCGTACCTGACTATACTTGCACAGTCTATAAATCTCACAAATTCTAGGAGACAAAATCATGACCGTTGATGAAAAAATTAGACAGATTGCTTTCTATGGTAAAGGTGGTATCGGTAAATCTACTACTTCTCAAAACACCTTAGCAGCTATGGCAGAAAAGGGTAAGCGCATTCTGATTGTTGGTTGCGACCCTAAAGCTGACTCTACTCGTTTGATTCTGCATTGTAAAGCCCAAACTACAGTTTTACACTTGGCTGCGGAAAAGGGTGCAGTAGAGGATTTAGAATTAGAAGAAGTTGTACTTGAAGGTTTCCGTGCTATCAAATGTGTGGAATCTGGTGGACCTGAACCCGGTGTAGGTTGCGCTGGTCGAGGTATCATTACTGCTATTAATTTCTTAGAAGAAAATGGTGCTTACCAAGACCTAGATTTTGTATCCTACGACGTATTAGGGGACGTGGTTTGTGGTGGTTTCGCCATGCCAATTCGGGAAGGAAAAGCGCAAGAAATTTACATTGTTACCTCCGGGGAAATGATGGCAATGTTTGCGGCTAACAACATTTCTCGTGGTATTTTGAAATATGCTCACTCTGGTGGTGTGCGTTTGGGTGGTTTGATTTGTAACAGCCGTAAAACTGACCGAGAATGGGACTTAATTAGTGAATTAGCAAGACGATTAAGTACCCAAATGATCCACTTTGTTCCTCGGAATAACATTGTGCAACACGCTGAGTTGCGCCGGATGACAGTAAACGAGTATGCACCTGATAGCGACCAAGCTAATGAATATCGGACATTAGCTCAAAAGATTATTGACAATAACTTCTTGGCAGTTCCTACTCCTTTGGAAATGGATGAATTGGAAGATTTGTTGATTGAGTTTGGTATTCTCGAAAGTGATGAACAAGTAGCGAAATTAGTTGGTGCCAGCCAGGAACAAGAAGAAGCTGCTAAGAAGCAAGAAGACCTGGAAGGTCAAGCATTAGAAGCAGTGAAGAAAGGAGATGTAGAAATTGTAGCTGGTACTGACAAGAGAAAGTAAAGTTTGTAATTTACCGTAAGAGCAATACTGGTTCTTAGGAATTGGGGATTGAGGATTGGGTCAGAATTATTCCTAATTACTATTCATCACGGTAATTTCTGTTTTTTCTCTGGATTGGTTGGTTATGAGGGAATGGGAAATTGTTCTCTATTTCTCATTCCTTTTTCCTCTCAGGTCGAGAGAATTGAATCTCTACAAACATAGTTGGCAAGTTTCTTGGTATCTTCAATCTTAGAAGTTGAAGCCAAAAAATGTAACACTTCTAGACTGACTGTTTAGTTATGGCAAATTCCTATCTTAACCCTGATGATTTACCACCCTCACGGCTGTCAGAAATAGACAAGATGCTATTGAGTGATTTAGAAGTTGTTGTTGGTAGCTATTTTTATACTAATTGTGGACGGATTATCCGCGCTTTACTGTCTAATTGTCAATGGCAAATTAAAACTAATTCCAGCGACTTTATCTTAATTATTGTGTGTCCTGAAATAGAGACATATTGGCATATTTTGACTGCTATCCCTGATATTGCTAAAAAGTTGAAATCTTTTTCTCCCAGAGCAATTATTCGTTTATGTCCTCCTATTGATAAAGGTACGCCTTGGGATATTGGGGTTAATGAAATATCTATTCATGGTGGGTGGTTACATGGTTAATGATACGGCATAATTCAGATTTAAGAAGTAATTCGTCAGAATAATTTTAGATTTTAGATTTGCGCTTGAACAATCTAAAATCCACAATCCCACATCTAAAATTGACGATTCAGGAGTGCAAACCACATGCAATCTAGACTATAGCAATCCTAAATCATTTATGAACTCTAACTGTTAAGAGTTCCCTGTTAAGAGTTCCCTTCTCTCTACAAGTCAGTTCACAACTCAGATCGGATTGCTATATTTTTACCAATTATAAAGAAATATTTTGGTGAAAAAATTAGCGATCGCCTCAATATATGATATTCTATAATCATAGAAGGGCTGTTTCGTTCATTACTCATTCTCATGGTGCTTACGCAACCGAGAATAAAGGTAAGCTTTGGATAAGACTTGGATATCCATTTTCTACTGATTGGCATCTACTCCAGCTTTTAGTCTTACATCAGGATATGATGTGGCATTTGTCAAGATACTAGAACCATCTTCTGAAAACGACAATAAGAAAGGATTGTCACTAACGGAAAAATTGACGATCGCTTCATCATTTTAATACATAAATTGTGAAGAATTATTGCTAAGTAATGATTTATACTTGGCATCTTCGCCAATTTTTAGCAAAATCAAAATCAACTGCTTCTTTGGGTTGGGTAAGAGAGAGATAAATTGAAAAAATTTCTGATCCTAGTGGTGATTTTCTGGAAATTCTCTAGTTCAATGTGAATTCTGATCAGGGGGTAAGCAAAGACAAAATACAATCCAGCTATTGAATTAGACAAATTAAAATTTTCTATTCCTACTGCGTAACTCTTAAATTGCACTTCATTAACCAAATCGTTATGGGTATCATGCTACTATCTTCATTTCTAAGTCTTGGGTGTTTTATAATTTTCTCCATCCTATTTATCAAAAGTAAAAATCATTTTCTACAAACATTATTTGCTTTACTAGCTTTATTTTCTTTGTGTTTGAGCGTCAATTTTTCAATTCTCCCCCTAGAATTACTAATAATTGTCACACTTTTCATCACTACATACAAACTACGCTTCTTAAATCGCACGATTTGAAGTATTAAAATATTCAAACTAAAGCCATTCAAAATTCTCAGGAACTTTGAATGGCTTTAACTAATTTCTTACAGGTGAGATTTTTTCAATTTGCTGTGTAAAATAACTTTCTTGATGTTTGAGTTGTTTTGCCAACTGTAATCCTTGCTGAAAAGCTGTTAATGCTTGGGGGTATTCTTGACGTTCTAAATGTAGTTGTCCAATTTGGTCATAGGCTTGCATTAAACCATAAAAATTAGAGGCTAATGTTTGTGTTTCTACTAAAATTTGACTAGCTTGTAATGCAGCATCAATTTGTTTTTGTGAACGGTAAAGACTAATCAGTTTTTCTAAAGCTTCACTAGCGCGGACGTATTGTTGCAATTGCCAAGCAATAGTATAAGCTTCTTGATAGGTGTCAAAGGCATTTTGTAGTAAGTTGGGATTTTCTTTGGCTAGGATTTCATAGTTGGATGCGATCGCTAATTTTAACTCTGCTACCGATGTAAGATTATTTTCATTAGTATAAATATCTACTAACTTATTTAAAACTTCGATCGCTTGTTGTCGTTGTTTACCCTGTTCATAAATGTAGGCTAATTTTTGCAAGTATTTAACTTGATTAATACTATCACCCCTAGCAGTTACTAAATTTAACAATTCTTGGTAAGTTTTTCCGGCTAGGGAATAATCAAACCAACTAACGTGCAGTTCAGCTATGGTTTCTAGGGTTTCTAGTTCCGCAGTTGGATCTTGTTGCTTTCTGACTAATGGTAAAATCTGCTCATAAGCTGCTAATGCTAGTTGAGGATAGCGAATTTGTTGATAGGCTGTACCTAGCGATCGCCATAATTCTAAATCAGCACTTTTCTCCTTCAGCATCTGTTTCTCAACTACTTGCAAACGCTGGGTAATATATCTAACCTCTTGACGTTCATTTTCATTCCAAGCGATCGCCCCCACTCTTCCCAGCGCTTGTATCTCTGTCAATGTGCCTAAAAACCGCCTCAACCGTAATTCTCTATTCCAAATATTAAACGCTGTTTCTCTGTCTCCTGCTTGCAAAGTCGCTGTTGCTTGCTGATTTAATTCATCTAGTGCTGTTTCTAACCTTTGTAATTCTGCCAAACTTAATGGTTGTTTATCTACCAAAGGTGGTAGAAGTGGATCAGGTGTGGTAATCTCTAAAGGCCCAGGAGGAAATTTATCTAGTTCTTCCGGCTTCTTTGTCTCTGCCAAAGTCAAGGAACTACACAAATACCAGAAAATAGTAGTAATAACGATCCAATTTAAACGTCGTAGCATGATCAATTAACCAAACCTTCTCATTTGATAGTTATAAAGCTGGATATTGCCAAATTAGGAGACGCATACAAAACAGAATGTTATCCCTTATTCTGAAAATAAATTTTGATGGAAACCACATTTTCGCAGAACACCAGCAGACAATAACTTAGCCAATTTGTAGAAGTTCAAAGTAGCGGTATGATAACTGTCACTCATTTCCATACTTTATTTTCTTTTTATGTTACAAGCCAAATGCTTGTGTTAATACTGGGGTAGTAATCAAAAATGTGCTTTGTATAAAATATCAAACGCTGATTCCAGAGTTTTCTCATACTTGTTGACTGTACATCTGCTATTGAAAGCAACTAACCTTACTGTTTTTTGCCTATTAACATAGCAATCTTAAATGGTTTGTACAAAGATTCTGTTCTGTGTTCCGTGTTAAGAATTCCCTTGCCCAGCAATAGGATTACAAATCAAGAAGTATGCTTATATTCATCATCTGTTGCATCTAAAGATAGACAATTTTTGTAAGCATGAGTAAGCAAATTCCCGTTATTAGTGTAAAAAATTTTAGCTTTTATTATGACACCCAGAAAATCTTTCAGGGTGTGTCGCTGGATATCCAGCAAAATAAAGTTACCACAATTATCGGACCTAGTAGTTGTGGCAAGTCTACTTTTTTAAAATCACTCAATCGCTTGAATGATTTAGAGTCCAATGTAAAAATTGAAGGAAAAGTAGAATTTTTCGGTCAAAATATCTATGAACGCCGAGTTAATTTGAATCGCTTACGTCGTCAAATTAATATGGTTTATCCCCAGCCAAATTTATTTCCCATGAGTATTTATGATAACGTAGCTTATGGTGTGAAATTAATCGGTTGGCATCCCAAAGCAGAGTTAGATAATATTGTAGAATCAGCAATTATTATGGCTGGTTTGTGGGAAGAAGTAAGGTATAAATTGCACAAATCAGCCTTAGATTTATCCCACGGACAACAGCAGCGTCTATGTATCGCTAGGGCTTTAGCGGTTAAACCACAAGTTTTGTTGTTAGATGATTTTTGTGCAGGTCTTGATCCTAGTGCCAGTTCCAAAGTTGAAGAACTCATCCAACGTTTGCGTTCTGAACTCACAATTGTGCTAGTCTCCCATAATATGCAGCAAGTAGCTCGGTTGTCAGATTTTACCGCTATCTTTCACTTCAATGAAAATCGAGTCGCTCAATTGCTGGAATTTGCACCCACTGCTAAACTCTTTAGTCCTAGTAGTGATTCCCGTAGTCGAAATTACGCTTATACACGTCTAGCTTGACCTGTTATTTGTAAGTTATACTATTGCTTTTTTGTAATTTTTGTGGCAGATTACTTGATATAAGTTTTAAATACGGTAAGTCTATCGAGATAACGTACTTTATTCCTGGCATTCAAATATCAGGGTATATATTTCAGAGTTTTGTGCGTTTAAGGGACAAAATTATTATTGATTTTTGAATGGAGAAATTAAGATTTTGAATCTTAAATTTTAAGTAAGCATTCAGAATCCAGAATCCCGAATTAAGAATTTAGAATCCAGAATTAAAAACATGTTTAAAGTCAAGGAAGATAATTCTCAAAAAATCTCACTACTATAGGATTCCGATTTGATTTTTAGAAAATACGTACGGTAGGCATTTACTCCCATTTTTTGCTTTGATTCAGAATTTGACCAAGAAATGCCCACCCTAGATATACTCTTGTTTGATAACCATTCTGACTTCTGACATGTCAATTTTTGATTTGTGATTGCAGATTTTAGATTGTCAAATTCAAAATCTAAAATCTAAAATGTAAAATCTAAAATCTAAAATTTTTCTGACTCCTAAATTATTAAAATATTAAATCTTAAATTGCTTATGTTTGTGAATCAATCTGGAAGATCCACACCTGTTAAAAGTCGGATATTAGTTCCACAACGCTATCAAAGACAACCTGTAATTTCGCGTTTGGTGTCGCGCTACCGTTTAACTGTCAACATTAAAGCTGCGTCTCTGGTATCGGGTGGGGAAAGTGATGGATGGTTTGATTTAGAAATTTTTGGCAATCCTCAAGAATTAACTAGCAGTTTATCTTATCTGCAAGGTTTAGGAGTGAACTTACTACAAATAGCGATCGCTAACCAAATTCAACCCTCCTCTAACTCTCAACATTTCCCCAATCTAGACAGAAAACTGTCTATAAGTAAGCTTCCCCATCAACCTCAGCAGTCATCACAACAAATACAACAATGGATAACCGGAGGGCAAACTAGCCGTCTACGAGTACAATTGTGTATTCTCAAAACCTATCACCAAAAACCAATTATTTCTCAATTAGTTTCTCGCTATGGGTTGACAGTGAATATTTTCAGTGCTTCTCTGCCTCCTGATTTACAAGAAGATGGTTGGTTTGATTTAGATTTATGGGGAAGAAGCGAGCAAATTTACTCTAGTTTAACTTATTTAGAAAAAATGGGTTTACCATTGTGGATAGATTGGTCTTCTGTTTATAGTAATTCCCTCTTAATTGAATAATTAATGTAAGAACTCAGGAGTCAGGAGTCAGAATAATTTTAGATTTTAGATTTTAGATTTTAGATTTTAAATTGGACAATCTAAAATCCGCAATCACAAATCAAAAATTGACATATCATGAGTCAGAATGGTGATCAAACAAGGAAGTAAGATTTTTGAAAATTATCCAGCTTGAATTTAAAAGTTTCTTTAATTATGAAATTCTGGATTCTGGATTCTGGATTCTGAATGCTTAGTAATTACAGCAGATTTCAGCTAAATGAGGTACAAATGTTAGGAACAAAGCCTGATGCTAAAAGACTTTCAACCCTGTTCCCTGCTGTAACTTTAGATTTCGTAGTACCAAACTTCCTCTTCTTTTAAGATAATTCTGTGCAAAGATAACCGATCAATTAAACCTTCATTCTCTAACTGTCCCAGAACACGAGTAATTGTCACACGGGTTGAACCAATTAATTCTGCTAAGTCTTCATGAGTAAGGCGCATATCAATTAAGCGTCCCTTTTCTACTTCTGAGCCAAATTTTTTAGACAGCCATGCTAATAATTGAATCAGCATACTTTCTACTTTTCTATGGCTACGAATCACCATTAACTCTTCAGCTTGTTGCAGATGATTGAATAAAGTTTCTGTGAGCTGAGTTCCTTGTTCAAAAGGTAAAGTTGTGGCTTCTACTTTAGTTAGACATTCAATCTGATATGGCGTGATTTTTGATAAACCATTGCCCACAACATCCCCAGGCCCCCACAATCCCAAAGCCACTGTTGTACCGTCTTCTAAGTAGGTAAAAGTCTTGACAAAACCATTATCGATGTGCCAAAGAACATTCTTGTCCTCTGGCAATGGCGATCGCCGTGTGAAGTAGTGGCGAAGATTTTGGGTAGATGGTTGAATCAGACCTGTGTATAATGGCATTTTTCTATTATATTACCATTTCTTGATAGACTAATCGTAGTATACATATAACAGATTTAGAAAAGCTATTGGTAGCGTAGTTAACAAATTGATAATTTTTCCAGGGGAGAGGGGAGTGCTGGAAGCGCGCCGCGATTCAGGCAAGCGCGAGGGCGAGGC
>DATGXQ010000056.1:0-3809 GCA_035298905.1 Nostocaceae cyanobacterium | reverse complement strand
ACTTACTGATGGTTTTTGAATTTAATTATAGGAGGTTGTACAGCACGACTTAAATTTTTTATGGAAGAATCTTTGCCTATTACTATTTTGATAAGTGTAACGGTTGTAGCTGGTATTGCTGCTCAAGTTTTAGCTGGTTATTTTCACATTCCTAGTATCGTCTTGCTACTTCTGTTCGGGATTCTTCTAGGGCGAGATGGATTTGATTTTTTAGATCCATCATTATTGGGTGTTGGTTTAGAAGTTCTGGTTTCGCTGTTAGTAGCGGTGATTTTATTCGAGGGTGGTTTAAATCTACAGTTAGGAGAGTTAAAAGAAGTTTCTACTAGCCTTCGCAATCTTGTCACTTTGGGAGTAATAATTACCTTAACGGGTGCTGCAATAGCTGCACACTGGCTAAGTGAATTTCCTTGGTCAATTGCTTTTCTTTATGCTTCTTTAGTAGTTGTGACAGGCCCAACAGTTATTAATCCGCTCCTCAAACAAATTGGTGTAGAAAAAGAAGTCTCAACACTTTTAGAAGGAGAGGGGGTTTTTATCGATCCAATTGGTGCAATTTTGGCTGTGATCGTGCTTCATTTTGTGTTAAGTGGAAATGTGGAACCTCTCATTTTAATTAAGGGTCTAGTTTTACGTTTGGGTCTAGGCATAATTATTGGTGTAGGCGGGGGCTGGTTGCTATCCCAACTTCTCAAACAGGATCAATTCTTGTCCCAAGAGTTAAAAAATCTAGTTGTTTTAGCTAGTGTCTGGGGTTTATTTAGTTTGGCACAGGCACTACGTGGTGAGTCTGGTCTAGTGGTTGCTGTAGTTATGGGGATAGTTTTAAGAGCTAGTAACCTGCCTTCGGAGCTTTTACTGCGTGGGTTTAATGAACAGTTGAGCATTTTAGCTAATTCGGTTTTGTTCATTCTCTTAGCAGCAGACTTATCAATTGCCAGTGTTTTCGCTTTGGGTTGGGGTAGTGTTCTGGCAGTTCTAATGCTGATGCTGATAATACGTCCTATTAACATTTTAATATCTACCTGGAATCAAGATTTAAACTGGCAACAGCAGTTATTTTTATCTTGGGTTGCTCCCCGTGGAATTGTAGCTGCTTCTTTAGCTTCATTGTTTGCAGTTTCACTTACAAAACAGGGTATTAATGGCGGTGATTCAATTAAAGCCTTGGTATTTTTAACAATAATGATGACAGTTTTATTCCAGGGATTGACGGCTGGTTGGGTTGCCAGTCTGCTTGATTTACGTTTAATAGATCAAATAGATCAAGATTCTTTGCAAGCAACTACTGATGATGTCAAAGATAAAAACAGCTTTACCTCTGAGTTAATTGAGTCGTAGCTAAAATTTTTTACTAACTAATCTAAATTATCGTTCTTGTTCTCGTAAATTAGTTTATTTATGAAATCTAATATTCGTATTCATCCTTATTTTTTAACTCCCAAATTATCTAACCATAATTATCCACTCTTTGTATTTCTACCTGGAATGGATGAGACTGGGAAAGAATTGGTGTATATTCAAACAGCAGGGTTAGAAGCAGCTTTTGATGTACGTTGTTTTGTCATTCCTCCTAATAATTTAACCAATTGGGATGAAATGACGGAAGAAGTGGCAAATTTAACCGAGATGGAACTGAAAAAATACCCACGTAGACAAGCAGTGGCTTGTGGTGAGACATCGGCTGTTTATTTATGTGCAGAATCTTTTGGTGGATGCTTGGCGCTTAAAGTTTTAGAAAAATTTCCGCAATTATTTACCAGAATTATTTTAATTAATTCTGCGTCTTCATTTCATCGAGTACCTTGGTTAAATTTTGGTTCACTTTTATTCCCTCATACACCAGAATTTTTTTATAAAATATCATCATTTCTATCTGTGCCTTTTTTGGTTAATATAAAGCGAGTGTCAGCTAATGGGAGCCAAGCTATTTTAAAATCGACAAGCTCTGCACCTAGAAAAACTGCTAATCAACGATTAGCTTTGATGAGAGAATTTAATATTGATGAGAAAAAATTAGCTCAAATTACTCAACCTGTTTTATTAATTGCTAGTGAAAATGACCGACTTCTACCTTCAAAATTTGAGGCAAGACGTTTAAATAGTATTTTCCCTAACTCGCAAATGATAACATTGCCGCATAGTGGTCATGCTTGCTTAGTAGAAACCGATATTAATCTTTATCAAATTCTCTTATCGACTAATTTTATTTAAAGGATAAATTATGACTTATTGCCTAAGCAAACAAAATGTTTTGCTCAAAATAGCTGGGAGAACTTTTAGTATAGGTTTACTGCCTTTGTTAAATGTTGAGCCTGTTTTAAGTGCAGAGCGAATAAAATTCAATTACGGTCTATTAGAAGAATCTATTCCCATCAGTTCACTTGAAACCTATGCTAAAACAGGCAAAGTGGATGATAATTTAACTGCATACAGACGGTATATAGGTCAAAATGAACTAACTCAACTGCGAACAGCTTTAACCACTCCTATCCCTTTAACCCAAGTAGAAGTATCACAGTTTTTATATACACCGATTGGAGAACGGTTATTAGAAAGATTAGGTAAAGTTATTCAGACTGAATCGAGATTATCTGGTTTTTATGCTATTCGCGCTGCACTAATCTTGTCAGCCGCAGAGCCAAAAAATTTTACACTTTTAAATGTATTGCGTAAATTCCCTACTAAGGCAATTTCTATTAATTTAAACGAGAGTTTGGCAATTGTAAATACATTACAAAATGCAGTCAACCAAACTCAAAATGCAGTGGCATTGATTAATCAACAAGCTCAAAAAGAGCTAACCACTGATTCCGCACCCAATTTAGTAGTGACGGACTTAGGAAAACCCGGAAGTTTTCGCTTTTTTAAACAAACTATTACCCTGAATGATATCTCACGCAACAGGAATTTCCCGGCTGATATTTACCTCCCTGTTTCTCAAACTCCTCGTCCCATAATTGTGATTTCCCACGGACTTGGTTCTGACAGAACAAGTTTTGCCTATCTAGCTGAACATCTGGCTTCATATGGTTATGTAGTTGCTGTTCCAGAACATCCTGGTAGTAATTCAAAACAGTTACAAGCATTATTAGCAGGGATAGCAGATAGAGTTACCAATCCTAGAGAGTTTATTGACAGACCTTTAGACATTAAATTTTTATTAGATGAACTCACTCGTTTATCAAAATCTAATCCTACATTTCAAGGACGTTTAAATCTAGAACAAATTGGTGTAGTAGGGCAATCATTTGGTGGATACACAGCATTAGCATTGGCAGGTGCAGAAATTAATTTTGAGCAATTAACAGCTAACTGTCCAGCCTTAGAAGATACATTAAATATTTCGCTTTTACTTCAGTGTTTGGCAGTTAATTTACCAACTACTCAATATAATTTATCTGATGCTAGGATAAAAGCTGCGATCGCCATCAATCCAGTTGATAGTGGCATTTTTGGACAAGCAGGCCTCAGCCAAATCAAAATTCCCCTAATGATTGTATCAGGCAGCGCCGATACAGTCGCTCCGGCTTTGCCAGAACAAATTCAGCCTTTTACCTGGTTAACCACTCCTAATAAATATTTAGCACTGATCAATGGCGGTACACATTTTTCTACAATTGCAGAATCAGCAGATGCTGTTGTACCTGTACCTACTCCCATAATTGGCTCTAGTCCAGCTTTAGCACGTCGTTATGTTAAAGCTTTGAGTGTTCCCTTCTTTCAAACCTATGTTACTCAACAATCAAGTTATCTTCCGTATTTGAGTACGGACTATGTTAACACAATTAGTCAGCAACCACTACCGT
>DATGXQ010000055.1:0-3700 GCA_035298905.1 Nostocaceae cyanobacterium | reverse complement strand
ATGGTGCAGATGGCAACACAGTTTTAGAAACCACTCTTACTGAATCTGTTATTTCTGGTGGCAGGACTATAAAAGTGCAGTCTGCCTCTGGCTACAAAGCAGGGATATCGATCGCTGTCAATGGAGTCAACTATACTACCCTGAGTGTTAATACCGATACTAACACTATTACACTAACAGCTGGAGTTAGCACCAATCTAAGCAAAGGACTCTCAGTAAAACTCAATAATAGCGTGACTTACCAGGAATTTTATTTAACCGCATTTGATATTGATAATGCCAATGAATGTGCGGATGTTGAACTGTATCGTCACGGCTCAATAGTCTACTGGGACTTACTGCCCTATTATTCTTTGCTTTCAAATTTTTATACCAACAAGCTGAAAACTATTTACGACTGTATGAGGAGCAATTAGTGCAAAGTGTAAAAGCCTTACTAGAAAAATTAAAAGCGCAAAACGCTCTCATTGATACGGTTAATTACCCCAGAATACAATTCGGAACCAAAGCACGCCGATACAGATTTTCTGAACTTCTCCCAGAAAGACGGGTAACAAAGAACGAGTATCGGGAAGAAGAGATTAGCTATAAAACCATAATGGCTAACTCTGGAACTCGGTACTCCCCAGTGGTGATTAAGGGTGGTGCAGCTGTCGGTTCGATGCTAGTAGAACTGGGGAACTCCGATATTGGTGCGGAATTCACTGGACAAGCTCTAGATGCCTTGATGGAGTTGTTAAACACCGAAGCAGCCAATATGCAAGAAGCTGAACGGCAAATTATCAACTTTACCGATCGCGCCATTGGTAGAGCATTGGCTGAATACCGGGAGAAACAGCGTTGCGATGCGATCGTTGATGCCCAGTTTGTCAGACAAGGGTATAACGGCTACCGAGAATTGGTTGAATGCCCTAACCCAGAAGGGCATAGAGTCACCATTCCTAGTGGTACTAAGACTGATCTGGCTGGTTGGTATGACCCGACTTACAACCCGATGGAGGATATTGCCAATAAAATTTCTTGGTTGCGGTCAGAAAAAGGGTTAATTGTTACCCGAATTATGACTTCGCTATCTAGAAAGCTGGTACTGGCAAGGAATCCATTTGTCCAAGCTTATGGTAGTGGGGTTACTGTTGTTCAGGGGCAATTGCAGGGTACTGGACCAAGTGGCATAGAAGCTACAGTTGATGCAGCGTTTGCCAAAGAAAAGTTTCCACCTGTCGAAACCTACGATTTACGTTATTACGAATCTGATGGCTCAAGCCATCGCTTTCTCAAGGAAAGTGCTTTCGTAATGCTTTGTGAAACTGGTCGAGAAACAGCGATCGATTTGGGAGATGAAGCCCCCATTCCCATGTACGATACCTTGGGCTATACAGCAATTGGTCGGGCAGTTGGACAAACAAAGCCAGGGGTTGTTGTTAGGTCTGAGTATAAAGAAGATAAACCACCCCGCATTGAATTTGAAGGTTGGCAGACTTCTTTACCTGTTTTACAAGACCCAGAAGCGATCGCTGTTTTTGACATACCCGAACCCCTAGCGGCTTAGGTTTTTCTCCAAATCCAAAATCTAAAATCCAAAATTTAAAATTCAAAAGTGGCTAGAAGATGCAGATTGTATTTGAAGTTCCCTACTCCATAGGCTGGAAGGGAGAAACTTACCAACCGGGACTGCAAAGTATTCCTGAAGACTTAGCCAAGGTGCTTGGGTATAAACCACCCACTGAAACCTCAACTGGAACTAATGGAAATCCACCAACTGGTGAAACTCCCTCAACTGAAACTGATGAGAATCAACCAACTGGCGAAACTTCCTCGATCGAAACTGATGGAAATCCTCAAAAAGTAACTAGCGAAACTTCAGACTCTAATCGCCGTAGGCGGTAATCCAAATGGAAACAAGTTGGTTTGAAAATCCTCTGGATCATGATTTAGAAGATGGGTTAATCATCTTTTTGCAAATCATTTGTAGAATTGTTAATCCTACTGCTAAATTCGCTAAAGATAAATTTGGTAGTGAAGCAGCAGAGAAAATAGGGTTAATAATAGGAAATATTTTAGGCGACAGGTTTTATGAAGAACCTGGTGAAATCAGGAAATTGAAGCAAATATTTCCTAAATTTCAAGAAGAATCTTTATCCCAAAATCTATTTCTTGACCCTAATCCAGTCTCGGATAAACTCCTAGCTTTACTAGAATCAACCAAGATTCCAGAACACTTGTCGGGTGGTGAATTTTATCAATATTTAAGCAATGGCTTGGGATTGGGGTGATTTTCAGGGAAATTTCGACTTGGTAAAAACACTGGTTAAATTTCCAGAATCTCTAAATACTAATGTTGAAATATATTTACAGGAATCAGCAGCCAATCAGTCCACACAACCACAGTATAGACCTTACTGGGTGTGTGCCAAACTCCTAAAACAAGACCCTACTTTGCAGAAATTAGCCTCTGCTGATGGGGCAGTTTTTACAGGCATGGTTAAACCTATCGAGTCTTATATGCTGACTCAACGAGCAATAGATGTAAAGAATGGCTGGGAAATTCCTACAGGATTTGGGGCAACTACAGAAGAAGAAATACTAATTCAAGGAACTACTTCAATTCCTAATATTTCCGTCTTTTAAATATGTCCGAGTCAGCGTTTGCAGGTTATGAAAATGCTACTCTCACCTTTACTCTACCTGGGGAAACAACGGGAGAAGTTGACCCATTAACAGGCAATCGGATTTTCGGTTCAGAGCGAACCCTGGTAGTGGTGGCAAAGCTTGATCAAAATGGAAATCCCCGAATACAGAGATTACCTGGTGTCGATCCACAAGCAGCTTTCTTATATGGCAGAGTCATATCTGCTTCGCTTGACGGACAAAACCTGGGCTTTAATTTGCCAGCAGGGTTGAGATCCAACCAGCGAGCCGCCGCCACTTGGGGGGAGCTTCGCGGAGAATTTATTATCCTACTTTCAGGTCAATCTTCTTGGGGGATACACAAAATTTTGGGCGATCGCCTACAAGGATGGTTTGAGATCAAGTAGCTCTACACTCTACACCCTGCATCCTATTTTTTAGGCGATCGCTTCCTTATAGGCATAAGGCTTCTTCGGAAGGATAGATCACCACTTCGTTGTCGTGATGTTTATTTTATCACTCACAATTCAAAAATTTACTTGGTAAAGAAGACATGAAAAAGTTTCTAATTTTCTGTTGGTGTATTTTTGCTTGGGTGCAGCTATCAACCCCGGCTTTTGCTTTACCACTGACAAATAGCCAATGCGAATGGCACTATGTGAAAGTCCCTGGACCTAGTGCTTATCATTCAGAATGTGTTTCTAAAAAGAACGACCCAGAGAATCTTAGTATTGAGGTGTCGAACGAAAGATGCACAATTTATGGCGAGAGGTGTTTTGCCGTCCTAGTAAATCCAGGAATTCAAGGACAAAATTCTTTAAAGTCACAGGTACGTCAGGTTATTTTTTATCCCTATGATTATGGCTTTCCGGTATCAGATCCCAATAAATCAGAGAATCTTAATATTGAGGTTTTAAACGGAAAAGCTACTTTTAATGGTGAAGAAGCTTTTGCAATAGGAAAGTTTACCATCATTCGTACAGCTATGATGAATGTAG
This sequence comes from Nostocaceae cyanobacterium, assembly GCA_035298905.1. Lineage (GTDB taxonomy): Bacteria > Cyanobacteriota > Cyanobacteriia > Cyanobacteriales > Nostocaceae > DATGXB01. The sequence goes on along the minus strand of DATGXQ010000055.1, from coordinate 74 downwards.
GTGTATATATTGTGTATTTTCATCCAATTTAAAATTTTCTCATAGGCAATTGCACTACTCCCAGAAGTCGATTA
>DATGXQ010000054.1:0-11058 GCA_035298905.1 Nostocaceae cyanobacterium | reverse complement strand
TTTATATTCCTTGTCATGTTTCTCCTACTTTTGCTAACCTTCCTCTTACCACAGAGATTCCCCGCTTCCTAGCGGAAAGTTTACAAATCGGTGAAATTCCCATGATTCGCGCTTTTCGCACTTGGTTAAGACAACAAAAAGAAAATGTCTAAAAGTTATCTTTGCTAGTATAAATAATGATTAAGGACAGAGGTAAAATCCTATGTTAGCCACAGCACCAACTAATTATCAACCCATATCTCAACGAGTCTTACTAGAAAACATTAGTTGGCAGACATTTAAAGCTATCTTAACAGAAATTGGACATAATCGCAACACTAGATTAGCTTATGACCAGGGAAAATTAGAAATTATGACTCCTTTAATGCCTCATGAATATAACAATAGACTTTTAGAACATTTGGTTTTTGCTTTAGCGGAAGAATTAAATCTCAACTTAAAAAGCACTGGTTCAATTACTTGTAAACGAGAAGGAATAATCAGAGGAGTAGAACCAGATTCTAGCTTTTATATTCAAAATGAACCTTTAGTTAGAAACAAAGAAAATTTAGATTTAAACCAAGATCCACCGCCAGATTTAGTAATTGAAGTAGACTATACAAGTGCTTCAGTTGATAGAATGCCGATTTATTTAGCATTAGGTGTACCTGAAGTCTGGAGATATAATCAACCACTCATGGAAATTTACCAACTGCGTGAAGGTGTTTATATTCCTTGTCATGTTTCTCCTACTTTTGCTAACCTTCCTCTTACCACAGAGATTCCCCGCTTCCTAGCGGAAAGTTTACAAATCGGTGAAATCCCCATGATTCGCGCTTTTCGCACTTGGTTAAGACAACAAAAAGAAAATTCACAAATTTAGACTTGTACGCTATATTTACTGTTGAAGGATGGCAACTTGCCATTAAAAAACGCTAATAAAGATATACTATATCTGCAAATCCATTTCATACAAAATTTAGGCTTATGTCTACTGTAGAACTAGACCAAACCAGAGAAGAACGCATTGAGAATGAGATAGTTGTTGATGCTGAAGATAAAGAAGAGCGCGCAATGGGTTGGTATTACTACCTTGATGATAGCCTCAACTTTCCCTTTTTCGCTAAATGGAAGAAAAAGGTAAAAAAAACAGGTGCTATTGAAGAAAAACAAGTTGAAGTATTGGGAATGGCTCCAGAAGATGATTGTTTAAAAGATATGTATGTGGAAGTTGCTTATATTGGTGGTAAGGAGGATGATTACCATACAGCCAAGCTATCAGAAATAGAAGCAATTGATCCTGACGAAGACACTCAAGAAGCACTTGCAGATTGGCAATATTGGTTAGCTAGAGGCTACAAATTCTAAGCTAAATTGCGAATAACTCGGCAGGGATTTCCCACAGCTACAACATTGGCAGGGATGTCTTTTGTGACTACACTACCAGCACCAATAGTGGTATTATCACCAATTGTCACTCCCGGACAAATGATTGCATTACCACCGATCCAAACATTATTACCTATTGTGATTGGTGCTGCTAGTTCCCTGCCAGTTAAGCGAATTTCTGGATCTATCGGGTGATAAGCTGCGTAAATCTGAACACAAGGGCCTAACAAAACATTATCACCAATATGAACTGTATGACAATCTAAAATTACACAACCATAGTTCATATACAAGTTATTACCAATAAAAATATTAGTACCATAGTCACAATGTAAAGGCGGGATAACTTGCGCTTTTTCTCCTATATTAGCAAATAATTCTGTTAATATTTTTTGTTGTTCCTGTTCTTGTTCTTCAGTTGTAGAGTTATATCTTCTGAGTAGACGACTTGCTCGTTTTCTCCCAGCAGTTAACTCCATATCTTCTGACAGATATAATTCACCTGCCAGCATTTTTTGTTTTTCAGTTTTCTCCATATCAGATCAAGATTTTTAGATATGAAGAATAATTTACTTTTAAATAGACGAAATTGTAAAGTTATATTTTCTTGAGAAATACAACATAAGTTTTCTAAGTGTAGATAATTTTTAAGAAACATCTCTCAAATGTTTTACATGTAAATAGCGATCGCTATAATCAAAGACCATATACTTACCCTTTCCTTGACGTTTAGCCTGGTACATAGCTATATCTGCATCTCTCAAGATTGTTGCTGGATCTTGATGGTGGCTACAATTAATCGCAATACCAATACTAGCAGTCGTCAATATCTGATTGTCTTTGAGATTAATAGGTAGTTTCAAGCTGTCTTGAATACGTTTAGCAATCTGGTTAGCATCACTAATACTTTGAATATCGTCTAAAATAATTGCAAATTCATCACCGCCTAAACGCGCTACAATATCATTAGTACGTAAGCATGATTCTAAGCGACGAGCAATCAATACTAAATAATCATCGCCGATTCCATGACCAAAGCGATCGTTAATTTTTTTGAAATCATCTAAATCTAAAAACAAAACTGCAAATTGATAATTACTTTTGCGTTTACTATACTCAATAACTTGTCTTAGCTTGTCTTGAAATAAAACTCGATTGGGTAAAGCTGTTAAAGAGTCATAAAAGGCATTACGCAGTAACTTTTCTTCTAACTGTTTACGTTTGGTAATATCTTGAAGAACTAAAACTGCACCATTAATATTACCTTCATGATCCCGCAGGGGTGCAATAGTATCTCCAATAGGAATTTCTTGACCATTTCTAGCAACTAAAATACAGTTATCAGGCAATTGTAAAATTTCACCAGTTTTAATTACTTTCGCCGCTAATTTATCTATTTGTTTCTCTCTATCTGTCTCAATTAAACTAACTACATCAGTTAAATTTCTGCCAACTGCTTCATCTTGTCTCCAACCAGTTAAAGCCTCTGCTGCTGGATTCATCAGATAAATACAACCATTGACATAAGTAACAATTACTGCACAAGCCATGCTATTAATAATTGATAAAAATATGTGTTTTTCATTAAGAGATTTGCCATCACATTGGTGTTGATAATATGTCATTTTTACCATACTAGAGCAATTTATTGAGGTAAGGATTGGGTGTTTGATTCAAATTGTTCCTGGGTCAACAGGTATTAAAGCTATTAGTAATAATCTTCAGAATTCAGGCTAATTATGTATTAATCTAAACTTAGTTACTAATGTTTTATTTGATGTTATTTGCACAGCTATTAGCGTCAGATGCGTATTTGCAACACTTATGATTTTGTGGATGCAAATATAATCATAGATGGTTTTCTAGTTTTTAGAAATAGTTTTTAATCTCAATTATGGTCTATGATTTGGTTAGAATATTAGCTTATAATCACAGTCTTTGTCTGCCAATTTGAGCAAATTATTTTATTTGGTTAATATCAAGTTAGAAAATAAATTGCACTAGCATCTAGTTAATAGTTACCATCAAGTTGATGATAATTTTAGCTCACATTAGCTCATATTTGTTGAAAATCTATCTCAAAAGGTATTGTCTATACTTGGAGTTAAATTTGAGTTAGATTTAAGTACAAGAAAGCAGAAAAGAAGAAAGTTTCTTTGACAGGCTGTTGAACCTTTTTTAACTGAATATTTATTTCAGCCAAGCTACACTAGAGACACACTAATTGCTGTATTTTCTATTTTCTGGCTTGCTTAATGAAGGCTAATATTGGTCATACAGCACAATTCAGAATTCAGAATTCAGAAGTCAGGAGTCAGTAGTGAAAGCTGCTTGATGCTTGAGTTTTGATTTCCAGTTTGTACCTCATATACTTGCAATCTGGTGCAATTTCAGGAAATTAGTAAAAAATTTGTCATTGCCTGAATTATAATTTTAGCAATGACAACTCAGCTAATACACTTATTATTTTGGTGCAAGTGTTAATATTTAGTCCTATTTAGTTTTGATGATTTCGATGCTAATTTTACCCCCAAAATCAGGAATAGGTGCAGCAGGTTTACTCAGAATGATTTGTACTTTAGTGATTAAGTCACTCTCCTGTAAAATAGCATCAGCAATGGTAGTAGCTAATTTTTCCACTAAAGCAAATTTCGAGGTTTTCACCAAATTTTGAGTCAATGTGATCACATTTCGGTAATCTACGGTATATTCAATAGCGTCAGTGTATCCAGCCGTGGTAAGATCCAACCATAACTTGACATCAACCTCAAACCATTGACCTAGTACCTGTTCTTCAGGTAAAAACCCACTATAGCCATAAGCACGAATAGCAGTTATATGAATGCAGTCCATGAGAGTTTAAGAATAAATTTCCTCTACAAAATTTAAAATAAAATTCCCTCTGATTGTGCTTTTAAATTAAATGCAGATGATTTTTAAAAATATTAATCAACTCTGGTCTTATGTGATAGCAGAAACACTCAAGCGTTTGGGGTTAAATTGCGCTATTATTTGTCCTGGTTCTCGTTCTACACCGCTAACATTAGCTTTTACCCAGCAAGTACCAGATATTGAAGCCATTTCGATTCTTGATGAACGTTCAGCAGCTTTCTTTGCATTGGGACGTGCTAAAGCAACTGGCAAACCTGCGGTATTGATTTGTACTTCCGGGACTGCGGGTGCAAATTTTTACCCTGCGGTAATTGAAGCGAAAGAAAGCAGAATCCCTTTGATAATTTTAACAGGCGATCGCCCCCCAGAATTGCGAGACTGTCATTCAGGACAAACCATCGACCAAAATAAATTATACGGTCATTATCCCAACTGGTACAGCGAGTTAGCCATCCCCTCTGCGGACACGGAGATTTTAGCCTATCTACGGCAAACCATAACCTATGCTTGGGAGCGCTGCCAATATCCCACAGGAGGAGTTGTACATCTCAATATTCCCTTTCGTGACCCCCTTGCACCCATCCCCGACGGAAATGAATTAATTTTTAATCCAGAAAACTTTTTTACTGCTGTAAATTCTACCCCCATACCCAATACCCAATATCAAATACCTCCAGAATGGCAAACAGCAAGAGGTATAATAATTGCCGGAGTTGCACAACCGAAAAATCCTGAAAAATACTGTAAAGCCATTTCCCAACTTTCCCAAAGTTTAAATTGGCCTGTTTTAGCCGAAGGACTTTCACCAGTTAGAAATAATGCTGAATTAAATCCTTATTTAATATCTACCTATGATTTAATTTTGCGAAATCAGCAACTCGCAGAAAAATTAACACCAGAAATAGTAATACAAATTGGCGAAATGCCTACAAGTAAAGAATTACGTAATTGGTTAACAACGACAAAATCAAGACGTTGGGTAATTGACCCCAGCGACCAAAATTTAGATCCTTTACATGGAAAAACTACTCATTTAAGAATATCAATAGAACAGTTAATTATAGATATAAAACAGGATAAATCAGAATATTTGCAACAATGGTGTGATGCCGAAAACCAAGTGAAGAAAAATGTTAATCAGACCTTCGCAGAAATGCCAGAATTATTTGAAGGAAAAGCCGCTTGGTTAATTTCCCAAACCTTACCAAAAGGAACACCGCTATTTATAGCAAATAGTATGCCGGTGCGGGATGTAGAATTTTTTTGGCAACCGAATAATTTAGAAATTCAACCATATTTTAACCGTGGTGCAAACGGTATTGATGGTACATTATCCACCGCTTTAGGAATAGCGTACCGTCAACAAAGCGCAGTCATGTTAACAGGTGATTTAGCCTTATTGCATGATACAAATGGGTTTTTAATTAGGAATAAATTTATCGGACATTTGACGATAGTTTTGATTAATAATAATGGTGGGGGAATATTTGAAATGTTACCGATTTCCAATTTTGACCCCCCATTTGAAGAGTTTTTCGCTACTCCGCAAAATATTGATTTCTCCCAGTTATGCGCGACTTATGGAGTGCAGCATGAGTTGATTAGTTCTTGGGAAGTTTTACAGGAAAGGTTGAAGGTTTTACCAAGTAGTGGAATCAGGGTTTTAGAGGTAAGGACAAATCGCAAGTTTGATGCTAAATGGAGAAAGGAGAATTTAGGAAAGTTTGCGGGAGATGTGGGGATTTAAAGATGACAAGATTAGTCATAAACTGAAAAGTTATTTTTTATAAGTAAAACTTTAAACTAAAGATTGCTTTAGTTAGATATTATTTTCAAGATTTAAATTAACATTATCAATAAAAATAGGTAAACTATCTCTTTCACTTAATGTCGAATCCAATTTGTTTATGAGTCCAGATTCATTCATTAGGTTATTTATCATAGATTGAGCTATACATGAAGGTAAAATATGACTAAAGATTATTCTGAAAACTAAACCTCCACCAACAAAAAATACTAAATCATCGTTTAAACTAACTTGAATAGATTGATGATTAAAAGTAAAATTTTTGTTATTGAAATCTGAATTTACTTCATTAGTTTTTTTACGTGATATCCAATCAGCTTTTAATCCGAAATTACGAAAAATATTAATAAGCTCATCAAAATTAATTGCTATAAAAATTATAACTTTGCCAAGAGTCATAGCTACAAGTTGTTCATTTGTAAATGGCTTAATAAAATATGGTTCTGACAATGGATCATCTAAGCAAAATTTTATGTAATTAAAAACTGGAAAATTTTTACCACTTTTACTAAAAATACTATTGCTAATTAAATTACAACCTATTGTATAAAAACTATTTTTACAAACACCAATATGTATACAATTCTCAACAATTTCATACTGCCAATGTTCATTACTCATTAATAACTTATCAACCATTTCTATTAATGTGCTAGTAAAAGATGTACTGTCTAAAGTCTTGTCAAAAATCAAGCTTGGTAGCCTGAGATTATTATCAATACTAGCTCCAGTATTGATAATATGTGAAAGTCTTGTCATCCTTATACTTTGATTGATCATTCTTTGTGTTTGTTTAGATATGTCTTTATTATAATTTTTCTCCACTTGACTTATTAAAATTTCTGTTGCAATTCCTGCTTTCTCTCCTTCCAATATTATGTTTTTAACTACTTCATTCATCTTTCCTTGTTTAAGTTCTATGACTGACAATCTGTCAAAGTTCTGGAATAAAATGTCACCGATACCAATAAAAGATGTAATATCAGATATCAATCCAATACTGTCAGGATATGTTGCATGAAGCTCATTCATTACTTGAATAGCATGTTTAATGTTAGATTCAGATAAATTTACTTCATTTGTTCTTCCAGAGTATAATTTTCTAGCAACATAACTTTGCCTATTCAATAAATTCCAGGCAATAGTATCAGCAATTTTTCTATATACTACGCCTTATGTGAGATGGGGTGGCAAAAAAGAAGAGGAAACCGCAAGATAAAGGTAACTACACCAAAGCTTGAGGTCTCCCAATGACTATGATAGACGCTTCAACCCTATTAACAACAATTTTTGTGCTAGTAGACGACTGGTATAAAGAAAGAGGTCATCGTTACGTACCATTGTTGCCAGGACCATCACCAAAATTTACAGAGAGTGAAATGTTAACGTTGTTGGTAGCAATGGATTTTTTTCCATACCCAGGAGAACAACAATACTTGGGATTTATTCGGGCAAATTACCTGAGCCTGTTTCCAAACCTTTTAGAGCAAAGCCAATTCAACCGCAGAGCGAGACGTTTAGAGGGAATGCTAGAAGAATTAAGACGTTTCTGGGTGATTGAATTGGGAGCAATCTTGGAGCGCACCCTATTATTGGATACAAAACCAGTGCCAGTGGTAGGTTACAAGCGGAATAAACGACAGAGTGATTTTACTGGCAGTGCTGATTATGGATGGTGTGCCAGTCGAAAAATGAACTACTTTGGCTACAAATTGGTACTGATTAGTACCCTGACTGGGATACCAATAGTTTACTCACTAGTCCCAGCTAGTACGGATGAACGGTTAGCTGCCGAATCGGTATTAGACTGTGTGAGTGGTTGTCGCATCTTGGCTGATAAAGGATTTATTGGTGGAGAATGGCAAGCAGATATTTACAAAACTACGGGTAATCAAATTTTCACCCCAAAACGAGCTAACCAACTTCCCGCCCAACCGAAAGCTTTTGAGAGGCTATTAAATAGTCTGCGAGAACGTGTTGAAGGCGTATTTAACGAAGTGCAAAATACTGGACGTAATTTGGAACGTTTGCTCAGAAAGAAAGTTGAAGGTTTATGTGTCCATGTTGCTGCTAAAGTTACCAGTCATACTCTGCGTATATTTTTGCGCCAGCGTTTTGGGATTGACGTGCTTACTTTTGAACAACATCCAGTAGGCTAATTCACATAAGGCGTATACTGTATTTTCAAATTCTGTATATTGTATTTTCAACTCAATTTTCTCAACTTTCACTTTATCTCGATTCCTTCTATATTCTTTTAATTCTTTCTTTAACCCATTTATTTCTTTTTGATTTTTTAAAATTTCTTCAATAATAAAACTTTGAGCTTTTCTAAAGCAAAGGTGAATGTTTGTCATTAATCTTTTATCGAAACATTGAGCAATTAATAAACCTTTTTGAAATTCTATGATTGTTTCTACTATTCCGTTTTCGCGTACATCAGACAACAAATTACTTAAATTATTCTCAAAATTTATCATATTCATTTTCTTAGCTACGAAGTAGATTTCATTTAAAAGAATAGCCATATTTTTAAGTATAATTACAGAAGATAGAGTGATCGCCTGTCTATCCTGTATAAAAATTACCCATTTCCTTAACTCTGTAACCAGCTTTCTAAGTCTGATGAGCATTTTGTTGAGAAGATGGAAGTTTAACCACCACCTTCTCTAAGTCATAATTATTCGCTTGGTTGACTTTGTAACCAGCTTTCCAAGTCCGCAAGACTAGAGAAATTAAACAAAGCTAAAGATAAGCTACGTAACTTCTCAAGTGACAACTGTTCAATTTTAGACACATTTTGCTCAGAAATATCACCAAAACGGTAGTTGATTAGTTCAAGAACGAGCGATCGTATTCCTTCTACTCTACCTTCTACTCTACCTTCCGCTACAGCGTCTCTATAAAATCTTGTTTCTTCTAAAGTAGAACCTAACATTGCTCCTATTTCCTCCCGACTTAAAGTTTTGAACTTGTACACCATTATTGTCGTCACTAAATCTATTATCGCCTGTGGTGAAATGTCCTCTGGTGGCTGTTGCTGTGCTTGGACTAGCAAATATCTAGCGGCTTCGACTGCTTGATCTGGTTGTGTATCTGGAATCGCAGTCAGCAACATCAAACCTAAGCTTAATGGTTGTTGCTTGATATCCCCCAACTCATCCAAATATACCCGACGCACTTGATCACCAGCCAACAAAGAACGATGAATAGTTGTATTTGTGGGTTCTAAACTGCGAGAAGCAAAAATTACTACACCGTACCAGTCATGATAACGCTCTTTGTTCCGATACATGAAAAACAATGACTCGGTAAAGAAGCGATGATACAAATCTTCATCTTTCTGAAACTGCACCTCTGCAAAATAGACGACTTTGGAGGGTGCATAATCAGGAGGTAAAAACACTCCATCTATGCGGAATGCTGTTTCTTTTACTTCCACTGATTCAAACTGGTAGTTTTGCGCTTCTGGGGGTGGTTCATCTACGAACTCAAACAATAAACCTGGAAATTGTTGAAAAAGTTTATAAAAAATCGAATCGGTTCGCATTTTTAATGATAGCGAGCTAGTAGCAAACCTGATTGTAAAGGTTTTTGAGCTATGGTAAAACGTCTAGGAAATGCGATCGTCCGTTTTGTTAAGCATATTTGCAGGAAATGAATTTACGTTATCGCCTCACTCCACAGGATAAAATGCACAAGCATTAAATACACCACATTTTATTCTCATGACCATCAACTGGCAGTCTGTTAAAACTTACGAAGATATCCTCTATCACAAAGCCGACGGTATGGCTAAAATCACCATTAACCGTCCCCATAAACGCAACGCTTTTCGCCCAAAAACGGTTTTTGAACTATACGATGCCTTCTGTGATGCCCGTGAAGACACAAATATTGGTGTGGTTCTATTTACTGGTGCTGGACCCCACACAGATGGAAAATATGCTTTTTGTGCTGGTGGTGATCAAAGTGTACGGGGACAGGCGGGTTATGTAGATGATGCAGGTATTCCCCGCTTAAATGTATTAGATTTACAGCGCCTCATCCGGTCAATGCCTAAAGTGGTAATAGCATTAGTTGCAGGATATGCGATCGGTGGTGGTCACGTCCTACACTTAATTTGTGACCTCACCATTGCGGCGGATAATGCTATTTTTGGGCAAACTGGCCCGAAAGTTGGCAGTTTTGATGGTGGTTTTGGTGCTAGTTATCTTGCGCGAATCGTCGGACAAAAGAAAGCACGAGAGATTTGGTTTCTTTGCCGTCAATACAATGCTCAACAAGCCTTAGAGATGGGTTTAGTAAACTGTGTTGTGCCAGTAGAACAACTAGAAACCGAAGGGATAAAATGGGCGCAAGAAGTTTTAGAAAAAAGCCCGATCGCCATACGTTGTTTAAAAGCCGCCTTTAATGCTGATTGTGACGGACAAGCAGGTTTACAGGAACTAGCAGGAAATGCCACTTTACTGTATTACATGACTGAAGAAGGAAGCGAAGGTAAACAAGCATTTTTAGAAAAGCGTCCACCCAATTTTCGGTCTTTTCCTTGGCTACCTTAACCAATAGTCAAATAATGGTATAAATCGCACCTTTAACTAAGGTGCGGTTCCCATAGATGTGAACGTTTGTAGCACCAACAATTTTAAAGATTTAAAGGGAAATTTTATTTTAAGCACTGAAAAACTAACAACGGTGATCAAAGGCGACTAAATTAATACAGGCTGAGAATTTACCTCTGATGAAGATTTAGCAGCTATATCTTCAACAGGAACCAGAGGCATCAAGTCTAAGTCAGAGTTGCAGCCATGTGATAAAACAGGCTTTGCTGCTGGTAAACTCCAAGCATCTTCCAAAGTTTCCCAAGAAGGTGCAAAAGCTGGTAGTGCTAGAGAGCAAGCTTTCCAGCCTGCTTGCACTGGTGCGCCTAACTGCTGACACATCCCACCACGACGACCTTCTGGTTGGTAATGGCGGCAATATTTACAAGC
>DATGXQ010000053.1:0-6758 GCA_035298905.1 Nostocaceae cyanobacterium | reverse complement strand
GGCAAAGATAATGATGTGGGTAATGAAGAAATTAGCAAATGCCGTGACCAGACCCCAAGAGAAATTCATAAATTTTCTGTGTGGTCAATTTCCGCGCTTATGGTCACGGCAAATATAATTATTGGTGTGGTGTAGAAAATTAAGGATGCCGTGACCCTACCTGATGAAAAATAAATTAAGAATTGATTAATCTATGATATTGTCGTAGGGTCACGGCAAAGATAATGATGTGGGTAATGAAGAAATTAGCAAATGCCGTGACCAGACCCCAAGAGAAATTCATAAATTTTCTGTGTGGTCAATTTCCGCGCCTGTGGTCACGGCAAAGATAATTATTGGTGTGGTGCAGAAAATTATGGTTGCCGTGACCCTACCTGATGAAAAATAAATTAAGGATTGATTTATCTATGATTTGTAGAATGAGATATTTTTAAATTGTCGTAGGGTCACGGCAAAGATAATGATGTGGGTAATGAAGAAATTAACAAATGCCGTGACCAGTCCCTATGAGAAATTAATAAATTTTCTGTGGGGTGAATGGTGAATTTCCGCGCCTGTGGTCACGGCAAAGATAATTATTGGTGTGGTGTAGAAAATTACGGTTGCCGTGACCCTACTTGATCATAATTTGATAGCCTTGTTCTTGGAAATCTGGATAGTTGCTCATATTTCTGTGATGGGAATAAGTGTAATAAATGTGTTAGATTTTAGTATAAGTATATGCGCTGAGAAAAAGTTATAACAATCTATTTACATTGTATTGAGTGAGTAACGTTAATTAAACTTATTGGTAATTTAGGTTTGATTCTTGGTTGATTGAGCGATCAGGATGCCCAGCCGACAAGGGTTTTAAGCAGAGAAGATGTGTAAATTAAAGAGCGATCGCTCCCTCATTGATCGCTTCCTGATAACTCCTTTACTCTAGAAGCAGTAAACCATACCTGCACGTTATAATTCTCTTGCGGAGCAACGTAACAAAAATTTATGAGTAATCCACTAGTGCAAGCCTTTTTTGTTGGTAGAGCGGTAGCTGAAGTGATTGGTGAACGCCTGGAAGTGGCTTTGACTGACGCTTTGAGCGAATTTGGTAAGTTTGATGCTGAAGTTCGAGAGCAACTACACCAGTTCACAAAAGAAGTGATAGCACGCGCTGAACGTGCTGCGGAAGCAACCGAAGCTGGTACAACTGGTGATGGTCAAGCTAATGCGGGTTCAGTTGACTTACAAGCGGAAATTGATGAATTACGGGCAGAAATCGCTCTTTTGAGAACTGAATTACAGAAGTATCGCAGCAATAATCCTTTATAAATACTGAGCAAACTTAACTGAGGGGCTTTTGGGTTTGGTAATCTGGCATCAGGCGAGAAATTCTCTGGTAATTATTCTCTCTGGAGAGGGCAGAATATATTAAATTAGCTAACAGGTACTCTCTGACCATGCCTGGTTGTGTGGGATTACTAAACCCAAAAGCACTCAAAACGGTTTTTGCTCAAACATCAACACCAGTAGTTAGGAATTAGAGTGTCAGTTGTTATCAGTGATTCGGTAAGAACCCATCGGTACGCACCACTTATGGAACAAAGTTACTCAGATAAGGCATACCGTTGGAATCGTGAAAACTACTCTAGCAGACGGCGCTTTATCGATATTTGGTCTTTTGTCTTGACCTTAATGTTTAAAATTTGGCGCTATAACAAGGCTTGGAGTTATGTCGGTGGTGTCACGGAAGCCAAGCAAGCTGCTAGACGTAAGGCGCAAGCTATCTGGATTCGTAATACTTTCCTCGATTTGGGTCCGACTTTTATTAAGATTGGACAGTTATTTTCTACCCGTGCGGATATCTTCCCCAGTGAGTATGTGGAGGAACTATCCAAGTTGCAGGATCGGGTTCCGGCATTTGGTTACGACCAAGTAGAAGCAATTGTTGAGCAAGAATTAGGTAAGAAAATTCCTGAACTGTTCCAAAATTTTGAACCAGTCCCTCTAGCTGCGGCTAGTTTAGGACAAGTACACAAGGCAACTTTACATTCTGGTGAACAGGTTGTCATTAAAGTACAACGTCCAGGATTGAAAAAGCTATTTGAAATTGATTTAAAAATTCTCAAGGGAATCGCTCGCTATTTCCAAAACCATCCTAAATGGGGTAAGGGACGGGATTGGCTGGGGATTTATGAAGAATGTTGTCGCATTCTCTGGGAAGAAATTGATTATCTCAATGAAGGACGGAATGCGGATACCTTTCGCCGCAACTTCCGGGAGTATGATTGGGTGAAAGTACCAAAAGTCTATTGGCGTTACACTTCATCAAGAGTCTTGACTTTAGAGTACGTCCCTGGTATTAAAATTAGCCAATACGAAGCTTTAGAAGCGGCGGGTATTGACCGTAAGGCGATCGCTCGTTATGGCGCTCAAGCTTATTTACACCAACTACTCAATAATGGCTTCTTCCATGCTGATCCCCACCCTGGTAATTTAGCGGTCAGTCCCGATGGTGCTTTAATTTTCTACGATTTTGGCATGATGGGGCGGATTAAGTCCAATGTGCGGGAAGGGTTGATGGAAACCCTATTTGGTATCGCTCAAAAGGATGGCGATCGCGTCGTTAAATCACTGATCGATTTGGGAGCGATCGCTCCTGTGGAAGATATGGGACCCGTGCGGCGCTCAGTCCAGTATATGCTGGATAACTTCATGGATAAACCCTTTGAAAACCAATCAGTAGCGGCTATTAGTGATGACCTGTATGAAATCGCTTACAATCAGCCATTTAGGTTTCCCGCCACTTTTACCTTTGTGATGCGGGCTTTTTCCACCCTAGAGGGGGTAGGCAAAGGCTTAGATCCCCAATTTAACTTTATGGAAGTTGCCAAACCTTACGCTATGCAGCTAATGAACACTAATAGTTCTGAGGGGAATAGTTTCTTGAATGAGTTAAGCCGTCAAGCTGTACAAGTCAGCAGCACCGCTCTGGGATTACCACGCAGACTAGAGGATACACTTGATAAATTAGAGCGGGGGGATATCCGGATGCGAGTGCGTTCTCTGGAAACAGAACGTTTACTCCGTAGACAGACCAATATTCAATTGGGAATGAGCTACGCCGTGATCATCAGTGGATTTACCCTTTCTGCTACTATTCTCTTAGTTAACCATTATCTATGGTTAGCCGTAGTGGCTGGTTTAATTGCGGTTGCTGTCTCAGTAATATTGATCCGTCTGCTTTTACGCCTCGACCGTTTTGATCGAATGTATTAATGTTGGCCAAGTTTGTGAAAAATATATGAAAACTCATTTCGCGGGTTCTAGTGATCCGGGACTTATACGTTCTAATAATCAAGATGCCTACTATATCGACCCAACAGGGCGTTTTTTCATCGTCGCTGATGGGATGGGGGGTCATGCAGGTGGTGAAGAAGCTAGTCGCATTGCTACCCAAGAAATCAGGGCATGTTTGGAAGCAAATTGGCAATCTTCTAAGTCTACCCAAGAATTATTAGAACTGGCTCTGTGGGAAGCTAACGAAGCAATTTTGCAAGACCAGCAAAACCACCCAGAGCGGGCAGATATGGGAACTACAGTAGTAGTAGTGGTGTTCCGCGCCCCAGAACCACCCCTGTGCGCTCATATCGGCGACTCTCGATTGTACCGCCTCCGTAACTCTCAGCTAGAGCAAATTACCGATGATCATACCTGGGTAGCCAGGGCGATTAAAATTGGTGATATCACTGCGGAAGAGGCCAGAATGCATCCTTTTCGCCATGTGTTATCACGCTGTTTAGGTCGAGAAGACTTAAGCCAAATCGAAGTTCAACCCTTGGATCTGAAAAGTGGCGATCGCTTGTTATTATGTAGCGATGGACTAACGGAAGAACTCGTTGATCAACAAATCGCTGGCTATCTTCAAGAGAATCCTTTATTAGATAAAGTAGCTCTCAATCTCATTGAAGCAGCAAAAGAACAGGGTGGACACGACAATATCACAGTCGTTCTGGTCGCTGTGGAAGAAAATTCTTAAGGTCGTCATTGGTGAGTCAGCGCGGTCTTACCGCAGTGGCTCTCCATTAGCAACGCCGAAAAAGTTAATCTTAGAAGTTCCTGGCGAGTTTATCGCACCCATCAAAGTTAACTTCACAAGGTAAAAAATCAAAGGCTCAATATTTAATTAACTAATAATTCTGCTGCTACTAAACCTTTTTGAATTGCTAAAATAGCCGCTTGGGTTCTGTCACGTACTGCCAATTTTTGTAAAATTGCATGGACATGTACACGCACAGTTCCAGGTGCAATGTAGAGAACTTCTGCAATTTCTTGATTACTTTTACCGGCTGCTACCAAAGCTAAAATTTCTTGTTCTCGCTTGGTTAAAGGATTTTCTAGAGGTATGGTATTTGGTGGTAGTAAAATTGGCAAAGAATTTTCATCAACCACTGCCCTAATTTCATCAGTTGCCGTTTTATCCCACCAAGAAGCACCTGCGGCCACTGAACGCAAAGCTAATATTAATGATTCTGAAGGAATACCTTTTAAACAATAACCTTGGCATCCAATCCCAATTAAACGTAAGATTAGAGATTTATCAGAACGAGATGTTAAAACTAAAATTGGTAAAGATGGATGTTGTTGTTTAATTTGCCGACAAGCTTCTATTCCACCAATTCCCGGTAAACCTATATCTAGTAAAACTAAATCTAGAGGTTGAGAGTTAGCTAATTCTACAGCTTGTTCTCCGTCTTCTGCTTCTGCGACAACTTCTAAATCAGTTTCTTGTTGTAAGCGCATTCGCAAACCTAACCGGAATAGTTCATCGTCCTCAACAAGTAATATTTTTAGTTTAGTCATTGGTTATTTGTCATGGGTTATTAGCGATTTTCCCGTAAGGATTCAGAATCCCGAATCCAGAATTCAGAATTAGAAAGAATTTGAGAATCAAGTTACATGATTTTCACCAAATATTACTAATTTCTATTCTTGGTGTGATAACTATTCTGACTACTGACTACTGACTCCTGAATTCTTACATTTTCCTCTCATTTCAACTAGGGGGAGGAAAAGCGGGGAGACGGAAAGCAAATAAAGCACCACGCGGTGTATTATTTTCTGCCCAAATTTTCCCTCCGTGTGCTTCGATGATTTGCCGACTTAAGTATAAACCAAGACCTGAACCTGATACATGTCGATCGCCATTTCCTTGATAAAATCTTTGAAATAAATGGGGTAACTCTTGTTCTGTCATCCCAGAACCATTGTCAAGCACTTTTACTACTTGATCAAGTGCGTTCTCTTCTACCACTATCTCTACTTTACCGCCTCTGGGTGTATGGTTAATGGCATTAATTAGCAGGTTGCTAAACACTCTCCCCAGTTGTAAACCATCCCCATTAATCCAATAGTAATGATGTAAATCTAATTCTTTGTAGTCCAAATTAACTTCTACCTGACGATTTTTAGCTAGTTCAGTTAAAGTTGTCATGGCTTCCATCGCAATGGAAACTAAGTTTACTGGTGCTAAGTGTAGCTTTAATCCTTCGCTATCGTTGCGGTAAACATCCAAGAGAGTTTCCACTAAACGTAAAGTTTGCCGGTGACTACGTGCCATTGTTTGTAACACTTGCTTTTGGATCTGTGTTACTTCACCAAATTGCTCATTTTCAAAAGATTTGAGTGTTTCTATTGCACCTAATAAGGGTGTTTTCAAATCATGAGTTAAGGTAGAAACAAAATCTTCCCGCATTCTAGCCAGCTGTTCTTGGGATTTTAACTGGGCTTGGGTGTAGGCGATCGCTTCTTCGTTGCGTCTATTCCGATTGCTTAAATATCCTGTTACCAATAGTGCTAAAACAGCTATTAACCGATTTGCTACCGTTGCGGGATCAACTATTTCGATTTTGGGAATCAACAAGTTTAATAAGGTTAATCCTGCTGCTGCTAAAGTAACGCCTAATAAACCCTTGGTATGTAAGCGGGGTTTAGCTAATAAAATTGTCCCGGTGTAGAGATAACCAAACACATATTGAGGTGGTGTCAAGTATTCTAGTGTCACGACAATGGCAAAGGCGATCGCTATTAACCAATATGTCCTACATAATTGATTAATTTTGCCAATTCTTACCTGTTGAGTCCAGAATCGATGCATCATTATACTTGGCTAAATACATACAATTATATATTAAAGATAACTGGCTACTGCCTTGATCACACTGTTTCTAGTAATACAGCAGGGAACAGGGAACGGGGAACAGGGAACAGGAAGGTTGAAACTCCTTTGGTATCAGGCTTTGTTATCAACTTTTGTACTTCATTTACCCCCAATGTGCTGTATATCTGTAAATATATTCAGTTGATTATTCTCTATATCATCCTATATACTTACTAACAGTAACCTATAATTAATTATATATTTGTTGCAGCTTAAATAAACTATATCTCATGTGCAATTAAATTCAACTTTCAAATCATGTATAAAATATTTATATCTCATCCAACTACTTTCTAAATAGTCCCATGCTAACAAGATTTTGATTAGGTAAAAAGTTCAAACTCTCAAAAAATATTTCTGTTTAAGTCGTTAGATTTATCTAGATGCTTTTCTTATTAAACAGAATATAGGAATCCGGTTTGATTTTTGAAAAAAATCAGTACAACTCGTTCTCTCTTCCCTGTTGCCCGTTCCCTGTTCCCTGTTCCCTTCTCTCCGCAAGTCAGTTCACAACTCAAATCGGATTGCTATAGTTTTGAATTTTAAATTTTGAATAGGTGTT
>DATGXQ010000052.1:0-7951 GCA_035298905.1 Nostocaceae cyanobacterium | reverse complement strand
GGGTCTACAGAAACTTTTACCACGTATCCTTTGTGGTATGTACTCGATCAAGACAACTGGAACAATTATTTACAACAGGGAAAAGTCTTTAAAGACAAAATAATTTTGATTGGTGCTACAGCTAAATTAAGTCAGGATTTTCATCCTGTAGCTGTTTCGACCTATTCAGAAAAAATGGCCGGGGTGGAAATACATGCCAATGCGATCGCCACTTTAATGCAAAATAAAGCGATCGCACCAGCGATCCAAAGTCCCAGTTTAAATAGTTTATTTGTGCTGCTACTGGTGGGTAGCAGTGCTTTTATTGTCTCCAAAAACAAACAAGGAACAAAAAGATTGCTGTTTAGTCTAGTATTAGCTGGTGTTTGGGGAGGAATAAGTTACTTTAGCTTTATTCAAGGTCAAGTAATTTTTCCCACTGCCATCCCAATGATAGCGATCGCCTTTAGTGGGATTTCCTATCTAGGGGTAGAAGTAGCTGTAGAGAAAATGAAAAAACAACAATGGTTGCTAGTATTTCAAAAATATCAATCATCCTCAGTTGTTCAAGAAATTCTCAGCCAACATGAAGACCTACAAGACTTAGTAAAACAAAGAGATTTAGCCGTCAATGGCAAAATTCTCGGCAGTCGTTACAAAATTATTAAAGTTCTTGGTGCTGGTGGATTTAGTGAAACCTATATTGCTGAAGACATCCAACGTCCAGACCATCCCCAATGTGTAGTTAAACAATTAAAACCAGCTAATACTAAAGCAGAAAGTTTAGAACTAGCTAGACGTTTATTTAGTTCCGAAGCTAAAACCTTAGAAAAATTAGGAACACATAACCAAATACCATATCTTTTAGCCTATTTTGAAGAAGACCAAGAATTTTATTTAGTGCAAGAACTTATCCTTGGTCATCCTCTCAGTAAAGAACTACCATTAGGTAAACCCTTGAGTGAAAATTTAGTAATTGGTATTTTAAAAGACCTCTTACAAATCTTAGTTTTTGTTCACGGTAATAGTGTAATTCATCGTGATATCAAACCCAATAATATTATCCGTCGTGAATCTGACGGAAAATTAGTATTAATTGATTTTGGTGCTGTGAAAGAAGTCAGTACCCAAATCCTAGACTCTCAAGAACAAAGTGCCTTTACTATAGGTATCGGTACAAAAGGTTATGCACCAAGCGAACAATGTTTTGGCCGACCTCAATACAATAGTGATATTCACGCAGTCGGAATGATTGGGATTAGGGCCTTAACAGGTGTACCTCCCCACGAATTACAAAGAGATATTGATGGTGAAGTTAAATGGATTCATCAAGCAATAGTTAGCCCACCTTTAGCAGAAATTCTAACTAAAATGGTGTTAGATGATTATCATAAACGTTATCAATCTGCATCAGAAGTATTAGCTGCCTTAAATAATTTACCTACTATTCAAGAAGAAGTAAAATTATCACCAAATAATCAATTAGGTAGCTTATCTCTAGAAATAGAAGATGATTATGATAATCCTACTACCCCTTGGGCATCATAATTAAATTATCAATAGCAGGAACTTTAGGTTTAGCAGCTTTTTCAGGTACACGAATCCATCTTCTTTGCGGTATAGTATTTACTGGTAAAGTCCAATTTTAAAATCAGTATTGATTATACAGAAAAATTAGCAAATCTTTCCTATTTTCAGGGAAATCAAAACTAACCCACAGCAAAATCTGTAAACTTCCGCATAGAAGGAGTAAGCCATCCGATTACAATATCATGTCTTGGCACACCTAAATTTACTAATTCCTCAGCAATATCATCTTCTGTACCATTCCATTGCAGCCAAATTTTCTCATTTTTAATATCTAGATGCATGACTGGCCCAAAAACTCGTTTTCCCTTATCCCAACCAACATAAATTAACTGATAATGATCATGTTTAGGATCAAAAACAGTTTGTAATTCTAACTCATCATCTTTATTTTTAGGTGTGCGAAGTTGAGCATATTCTGTTAATACTTTTTGAATATATTCTCGATATTCGTCTAACTTTGCCATTGTATAATCTCCTCTGTGGATATTTTAGCAAAGAGCGATCGCTGCTGGAAAATGCAGGGCTATTTCATTCTCATTCATTCTACCTCAGAGTTTAGTCTCAGGCTCATAGAACAACTCGGCTCAAGCCGACTATTAATGATGAATTTAGTCCGTTTTAACGGACTTGAGCTATTAGCCCAAAATTGATTTTAGGGCTTCTATGTCAAGAACGAAATAGCCCTGCTGGAAAATGAGAAGCGATCGCACTTCTAAAAATTATCAGGCGTGTATTAACCAACTTATCCTATTTTCATATCAAGCCGTTAATACATCACCAAATCCCACAGGCTTAATATTGTAAACCTGCCATTTATTTTTCTGGATATGTAGAAAAACCAAAATTGAGGAATGCCAATAAAAAGGTTTACTCTTAATTTTATATAATTCTTGACGGGAAATACCAAAACGCTGTTCTATTTGCTCAGTTGTAAAATTGTAAGATACATCCATAGAAAATGCAGGTTGCCAACCATGTAAAGTTTTTTTGAGTAATTCTAGTTGAATAGCTTCTGGCTGTTGTTTTACCTTTGTCATCTGAATGACTCCTTAAAATTTTTGTGTAACTTTCTATTAACTATCTTGGTTCATATTTTATAATTTGAATAGTTGTACGTGTGCAACTAGTTGAACGTGCAACGGTTGAACAGAGTTGAACAGAGGGGTTAAACAGCAGTGGTTAAACGGGTAAGAAAAAGTAAAGAAACTGGAGAAGCTTTTAAAAAGCTACTTGACGAAAAACAATTTACTCAATACAAACTTGAACAAGTCACCGGTTTAAATAAAGGTCTTATTAGTAAAATCGTTAACGGTTATACTGCTCAACCCCAATTAGAAACACTTGAAAAAATAGCTATAGCTTTAGAAATTCAATTGTCTGAACTAACAGAAATATTTAATCAATCAAATACAAAAGCCTCTGATGAATTCGCAGAATCACAAACACAACCGCAAGTAATTAATGAGTTAATTGACTATAATTTTATAGGACGTGAAACAGATATTACGCATCTTGACAAATTAGTTAAGCAAGGTAAGAACATTATTGGCATTTATGGTAAAGGTGGAGTTGGTAAAACTACTCTCGCTAAAAGATTCATAAAAAAATTAGGTTTACCAGTTTGGGAAATAGAGTTACCAATACAACCTGAAAATATCACTCCTGTAGAAGCAAAGGTAAAAAAATGGCTCAACTCAGATGAAACAGATTTTATGTTGATGCTAGAGGATCTGAAAAGTCAGTTAAAAACAGAACCAAGATTGATTTTTATTGATAATCTTGAAACTGCTTTAGATGGACAAGGTAAATTCATCGCATCTCATCACCGATATTTAGAATTATTGAGAACTTTATCAGATTCTGATGTTAACTCTATTACTTTAATTACCAGTCGAGAACCTTTAAAAGAATCTAAAGTTACTGTAGAACCCTTAGCAATTTCAGGATTAGATGAAGATTCATGGAAAATATTCTTTAATCATCACAACATTGCTGTTGATTCATCATCTATTAGTGAGATGCACACAGCTTATGGTGGTAATCCTACAGCAATGAGAATCCTTTGTGGTGCAATTAAAGATAATCCATGTCATGGTGATTTAGAAAGCTACTGGAAAGAAAATAAAGGAGATTTATTAATTGAAAGAGATTTAGAAGATTTAGTTGCAAGTCAATTTAATAGATTAGAAAAAACTGATATTAAAGCTTATAAACTCTTATGTCGGTTAGGATGTTATAGATATAATAAAATACCCAAACAAGGAGTGATATGTTTATTGTGGGATGAGTCAAATATCAACATTAGAGATAGATGCAGGAAGAAATTAATAGACTTATATTTACTAGAGGTTTATAAAGATGAACATTATTTACTTGAAGTTATTGCTCAAGAAGCAAAAAGAAGGCTCAAAGAATTAAATGGAGATTGGGAAAAATCCCACAGGGAAGCAGGAATATTTTGGTCTAAGTTTGTATCAGAATTTCAAAATTCCCAAGACTTTGTGCCAAAAATAATTGTTACTCAAGCTAAAAATAATCAAGAACAGACATATATAAATATAGAGAATGCAGAGAAGAGTGTTAATAATAATCTGACACAACTAGAAAAGATTGTATTAGAAATTATATATCATTCTATGGAATTCTATCATGTAAATTCATTTGAAGAACTTGCATCTAATCCAAAAGTAGCAGATAATTTATTTTTTCAGTGCGCTAGTAAAATGGTTTTTGAATATATCGAGGGCTATAAAATTTTAGGTGTAACACTTTATCAACTTGGATTATATACACATATTTTAGCACTAATTGATAAAATAATATATAATGAGAAAGAGAGTAAAAAAGAATATGAATATTCTCAAAGAAGTTTTAAAGTTAGCCAATATTTTTTTGAAACTGCCCTATTGATTGCTAATAAAGTGAATTCCCATAAAGTTAATGATATCATTGCTTGCCAAGCTGGACTTATCACCATAAGCGAATTAGAAATAGAAGTCAATGATGATTGCTTAATCATTCGTCCAGCACAAAAATTAGGCATTGGATGGGAAAAAGATTTTGCAAAAATGGCACAACAGCATCACGAAGTAGAAATAGAGGTGAATGATGATCGCTTAATCATTCGTCCAGCACAAAAACTGCGGTTGGGGTGGGATGAAGCTTTTGCGAAAATGGCAGAACAGCATGATGATGTTCTGTTAGATAACGTAAATACAACTAAATGGGATAATTACCAGTGGGAATGGTAGTCAAAATTTTAACTTTTATAAAATAGCCATTAATTATATTCACCAAAACAAATCATAAAATAAAAAGAAGGGTAAAGCCTTCACTCTTCACCCTTCCGTCGTGGCTAAACTTCACCCTGGGCTATCATCTGGATAACTCGCGGTGTACCAGGGTCAAAACCTCCAAAATCCCAAGACAATGGATCTTGAGGATCTACTAATGTAATTTGATACGGTGCTAAGGTCACATACACCGCTTTAGCATTGGGGTTAACCTTTTTACGATATTCCGCTAATGCTTGACTAGAATGTTTATAACTGTTTGCCCAGCTTTCCGAGTCAGCCCAGAAGCAAATCACATCGGCTTTGAACTTGTTTTTAATCATCCAGTCATAAGCTGCACAAGCATCAGTTCCGCCAAAGTTTTAGTTACTGGCTTTCGCTACCGCAGAACTAAAACTGTCTTTGGCTGTAATCTCTAAATCTACAAACTCAGTGGACAAACCACGAATCATGTAGTTTTTTCCGCCTTGGCTGTGACTAATGCCATTGTGGTGGCGATTTCACAACAAGTCAGCGCCATATCTGCAACGTAGCTACCCATTGAACCGGAAATATCAACAGCGTGCATAAATACTTTTCCGGTGGGTTCGACCACATCAAAAGACAGTTCAACAGACTTTTCTAAAACATCAATGATGCAGGGTACAGGCTTCCAAGTCTTGCTACTCCGTCCTAAACTACCACCTGATTGATATGTCTTCAGGGCTTTTCACACGTCTATAGGATGGATGCGACCTTTACGCAGATGTTCAGGGTGATTCAAAACTGATTCTACACGCTGTAGATTAGCTGGTTCATCGGCTCGTAATACCCCAATTTCTGTTAAAGAACCTAAGTTTCGCAACATTGCAGCGATCGGCATTTCTTGAAACAGCAAATTCCATGCTTGCTGATCCATTTTGCCCACAGGTGCAGCCATTTCATGGGTTAAGCGTCCTTGAATAATCGCTTCATGGGTTTGGGTGGGGTTGCGTTTTAGCCATTCATACCACCAAATCTGTGCTATTGCTGGTGTGGAGATGTCTGCGGGTAGTTTTTCCCAACTTTTCATACCAATTAACTAAAAGATTGTAACAGATATAAATCGTCAAACCCTGGTCAAATCCGGTATTCCCCATTTTGAATTTTGAATTTTGAATTGGTATCACTACTCATGCAAATAGTTGACGGTGATTTTCTGTAGGTGGTTTGACGTGACACTATCGCAAAGCATTAAGATGGGTAAAGCTTTGACGTTACAAGTAAGTTCAAAACTCATTGAATTAGTATTAGCAATGATGTCAGAAATTAGGTTGTAGCAATATTTTACATTGCTCTACGCATGGTAGCAATTAAGCTAACATTAGCGCAGGTGCTATCTTCTGACTCTCTCACTGCTAATAAGTGAGTGTTATGAACTCTATCAAACTTTTTTGTTATACCAAATCCTGTTTTATTACCCCCCTTATAAATTAGTCCGCGTAGGCGGACTTTGCGGAAAGTGCCGCGACTTCCAGTCGTTAGGGCAAAAGTGGGTTTTCAAATGAGGATTTGGTATTAGACCCCATAGTTATGCTCTTAAGTTAGTTTAAACCAAATATTTTTGGCTCTTAAATGTTGGCGTTGGATATGCATTTAAGAGCGCGTTTAATATTCTTTGTTTTCCTGCTGTTTTTTTGCTGGACAGACTGAGAAATAATTATTATTTATAGTTATAAATTGATTTCTGCTTGATTTGCTGATTTTTACTAACTAGGCAAAAAATTTGCAAATTTATCCAGCTTTAGGCAGATAATTTACAGTTGTATTGTTGTATAAAGCTTACTGAATCTGGCTTTTGCCAAATAATTTGCCTTAATTTTGCCAGTCGATACAAAAAAATGTCCCAATTTTTGCCAAGATAATATATTATTTCGCTAGATTCACTTGTCATGATCAGCATGAGTGAAAAAACATTAGAAGGCAGTGGGAAGGGTTTTCTCGTTCTAATTTTGCCAATTTCGTTCTTAATTGTTTTCCTGGTTTCCACCTGGAGATATTTACTGATAGCTTTACTGCTGCTCATTGGGGTGAAACTTTGGCAGCAGTACAGATGGGAAAAGTGGTGTGAGCAAGTGAACCCTATTTTCTATCAGTTGGTTCGGGAAAACCAGGGGAAAGTTACACCTGTGGATTTGGCAGCTAAGGGTAATTTTTCGGGGACGGTGGCAAAACGCTATCTAGATAGCAAGGCTACGGAATTTGGTGCTAATGTACTGAACTCGGAAGTTGAGGGTCAGTCATACTATTTTCTAACCGCTAGTATTCTGGGCAGCATATTTGATAGTAGCGAACCAGTGAAGGAAGTTGCTGCTCAACCACTCAGCAAAACTGCCCTATCTCTTTTAGCTCCACCCCCAGCAGAGGAGGTTCAACCCGAATCTTTAACTTCCTCTACTGACCACGAGGAAGTCAAAAAACCCCTAGAAAAGCAGTTAGTTTTTGGCTCTCTCATCCAGTCAGAACTAGCTAAACGGCTGAATGTTTATTCCAGTACAGTTTATAAACGGCGTAATGATCCAGATTTTCCTGAATGGACTCGTAGCAAAGATCCTGATGGAATTGCTTGGAGCTATTCTCGCAAGACTAGGGAGTTTTTCCCTGTAGAGGAAAGCTAAAAAATGGCAAACTCCCAGTTTTCCAAGTTCATTTTTGCGCTTGATTGTGTGTTGTTGCTGCTAACCCTACAGCCCCACTAATGGAGGTGAGTCCGTTTTCTTCTAGTTTGGTGAGTAAACCTGTAAGAATACGGCGCACCATTAGGGGGCCTTCATAAACCCAGCCTGTATAAACTTGGATCAAGCTAGCGCCAGCAGTGATTTTTTCCCAAGCGTCTTCTGCTGAAAAAATCCCACCTACACCAATAATTGGGATTTGTCCTTGGGTTTGTTGCCAAATAAAGCGAATTACTTCTGTGGAACGGTGGCGTAATGGTGCGCCACTGATTCCGCCGGCCTCTTGTTGAGGTGATTTGCCTGTGGTTTCGATAATTTGGGTTTTGAGTCCTTCTCGACTAATTGTGGTGTTGGTGGCGATAATTCCGGCTAATTTATAGGTTTGGGCGAGGGTGA